>LVEI03000001.1:2097500-2397500 GCA_001595385.3 Deltaproteobacteria bacterium GWC2_55_46 | reverse complement strand
TTGAGGCGCATGTCCACCACAGGCACCACGCTGCCCCGAAGGTTTATAACCCCACGCATGAAATCAGGCGTCCTCGGAACCCTGGTCACCGCGGTAAAATCAAGGACCTCCCTTACCTGCGTTATGTCGGTTGCGAAGACCTCGTCGTCCAACCTGAACGTGAGGTACTGCATGCTCTCGGATACTTCAGCCATACTCATGCCTCCCGCTCAGTATTTGACGAACTCGCCGTCTTCGTCGTCCCTGCCAGCGCCGAGGTCTATCTTGACGCCGCCGTTGGCCACAGCCTTCACCGGCCTGGCGTGCGCCTGATGGGCCCTCACCCTGGCCTGGGGCCTCGCCTTCACCATCGGCACTACCTTCCTCGCGCCTTCCGATTCGGCTATCTTGAAAAACGCTATCGTCGTCTGGAGCTGCTCGGACTGCGAGGAGAGCTCCTCCGAGGTAGACGCAAGCTCCTCGGCGCCGCTCGCGTTCTGCTGGATGACCTGGTCGAGCTGCTGCAACGCCTTGTTTATCTGCTCCGCGCCTGAGTTCTGCTCGGCGCTCGCGGCCGTTATCTCCTGCACCAGCTCAGAGGTCTTCTGTATGTCCGGCACAAGCTTGGCGAGCATCTCGCCGGCCTTTTCAGCTATCCCAACGCTCGACGCGGAAAGGTTACTGATCTCCCCGGCGGCTGTCTGGCTCCTCTCGGCGAGCTTTCTCACCTCGGAGGCAACGACCGCGAAGCCCTTGCCGTGCTCGCCGGCCCTGGCGGCCTCGATAGCGGCGTTCAAGGCCAAAAGGTTCGTCTGCCTGGCTATCTCCTCGATTATCGATATCTTCGAGGCTATCTCCTTCATCGCGCTAACCGTCTCGGTCACCGCCTGACCGCTCTCCTTCGCGTCAGCGGCGGACTTATGGGCTATCTTCTCGGTCTGCTGGGCATTATCAGAGTTCTGCCTTATGTTCGCGGTCATCTGCTCCATGGAAGAAGAAGTCTCTTCGATAGATGCCGCCTGCTCGGTTGCGCCCTGGGATATCTGGTGGGCGCCGCCTGAGAGCTCCTGCGCGCCGGAGGCAACGTTATCAGAGACCGCCCTTACGTTGGTGACAACCTCGCGGAGCTTCACGACCATATTCCTGAAGGCTTCCGTAAGCTGGCCTATCTCGTCTCTGCCCCTGACGTGCACGTCAACCGTAAGATCGCCCTGGGAGAGCCTGTTGGCAAGAGAGGTCACCTCTACGATAGGCCTGGCTATGATACCGGTAAGCAAAAAGACAAAGGTTACGGCGACGGCTATGGCCAGCACGGCAGCGGCGATCACCGTGTTCCTCGTAAAAACAGCGTTGCTGCTTGCCTTATTGTAAAGCTCCTGGCCGACCTTGTCCTGAATCTCTATAAGCATCCTGAGCTTTTCGTCTGTGACCTTGAACTTGGGCGGCACTACGACAAAGGCGTTGTTTTTAGCCTCCTCAAGCTTGCCCTGTACCGCGAAGTTATACGTATCCATAGTAACAGCGATATACTGCTGCCACGCGCCCCTGAACTCATCCAGGACCTGCCTCTCCTCAGGGGCCATCTCCACGGCTGATATCTTCTCAATAAGCCTCTCTATCTCTTTTTTGCTGCTCTCAGTGTTGTTGAAGAATTCCTGCCTCTTGCCCTGGTCCTTTTCCATCGAGATACGCAGCGCCGTCCTGGCTATGCCGTACAGGTTCCGACCTATCTCACCCAGGTCGATGGCCGGGACGAGCCTGTTGGCATACATGGAATGCATGCTGTCCCTGGTATCGGTGATGCGGTTCACGCTAAGCGCCCCAAATCCCACGATAATGACCACCACTACCGCAAAGCTCACGAAGAGCTTCGACTTAGTTTTCATATCCCTGAAAAACCCCATTGGAAAACCCCCACTTTTTTGTTAACCAGACTTGTTATCGTTCCACAGCCATATTAAAAAACAATCAAACAGCTCTCTCAGGACCCATACGGCTCGCCGGGTCAGGCTGAAAGCCGCAGCGCCTCTATGGATTGGATCAGCCTTGGCACATCGAGTATGAGCGCCACCCTGCCGTTGCCGAGTATCGTCGCCCCGGAGATGCCTTTGACTTCCCTGTAGGCCCTGCCAAGGGACTTGATGACCGTTTGCACCTCGCCAAAAAGCTCATCGACCACAAGCCCGATCTTGTGCCCTGAGTACTGCACTATGACGATATTCTCGTACTTCGCCGAATCCCCGGACTGGTTAAAAAACTCGCGTAGCCTTACGAATGGCAGAACCTCGCCACGGAGGTTTATGTAGTTCCTCTTTCCAGCTGCCTTTCTGTCCTCTTCCGAAAGCTCCATGCACTCGACGACCATGTCGAGCGGGATTATGTAAGGGGAATCCCCGATGCCGACCATGAAGCCGTCTATTATCGCCATTGTAAGCGGGAGGCGGATCCTGACAGTAGTCCCTGCGTCCAGGCTGCTCTCCATGTCTATAGTGCCACGGAGGGCCTCTATGTTCTTCCTTACGACGTCCATGCCGACCCCCCTGCCGGAGAACTTCGTGACCTCGGCGGCGGTCGAGAAGCCTGGCTCGAATATGAGCTTATATACCTCGGAATCTGTGAGCTGCTGGCCGGGGGTGATGAGCCCGAGGGAGGCGGCCTTGGCGGCTATCTTCTCCCTATCGAACCCCTTTCCGTCATCGATGACCTCTATTACTATGCTCCCGGCGTCATGACACGCGTTAAGGCATATTGTCCCGGACGGCTTCTTGCCACGCTCCCCTCTTTCCTGAGGCGTTTCAATGCCGTGGTCCGCGGCGTTCCTTACCAGGTGCATTAGCGGGTCGCTTATCTTCTCGATCACGTTCTTGTCGAGCTCCGTGTCCGCGCCGGATATCACAAGTTCTATCTCCTTGCCGAGGTCGCGGCTTATGTCCCTCACGACCCTTCTGAAGCGGCTGAATGTATCGCCTATTGGCACCATCCTGACCTTCATGGCGCTCCCCCTGATCTCCTCGACAAGGCGGAGCATCATGGAGGCCGACTCCTGCATGGACGTATCGGCTATCCTCTGCGCGTGCTGGTCTATGCTGGCGCCGGCGATGACGAGCTCGCCTACGAGGTTCATCAGGGAATCGAGCTTGGCGGCGTCTATCCTGATGGTTGCGGCCTCCCTCGCGCTCACCACCTTGTTCCTCTTCTGCTTCTCAAGAGCCGCGTCTATTATCTCGTGGTAAGTGGAGCCCTCGTTTACGAGTATCTCGCCTATGCGGGGCCTGTCCGTCGATCCCGGCCTTTCGTTCTGCATTTTGAGGGCCGAGTCGAGCTCTTCTCTCGTGAGCGCGCCGCCTTTAACGAGTATCTCGCCCAGAAGGAGCGTATTCTCAGGCTGATTGTTTATGAGCTCTATATACGAGGCTATCCTGCTGCAGGGGGGAAGTATATGTATGAAACTGTCCTCGCGCACAAACTCGAAGACGTCGTAAAGCGACTGTTTGTCGAAGTCGCTTTTAATGTCTATCTCGAAGCCAAGGTAGCAACTCTCATGGTCCATCTCAGCCGGCGCCGGCATCGAGCATAAAAGTGTAGTGATGCTCGTGATCTCGCCCATCTTCGCCAGATACGAGATGAACGATATCGGGTCCATGCCGCCTCTCAGCACGTCTTTCCCGAACCTTATCGAGATATGCCACGCGTCGGTATTGGAGCTGGGCCCGTGTCCCGCTTCGCTCACCTGTTCCTGGGCCGCCGCCTGATGCCCCGAATCCCCTGCCCCAAGGCAGGCGTTGAGCCTTTCCGAAAGTTCGCTATCCTGCCTGAGCACTTCCGCGGGGAGCTCTTCCGTATCGCCGGAGGCGCGGTCTATCAGCGTGGCGATGTGGTCCCTGCACTGCAGGAGGAGCTCAACGTTGCCAGGTGACGCCTTTATCTCCCCTGCCCTCATCTTATCCAGAAGGTTCTCGGCAAGGTGCGTGAACCTCTCAACTGTCCCGATGCCAAGCACCCCGGACGAGCCCTTTATCGTATGAGCCGCCCTGAATAGCGCGTTCAGGGCGTTCTGGTCGGCAGGGTCGCTTTCCAGCTCAAGCAGAGCGCTCTCCATCTCACGAAGGAGGTCCTGGCTTTCGGCTATGAAGGTATTCCTTACCTGTCCGAGATCGAGTTCCATCTATGCGCTCTCCCTTTCCGCTCCGAAGAAGTCCCTGAGGTCGAAAAGGCCTATGACAGCCTCGACCTGGGGGCTTGCCAGGGCCATCCTGAACGGTTTCTCGCACCTTTGCGCTTCCCTGCGCGCCAGCAGCAGCACCTGAAGGCCCGCGGTATCGATCTCGGAAACACCAGAAAGGTCGAGCGCTATATCGCGCGCGTCCGCGACCGCCTTGATAAGCCCTTCTTTTATCTCGCCCGCGTTATAGATGTTCATCTCGCCATCTATCCTCACGCGGCATGCTTCACCGGATGTTCTAACGTACAGCGGCATATCGCCTCCTCAGGGCAGTATCAGTTTGGCTACGGCTTCGAGCATCTGCTCCGGCTTGAAGGGCTTCACGACCCATGCCTTTGCCCCGGCGGCCTTGCCTTCCTGCTTTTTGGATTCCTGCGACTCGGTGGTGAGCATTATCACGGGAGTGAACCTGTGGCTCTGCCTTTCCTTCAGAGATTTAAGGAACGAGATGCCGTCCATGTTAGGCATGTTCACGTCGCATACGATGAGGCTTACCCTCTGGCCATCGAGCTTCCCGAGCGCGTCCGATCCGTCGCACGCCTCTACGACATCGTACCCGGCCCTTTTAAGGGTCAGGTTCATCACCTGCCTTATTGAAACCGAGTCATCAACAACCATTACAGTCTTAGCCATTTCTCTCCTCCCAGCTTAAAAGAACGTTACGTCGCTTTGCGCCGCCGGCCTTACAGCCTGGGGCCGGGCGCCCCCGCCTGTCGAATCGGCCACTGAATCGTGCGTGAACCTCTGGTTCTCCATCACATAATGCTTGTGCACGTCCTCTATGCCGAACTCGCTTATCCTGCAGACCCCGGTATTGCACAGGCACTTGTCCTCAAGGCAGCCCTCCAATGCCTTCATATGCTCGCCGCCTTCGGTTATGGTCTTTATGACAAGCTCAATCTGCTGGCGGACTATGTCCTGGAACTGGACCCCGGAGATAAGTTCGAGCACCTCTCCGGCCACCTGGGCTCCGCTCTCGCTCACCTGCTGGAGTATCTGCATGTTGAGGCTGTCGAGCTTACGGTAACCCTCCCCGAGCCTGGAGAGCTGGGACTGAAGCTCGACAAGCTGGCTGGACTCATCGTTGTTCCTGCCCTGGTTGAGCTTCACAGCGAACTTGTGCTCTATCTCGTCGGCCATCTTTACCATGGCCTTGCCTATCTTGCCGGCGGCCTCATCAGAATGCTTTGAGAGCTTTCTCACCTCGTCCGCCACTATGGCAAAGCCCCTGCCGTGCTCGCCGGCCCTGGCCGCCTCGATGGCCGCGTTCAGGGCCAGGAGGTTGGTCTGGTCGCTTATCTCCTTCAGGAGGTCGACAAGGCCGGTCATCGACCTGGCCTCCTGGGCGAGCGCCAGCACCGTCTTGTAGTCATCATCTATGTCAGCCCTGCGCTTTTCTATGTATCCCTTGAGGCTTGCCATGTTGGTCTCGTTACGCCTTATCGTCTCGCTGGAAGCGGCCGCCAGCGACTCGCTCTGCCCCTGGAGGTCCTCTATGGTCTTCTGCATCATGCACATCGAGGCGTCTATTTCCCGCGACTTGTTTATTATCCGGCCTGCCGCCTGTTCGGTATGCCTTATCACTTCGTCAAGGTGGCCGCTGGTCAGGATGTTGAGGTCACGCTGGGAGCTGAAAAACCTCTGAAGCCGCTGCCTCCTGGCGGTATAGTGCTCCGTCCCTTCGGCCAGTTCCCTTATAAGCTCTTCATCCCCAAGCTCAAAGAGCTTTACGCCAGGGCGCCTGCACGAGATCACGGTAACGAGCACGGCCAGGGCCGTGAAAACACCTGAGACCATGGCGCTTTCAAGGCTGGAGCCAGAATAAAACCTGAACGCGATAGCGAAGGCAACAAGCGCAAGACCGGCGGCAACGGGCTTCCACTTGCCGCCAGAGCTGGAAATCATGAATTCGTCAAGCACAGAAACGGAGCTCTTATGCATATATCTCCTGATACTCGTCCTCTTTATTTATTATCGGAACGGGCTTATTCCCCTGTATAGGATTGGAGGCTCATTCTTGGTCTGAAAAGGATTGAATTACGAGTAGTACAAAGGGTGGATGGAAGTATGGGAAAAGGATTGAGTAAGATAACGTCCTGCAGATCCCCTTTAAAACACCTGTAAATACAAACGAAACAGGCCCTCTGGAAGGTTTGTCCGGTTAGCGGAAGTGGCGCAAGGTCCGGATATAATCCCTCAAAAGCTCAAGGAGCATCGAGTTCCTGAGGTCCTGGCCCGCCTCAAACTCAAGGTACTGAGCTATCCTTTTAAGGAACTCCGTGTTCGGGGTCTTACCTATCTCAAATAGGAACATGGCCTCATCCACGTTGGATTTAAACCAATCCGGAACAGACTCATAGCCTGACCTCATCTTGAGGTCCCTGAGAAGATTACAGATCCGGGATTCGCTTTCGCTCATGATCGCCTCCTTGTTTATTAGCAGGTTGCTCAAAAAGGTCCATATGCGAGGCTATTCTCGCCGTTTGATGAATGAGGCTTACTTTTTCAGCGGCCTGTCGCACAAAAAAACCGGACAGGCCTTAACCTGTCCGGTCCAAGCGGTAGGCACCAGCTTAATCAAGGTCGCACTCGCTTTTTATCTTATCGACGGTGCTGGGCCCAAACCCCGGGATGCTCATGAGGTCGTCCAGACTCCTGAAAGGCCCGTGCTCGCTCCTGTAATCTACCAGTCTTTTCGCCTCGTTAACGCTGATACCTACGTTTTTTTTGAAGTCATCAACATTCGCGCTGTTGATGTGACATATCTTGCGTGCCATATATTCCCCTCCTTCCTTCAAGGGATTTCATATCTGGAAGTTGTTCTCCTAATATAACTTTAGAGCTTTTTAATGGCTTGTCAAGTTACTGTAATTGCTAAAGAAAAACCATGAAACAGGCTTTTTTTTGCTGCCGCGTTCCCCCTTTCCTCACTTAAAGCGGGTATGTAAATCTTCCAAAAATTGGTAGAATCAGAAATATTAAAAAAAACAGGTCAGGATGGATATAAAATGAAGAAATTCCTGCTTTCAGCCCTCATCCTTTTCCTGGCAGCGGCTTGCGCCAGGGTTCCCTACACGGAACGCGAGCAGTTCATGATGGTCTCGGAGGAGCAGGAGGAGGCCGTCGGTGAGACCCTTTTCCGGCAGGTCAAGAAGGAATCCGCCCTGAGCGATGACCAACGCTACAATTCACTGGTGCGGGAGGTTGGGTCAAGGATAGCCGCGGCTGCCGACAAGCCGGAGTTCAAATGGGAATTCGTCGTTATCGACAGCCCTGAGGTGAACGCCTTTGCCCTGCCTGGGGGCAAGGTGGCCTTCTATACCGGCATTATGCCCGTCACACAGGACTCCTCCGGCATCGCTGCCGTTATGGGGCACGAGGTCGCCCACGTCATCGCCAGGCACGGCGCTGAGAGGATGTCGCAGCAGCAGGCGCTCTCCATCGGGCAGAGCGCCCTTTTGGCGGCCCTCTCCGGCAGGAGCCCCGTGG
Source organism: Deltaproteobacteria bacterium GWC2_55_46 (assembly GCA_001595385.3). Taxonomy (NCBI): domain Bacteria; class Deltaproteobacteria; species Deltaproteobacteria bacterium GWC2_55_46. Next base: position 2,389,810 of record LVEI03000001.1, on the reverse strand, counting down.
TGCGGGAAGGGGTGATGCAGGCCTACGGGATAGGCGCGAAGGTGGGCCTCCTTCTCCCCTACAGCAGAAAACACGAGCTTGAGGCCGACAGGATAGGCCTTATACTCATGGCAAAAGCTGGATACAACCCTCAGGCCGCCATAGACTTCTGGGAAAGGATGCTCGCCAGGGACAAAGGGACAAAGCCCCCGCAGTTCCTCTCCACCCACCCAAGCGACCGCCATAGGATAGAGGCGCTAAAGGGTTTTCTGCCTGAGGCGATGACCTATTACGCTAAAGCTTCGGGTAGGTAGCCCTCTAAAAAAGCGGGATAGCTCAGCTTCCCGTCCTTTGTTCCTCCATTACACCGTCCCGGCCCGGTTTTTCAGAAGTCAGTCCATATTGATTTTTGTCATTATTATTCTCCTGTGATTGTTGCAAAATACAATTTGCAGGTTACTGAAAAATTCAAACACAGGTTCAGGCTTCAAATGAGGTCAAGATGCAAGGAGTCGAAACAGGAGGAATGAGGCAATACTTGGATGGTACGCCGCAGATTGGCCTTTTTCAGCAGCCTATAAGGAAAAAAGAAATAGGAGGGACAGAATGGGGAATATATTGGACGTCAGGCAGATGGTGCCAAGGGACCGGCATTCAAGGATATTCGAGACCTACAACAACCTAAAGCCGGGAGAGTCTTTCATACTCGTAAACGACCACGAGCCAAAGCCTCTCCTGTACCAGTTCCAGGTCGAGCACGATGGCGAGTTCGACTGGTGGCCGCTCGAGCAGGGGCCGCAGGCCTGGAGGGTGAGCATTGTAAAACTGGCGGCCCCGTCCGTGAACAGGACCATAACCGACTACCTTCAAACCGACCACAGGAGGCTCGACGAAATATTCGAAAGGTTCCATTCGGCCGTAAGGGAGGGGCGTTGGGATGACGCTTCCACGGACTTTAGAGAGTTCAGCCTCGGCCTCAAAAGGCATATAAGGATAGAGGAGGATATCCTCTTCCCCGTATTCGAGGAGAAGACCGGCATGCGGGACGCAGGCCCTACCTTCGTCATGAGGATGGAGCACAAAGATATACAGGCCCTGCTCGACTCCATACTCTCCTCGACCGACGGCCATGACGCGGCAGGGGTCAAAAACGGCTCAAGCTCGCTTACAGGCGTCCTCCTGGACCACAACATGAAAGAGGAGCATATACTCTACCCGGAATCGGACTCCTTCCTCTCTGATGCCGAGCGTGCGATGGTAATAAAAAAAGCTCAGGCCGCGTAATGTGGTTGAAGTAGCCCCGGCTTGCCGGGGCTACTTCTGCTTGAGAGCTCCTGTCTCGACCAGCCTCTCCAGACATCTCCCTTTGAAATAAGGCCCTTTCCTGTCTGTGTCGGCAAGCGTATTGGAAAAGAACATGACGCAGTCCGCGTCCTGGCAGTGGCCAAGGCCGCAGGTATGGCCAAGCTCGTGGGCGGCCTCGGTAAGGGTCCTTCTCCGGAGAAGCGTCCTGTCCTCAGGCCTGTCATAGAAACCCTCGCAGAGCCTTAAAATCGATATCACGGCCGCCTTTGACCCGGCCTCGCCGAAGACGAAGTTGAGCCCTGAGGCGAAAAGGTCCTGGGCCACTATGCCGAGCACCCTTTCATGGCGCATATCAGGCATATCCATGATCGAATATATTATCGAGGTCGAGCTGTACTGCCCCCTTTCGGGGTCATAGGCGAAGGCAGGCCTCTGCAGAGCCTTTCCAGCGAAGACCTTTTACCCGAAGAGCTTTGCGAGGTCAAGGCAAAGCTCTTCTACTATCCTTTTGTCCACCCGGCCAAATGGCAGTATCAGTATGTCCATCCGACCCTCCTCAAAAAAAGCCACATTCTGATTATAGCCCCCGGTTTTGCCCGTCAGCCGCTAACGGGTATATAATCTAACAGGTTGCTGAAAAACTCAAAACCAGGCCCAGGCTTCAAATGAGGTCAAGACGCAAGGAGTCGAAACAGGAAGAATGAGGCGTACCTGGGTACGCCTCAAACGGATTTTGAGGACGACACCGCGGATTGGCCTTTTTTCAGCAGCCTGCCAACATGAAAGGAGGGATGAGCATGATACCCAAAAGGCTTGAAAACCTTCTGAACGAAAAGCACGTATGGTTCAAGTCACTCGTCCACCCGGAGGCTTACACCGCGCAGGAGATAGCCGCCACGCTGCACGTAAAGGGCAAAGAACTCGCCAAATCCGTAATAGTCCGGGCAAACGGAGATCTCGTGATGGCGGTCCTGCCGGCCCATTGCAAGGTGGACTTTAAAAAGCTCAGGGAGGCGCTCGGAGAAAAAGCCGTAAAACTGGCGAGCGAAGATGAGTTCCGCGGCGTCTTCTCCGATTGCGAGACCGGCGCGGAGCCGCCTTTCGGCAACCTTTACAACATAGAGACGGTCGTCGACAGGTCTCTTACAGAGGACGAGAATATCTACTTCAACGCGGGCACCCATTACGAGGCGGTGGAGATGAGGTACAAGGATTTTGAGGAGATCGTAAAACCGAGGGTCGCCGAGTTCGGAGAAGAGCCCTGAGCCGTATCATGCATCCAGAGAGGTCTTGAGCCCACCCTCAAGACCTCAGCCATATTATATTCCAGCCCCTTACCGGAATCCTTTGACAATCCCTGAGATTTAAATTATTTTTTTGGTTTATGGGATCTCACATGAAAGATACAGGCCTCACGACAGGCACGGCGCTTATATGGGCGTATAATGAGCTGTCCAAAGGCGGCGTTCCGGACGCACGGAGCGAATCAGAGTTCATCCTCATGCACATCCTTGGCGCGAAAAGGCACGAGCTGCTGCTTAACGCTGGGAAAAAAATCGGCGAAAGGGATGAGAACGCCATCAGGGACGCGGTAAAAAGAAGGCTCAACAGGGAGCCTTCGCAGTACATCTTCGGCGAGGCGGAGTTCAGGGGGCTCGTCCTCAAGGTCACCAGGGACGTCCTCATACCGAGGCCTGAGACAGAGCTACTGGTCGAAGAGGCGATAAAGACGATAGGGCAGACAAAAGAGCGCCTTACTATAATCGACCTCTGCACGGGCAGCGGGTGCATTGCGGTCTCGACCGCCAAAGAGATCCCCGGCGCTATCGTCTATGCCTCGGATATCTCCGCCAACGCCCTTAAAGTGGCAAGCGAGAACGCCCAAAGGGCCGGTGTCGCTGAGAGGGTAGTATTCCTCGAAGGAGACCTCTTTGGCGCGCTGCCACGGGAGCTTCGAGGCAGGGCTCAGATGCTCTTATCCAACCCGCCCTATATAGCGGATATGGAGATAGAAACGCTCGACCCGGAGGTAAAGGATTTTGAGCCCAGGGGCGCCCTTGCCGGAGGCGCTGACGGGCTCAGGTTCATAAGAAGGATATTGCGGGAGGCCCCAGCATGGCTTGCCCCCGGAGGCTGGCTGGCTATCGAGATAGGCTACGGCCAATCAAAGGACGTAATGGCTGAGGCAGAGGCCACAGGCGCTTACGACAATATCAAAATAATCAATGATTACGGTAAGATAGAAAGGATATTTAAGGCCAGGTCAAAGGCATGAAAGCCTTAAAGGCTACTGCTAATCTCCACTTGCCATATCCAGCAGCTTGCACTTTTCCCACAGGGTCTTCCTTGACACCCCCAGGAGCTTGGCCGCCATAGTCTTATTCCCCTTCGTCTCTTCGAGCACCTTCGCGATATAGCGCCTCTCAAAGTCCTTCATGGCCTTTGTAAGGTGCTCGTAGCTATTACCGTTATGGAAGGCCTTGAGGCAGTCGCTCAAATTCGCGCCGCTTATCTCGTCGGGTAAGTCCCAGGGCTGGACCTCATCGCTCTTGCCCATCACCACCGCCCTTTCCACCGCGTGCTCAAGCTCTCTCACGTTCCCAGGGAATGGGTGCTTGAGGAGCAGCTCAAGGGCGTCAGCGGAAAACGACTTGACGTTCTTCTTGTAAAGGCTGGAATAGTAGCCCAGGAAGTGATTGGCAAGCATCACTATGTCGCCCTTCCTCTCCCTGAGGGGAGGAAGCGTGACCGGGACCACGTTAAGCCTGTAGTAGAGGTCTTCCCTGAATGTGCCCTTGTGCACCTCTTTTTTAAGGTCCCGTTGCGTTGCGCAGATTATCCTCACGTCCACGCTTATGGTCTCGGTCCCGCCGAGCCTGTCGAACTCCTTCTCCTGGAGGACACGTAGAAGCTTCACCTGTATCGCGGGAGTAAGCTCGCCTATCTCGTCCAGGAAGATCGTCCCCTTGTTCGCGAGCTCGAACCTCCCCTTCTTCTGCTTTACCGCCCCCGTGTACGCGCCTTTCTCGTAGCCGAAGAGCTCGGCCTCAAGGAGGGTCTCTGGGATAGCCGCGCAGCTCACCTTTATATAAGGCTCGTCCCTCCTGGGACTCGTCGTATGGACGGCGTTGGCGACAAGCTCTTTCCCTGTGCCGCTCTCGCCCAGGATAAGCACGGTGGAATCGGTCTGCGAGATGACCTTTATCATCTCGAATATCTCGTTCATCTTCTCACTTCCGCCGATTATGCCGCTGAAGTTGTACCTGCCCTCCACCTGCTCCTTGAGCATGATGTTCTCGCGCTCGAGGTCCTTGACCCTCAATATCCTCTTTATCATGAGAAGGAGCTCGTCCATGGAGAACGGCTTTGTTATGTAATCATAGGCACCGTACTTCATGGCCTCTACCGCCGTCTCTACCGCCCCGTAAGCCGTTATCAGGATTACGAAGGTATCAGGGGAGAGCCTCTTGCAGGATTTCAGGACCTCTATACCGTCCACGTCAGGCAGCCTCAGGTCGGTTATCACTATGTCGAAGCCGCCGTCCTTCGCAAGGGCTATCCCTTCCCTGCCGGAGGCGGTCTCAAAGACCTGGCAGCCGTCCCCTTTCAAGGCGTCGCTTATGGAGATGCGCATCAGCGGCTCGTCGTCTATTATGAGTATCCTCGATTCCCTTGCCAAAGCCCCCTCCTTACGCCTGTCCCGGGTTTATAGGCAGCAGCACCTTGAAGGTGCTGCCCTTGCCCGGCTGGCTTTCGACCTCAATCCTGCCCTTATGCCGTTCTATTATACCACGGCTCACCGACAGGCCCAACCCCGTGCCCTTGCCGACGCCCTTGGTCGTGAAGAACGGGTCGAAAATCCTTTTGAGGTTATCCTGGGGTATGCCGCAGCCGTTGTCGGCGACCTGTATGCAGAACCAGCGCCCCTCGTACTTTGTGCTCACCTCTATGCGCCCGGCGCCAGAGACCGACTGGACCGCGTTTAAGATGAGGTTCACGAGTATCTGCTCGATCTGGTGCTTGTCGACGAGTATTGGCGGCAGCCCCTGGCCGAGGTTCACCACGAGGCTCACGTCCTTGCCCTTGACCGAGTGGACGAAGAGCGGGATTATGCCCTGTATCATGGCGTTCAGGTCCGTAAGCGTAAGCTCAGGGGCGTGCTGCTGCGAAAACTCCAGAAGCTGCCTTACTATCTTCTGCACCCGCCTTATCCCGTCCTCCATGAAATCCAGGTACTCGGCCTTGCGCTCGTCGGTAAGGCTGCAGTTCTTGAAGTTGTAGAGGCAGTTAAGGATCCCGCCAAGGGGGTTGTTGACCTCGTGCGCTATCCCCGCGGCGAGCTGTCCCACGGCGGCAAGCTTCTCGCTCGATATGATATTGCTCTCCATCTCCTTTTTCTTGGTAACGTCCTCCGACATCCATACGACGTACTCAGCAGGCCCCTGTACGCCGGTAAGGACTGGGAATATGCTGGTAAAGATGACCATCTCGGCGCCGTCCGGGCCCGAGAGCTTGTATTCGATGCTTCTCGCGCGCCCGGTCTCAAAGACGCTGTCCACGATCTTTTCCAGCTCTCCCCTGAGGCCGTCAGGGGTATGGGCCATGAAGTTCTCGTTATGGCAGTCCTCGCCGGGGCTGTCGCACCTGCATATCGGGCATGCTTCAGAGGCGTGCCGGTTCCAGACCACTATGGCCTTGCTCCTCTCAAGGACGTAGAGGCAGTACGGCAGGCTGTTTATTATCGACTCGATGAGCTTTTTCTGCGTTGCGACCTTCTCCTGGCCGGCCTTGATGCTATGTTCCTTGTCGCGAAGGCTCTGCAGCATCAGCTCGAAAGTGCGGGCCAGGTCCGCTATCTCGTCCTTGCCCTGGGTCGCAGAGCCTATCCTGACGTTCAAGTCGCCGGAAGAGACCATCTGCGCCTTTTTCTTGAGGGAGAGTATAGGCCTGGTGATGACATAGGTCAGGAAAGAGGCCACGCCGGTGGCCATGAAGAAGCCGAGAAGCGCGATTGTAGTTACGGCCTTGATGTTCCTGTACTGGAGCTCTACGAACTTCTCCTTTGGCACACCCACGAAAAGCGAGCCTATGATCCTGGCCTCGTAGTTTATTATCGGGTCAAAGGCGGCGACATAAGCCTTCTGAGCTATCTCGGTCTCCCCCCTGTAGCCAAGGCTCCTGTTTATCTCGCCAAGGACCTGACCGGGGATAAGATGGCCTACGGTCCTCCTGCCGTTCTTATCCGTCACGTTGGTCGACACCTGGACCTGCCCCATCGCTATGGTGACAAGGGAGCCCGGGATGGACTCGGCCAGAGTATCAGGCACGAATGAGTCGTTGTTTATGAGGTCGCCCGTGATGATGGCGCCCAACACCGCTCCGGAGCCGTCCATCACCGGCGTTATGACGACGAGCATCATCCCGTCCTTGACCGCGCTCTCCGCCACCCCCGTCTCTGACTCTATCCGCGCCCTGGCGTCGATGCGTTCCAGGGTGAGGATATCGCGCGGGACTATCTCGGTAGAGATGAAGGAGCTCTTCAGGCTGATGGACTTCTCAACAAGGCCTTTGAATGAGAGCCTGTAGCCTGTAGCCTGGGTGTTGTAGGAGGCTATCGTATAGGCTTTTGGGTCGACAAAGGCCCAGAGGTCGACATAGGGCCTGTACCTTTTCCATTCGATTATCTGCGCCCTCAGGAGGCTGGAGTCCTTTCTCCTGATGGCGTCCTTGATGGCGCGCTCGGTAGAGGCCTGAAGCATGCCGTACTGCATCTGGTAGGCGCGCGCGTAATATTGCATCCATGCGGCCTTCAGGTTGTTGTTGATAGTCTCCTGGGCGTCTTCTTTTTTGCTTGAGCTTATGAGGTTGGTGGTAAGGAATGCCAGGAATACGGTCGGCAGCAGCGTGGCCAGAAGGAATGAGAGTATCAGTTTGCTGCCTATGTTCATCGCGCGGACATCACCGGTAGCCGCTTGAGGGCGGCTCAAAAAAATCAATCAATATGAGTGGTTACAACAGCCAGAATAGTATAAACCAGAGGCGAAGTCAAGGAAGGCGTTGAGGCAAAAAAAAGAGGGAAGGAGCCTTTGAGCATCCTTCCCCGTCTAAGTTTGACAGCCCGTCAAGATAGTGCCACCCCTGCCGCTATAGTGATTATCACGGCGAGCAACGCTATGAACTCCCCTACATTCAGTTTGTCTGTCCTCATGGCCCTGCCTCCTTTTTTGGTTTATACCCTTGATTGCCGCCCCAGTATCGCGTACTGATTATTAAAGAGGCATTAGAGCAGAAGGACAAACCCGGAGGCTATTGAGTGACAGTTGTGCTGATTCTATCAGATTACTTCTTCTTTGTCAATACCAGCCCTCGCGCCGTAATGTGCGGGTATGGTAACGCGGTTTACGCTCCGGAGCCTTTTTTTCATGGGCCCTAAAGGAGAGCGCCCTCCCAGCTCAAGGCCCGTTACCGCGACCCTGCCGATGCGCTTGACCCCTCCCCTGTCGGCGTAAGCGAATATCTGGTGTATTACAAAGGGCTTCCCCTTGGATATCCCTATATGGAGCATCACGTGGCCGTTAAGTGTCAAAAGGGTCACACCCGGGTCCGCCTCCCTCAAAGCCATGGCTATATCTTCTCTCGTGCCGTACTCGTCAAGATGGGCCCTGACATCGCCTATTGATCCCTGCTGCCTTGAGTTCCTTGGCAGCCTTAGCCCCACCGTGGCGAAAAGGTCCTGTATGAAAAGCGAACAGTCCCTGAGCCCTTCCCTTCCTCCCCAGCCGTACTCCTCGCCGAGCATCTTGAAGGCCTGTCTTATTATGTTCCTCCTCGTATAGGGAAGATAACCACGGTGGACGCCCGCCCTCGGAGATATGTAAGCCTCGGTCCAGACAAGGGCCCCGTCCTCCCCCCTCACAGGGAATTTGACGGCCCATGGAGATCTACCCTTCCTTGCCCCGGCGAGCGCGAGCACGCCGCTCATGGCGACCTCCCCGGCCTCCTCTTTAAGCCCGTAATCGCCATAGACCTTGACCTTGCTTCCGGTCACGACGAGAAAATCGCCTGGCTCATCCAACACGTCATCCCTTTCACCGAAGGCCACCTTGTCCATCCTTATCCATCCCCTCAAGTCCCTGGTCTGGAAAAAGCCCCATCGCCCGTCCCTGCTCGTATGCAGGAGCGCGACCTTCTCAGGTGGATATATGCTCGAGTACTGCAAGGTATCGAAGCCCCGGCCGCTCCCGGTGCGCAGCGACTCCTCCGTTGGAAGGCCCCTTACGTCGGCCCTCTCGACTATGACGCCAAACCTCACCTCGATCTCTTTTGCGATGCCGTCGAGGTACATGTTCCAGGCCAGGTCGTTGAAGAAGCCCTCCTGGACCTTCTGCCCGGCGGAATCGTACAAGGCAGCCGGATAGCCGAGGATATCCCAGAGCCATTCAAAGACCCTTTCACCGGAGATGACCTCTGGCATGGAGCTTAACTCCGCCATCTGATCGATGTTCTCTATCGTAATGCGGTTGAAAATAGCTATCTCTTCCGGGGTAAGCACAAGCTTATCCGGGTTTTTAAGCTTCCCGATCCAATAATCAGGGCTATTTGCCTTACGGAGTCCGTCACCGGCGTATGAAAGCGCCGGTATCAGGAAAAGAAGGAGGAAAAGAAAGGCTAAGAGTATCTTCCTGGGCACTTCGAGGCTCAGATATTTTACTTCACGGTCCGACGACTTCACGGCGCTTACCTGTTTCATCTTCTTCTTTTTTTTAACTAATATCGGCAGGCTTGGCGTTCCTCTTTACCCTTGACTCTCAATAGGCTCTAATCTACTATCATAGCCGCCGATTAACACTGTATAATAAAGGCAATGGGAAGGCTGTGACTTAAGGTCCAGACCTTGTTGTTTCGATGGAAAGAAAAGACCTGCTGGCCGGCTACATCCTCGTAGCGGCCTCAAGCCTGGCGTTCTCCGCCAAGGGCATCTTCGCAAAGCTCATCTACGGCTACGGAATAGACCCGGTCACGCTCCTGGCCTTAAGGTTCGCCATAGCCATGCCCTTTTTCTGGGGCGCGGTACTCTTGTTCCCCTCGCCCAGGGTCTCCTGGAGGGACTTCCTTTACCTCGTGCTGAGCGGGCTCCTGGGGCTTTACGCCGCTGCGCTCTCTGATTTCTGGGGGCTTCTCTACATAGACGCCTCCCTTGAACGCGTCATACTGTACACATATCCGGCCATAGTCACCATCCTGGCGGCCATATTTTTCAAGGAACGGATCACAGGCAAAAAAACCGTCTCGATCCTGCTTACATACGCAGGCCTGGCTCTTGCGCTCAAGGTTACGAGCGGCATAGGAGAGGCCTATGCCATCGGGGCCGGCCTGGTCCTTTTCTCAGCCATAATTTATTCGCTAAGTTACATACTTACGGAAGTTATCTCAAGGCGTGTATCAGGCGTAAAGATAGCCGCTTACGGCACCACCGCGGCCACCTTCGCCTTCCTTGCCCAATGGCGCGGGAGGTACGTGCCTGAAGAGCCGGGGGCATGGGTCCTGCTCGCCGCGCTGGCATTGGTCTCGACCTTCATCCCCGTGCTTACGCTTGCCCTCGGGATAAAAAGGATAGGCGCGTCGAAAGCGGCGCTCGTAAGCTTCATCGGCCCTGTATCTACAGCCGTTCTTGCCTGGCTCATCCTGGGGGAAGAGATGGACTTGGTGCAGTTAGCGGGTATGGGGCTTGTTATAGCGGGGGTGCTTGCCATTTCCTTCGACAAGTCCGGCAAGGGGCGTACATGACGCCTGTCAGTTTTTAACACTCCCGGCAGCCTTAAGGAAACAGCCGAGGCTCTTATCCAATTCTCCGATGTGGTTTATAAGCCAGTCGACGACCTCGCGCTGGACCTTTATTACAAGCGCCGAAGAAGGGCCGGATTCGAACTCTTTTCTAAGCCGGGCGATCTCGTCTATGAAACCCGTATGCTCGGCAAGATGCGCCACCATGCCCGGGTAATGATATTTATCCATGGCCTGCTCTTCGGCCTCAAAATGGGTAACGAAGTACTCATCGAGAAAATCGAAGATAGTCCTCACCTCATCCTTTCCGTAGCCGACCGCCATGGCGTCAAGCAGGCGGTTTATGCGCTTGAAAAGCTCCTTGTGATGCCTGTCCTGCCAGTCAAGCCCTGTGGAAAGGTTCCTGCTCCACTCAATGCCCATACACGAATACCCTCTTACGAAATATATCTATTTTATTAAAAAATCAGGTAAAGAGGAAGATAAAAATAGGAAGGGACCGCGACGGCGGCGCAGAGGGCCTTTTTAAGCCACCTGCCATGGAAAGGGGAATAAAGAAGCGGGCAGTTTAAGGGTCATGCCCGGGACCATCCTGGGCACCCCTCACTGCAATGGGCAACCCTGGGGAGAGCGTACCTTGTCATCTTCATCACCCCTTTCTCGTGGACTGACAGGCTGCTTTTTGAACAGCCTTACCTGGTAAGCGAAAGAACCGCCCAAAGACCTTCGGCCCTTCTACTCCATCTCCATATCTTCCTGGCTCGCCATCTCACCGGCGGAGCCCATCTCTTCGTCCATGCCGGTATCCATCGAAAGCATATCTTTTAGCTTGCCCTTCTGCTCCGTGGTAAGGAGCTTTTTAAAGTCCTCTACGCTTTTGATACCGGCCATCATGAGATCAGCCTTCTTCGATAGTATCTCGCCTATCTTGCCCTTGACCTTGTCCATGTTGACAGGGTCACTCATGAGAAGTTCGTGGAGCTCTATCCCGGCTATCTTTATCTCAGCGCCTGTCCTTATCGCCTGTTTCTTGAAATTCATATGTATCTCTCGCGCGCTGGCCCTCTGGTCGGCGCTGAGATTGAGCCCCTTTACCGCCTTCATCATTTTACCATACATGTGGCCGAAAATGGGGGCCATCATGCCGTCACCTCTCGCATGGCCGCCCTTCATGCCCTTACCACCCATCATGGGGCATGGCGGGCACTGTCCCATTGCGCCCATGCCACTCTGGCGGTCGCCCATCATGCCACCCATTCCCCCGCCGCCCGTCATGCCGCCCATCGCATCGCCTGGCATCTTGGCGAGCTGAACGTTTATATTCTCGGTCGTGCCGCCCCTGTTTACCTCAAGGGCAACCGTGGAGCCCACGTCCGTAGAGCGCACCCTTGAGATGAAATCGTCCGCCCCTGTTACGTCCTCGCCATTGAGCTCAACGATAACATCGCCCATCTGTACCCCGGCCATGTCAGCAGGCCCGCCTTTGACCACATCCGAGACCATGACACCCTGTGCCTCGGCGAGCCCCATCGACCTTGCGGCCTCTTCGTTTACCTCCTGAATGGTTATCCCTAGCCAGGGGCGATTCTGTATCGCCTGCTCATCAACCGCCGCCTGTATGTCGTACTCTGCGTAAACAGGGATGGTAAAAAGGAAGGAAAATGCGAGAATCAGGCCTGCCAACAGCGTTTTGTGTCCCATGCCTACCTCCTTAAAGGTTTGTTCAAGGGATACGGCGCGTACAAAGCCCTTTCGTTTGATATGCTTTTGCGGATACAGAATCTGTTTTAAGATGTCGCTGAAAAACGCAAGATCACATTCAGGCTAAATGAGGTGTGAGGCATACTTATCTGGTACGCCGCTTTTGACGCGACAAAGACGGCGCCAGAGATCGGCCCTTTCAGCAGCCTGTTAAAACAAGGTGGCTAACCCGGAAGAAACCTGCTCTCTATCCAGCCGCGGAGCACCTTCCAGGGCTTTGATTTTACCTTGTCGAGGACCCAGCGATAGAACCGAGCGCACTCTTCCTCTCCCCTGATGACGTCATAATACTTAAGCATTATATCAGGGTCTTTCTCGAGCATGCTGTACCAGAGCCTCGGATGGTTATAAATGAGGTCGGCGAGCTTGCCGGCTGACCTGAACTCCGGGACTATCTCCCGCTCCAGCCAGCCCTGGTACACATCCAGGCTGCCTGTGCCTTCAATATAGTCTATTATAGCAGAGGAAGCAGCCTTGGCTGTGCGGATGGCAAAATATATGCCCTCGCCAAGGAAAGGGTCTACAAGGTGCCCTGTGTCGCCCACAAGGAGCACCCTGCCTTTTACGGATGACGGAAGGCCCTCGTAATAAAGCGGGACCGTCCAGCCCTTCCTGTCGCTTACATCGAGCCCCTTGAGCGCCTCGTGCGTTGTGACGAAGGCGTTGAAGTACTCCTTTATCCTGCCCTTGACCTTTGACGTGTCCCCGGCGATGCCCACCGAAAGGTAATTTTTCTTCGGGAATATCCACGCGTACCCGTAAGGGACTGAGCCGAAGTCTATGAAAAGCTTTCCGTCATAGTCCCTCTCTGCCCTCTTGCAGGGGACCTCGGCGGTGATGGACACGGCTGATTCCCTGGGCTTGAGGCCGAAAAGCTCGCGGCCGGTAAAGCCGGAAGAGCCGTCAGCGCCGACCAGGACCTTGCCCTCGAAGGACCTTCCGTCAGCGAGGCTCACCTTGACAGAGCCCCCGGTATCTTCAGCCGAGATGACCCTTATGCCGTCTATCAGAAGGGCGCCGGCCTCTCTTGCCTTCCTGAAAAAGAGGTCGTCAAAGGTCTCCCGCATGACGTTGTAGCCAAGTGGACTATCTGACATGACGTCCATGGCCCTTGCCGACTTGTAGGTGAAGGTCGCGCCGAGGACCGTCTCTTCTATGGCAGGGGAGATGTCGAAATCGACAAGGCCTTTTATCTTGGTCGAGATGCAGCCACCGCAGGACTTGTACCTCGGGAACCTCTCCTTATCTACGCCGAGTACCTTGAGCCCCCTGGAGGCCAGATGGTAAGCTACGGTAGACCCAGCGGGCCCAAGGCCGGCCACTATAGCGTCGTACATCGCCTACTCGGTCTCCTTTTCCACGCTGAACTCCATCTCACCGCACCAGAACCCGGTCTTGTTAAGAGACTCGTGCTCCCACCTCAAGACCTTCAAGTGCCCCTTCTCCATCTCAAGGAGCCTGGTGAGGACAACCTTTTCAACCGGCTTTGAAGCCCCCTTCAAAAGCTTCGAGTAAAAATCAACCGCCGCCTCCTCATTCTCAATAGCTATCTGGACGGCGTTCAGGTCTGTCTGATTGGAGTTGAGCCTCTTTATAAGCTCGTTCTCCTCCGGATAGGGTATGCTCTGCGTAAGAGCGAAGCCTTCGGCAAGGGCCTGCTCATAGCTCAACCAGCCGAGCCCGCTCCTTATCGACTCCGCTATCTTGCCGACGACCACGATGTGGGCGAGCTCTTCCTTGGCGAGGTTGGCGAACACACTTCTACCCTTCGGGTCCTCGACAACGGAGGCCGCCGTCGTGTAGAAATGAAATCCGGCTATCTCGGTATTGTAGGCAGTGCCAAGATCTTCGAGAATCCTGTCCTGGGCCATTGACCCCTCCATTTTTTAAAGACCTGGCCTGCTTACCTTCTGCCAGTATCCGTCCTGCCGGCCTTGTCTATATCGTGCTTTTTCTCCAGCGCCTCGCCCCTAATCTTGTCCTCGCAGGCATGGCATATGGTGGCCTCCGACGGCCTGCCGCAGATGGAACAGACGTGCTTTTTTTCCTTGGTATCCTTCTCAGGCATTATCTCTACACCCCCATAAAAAGTATCTGTCGAAGTGTTATAATTAACATATTATCCGTGCCGTTACAACATGCTTGGGAGGCCCAGGCTCTTTGAGCTGTCCTTGAAGGAAAAACCGAGAAGAGTCGGTTTTGCGACCCCCTTATGCTGGATGAGCACCTTGAAGGTATCGCCCATGCCCCCGGGCGCTATAAGCCTTGCCAGGGCCCTGTTGAAGCCAATCTCTTCGACCCCGGCTGAGCCAGGAGGCGGGGCCTTCAAATCTTCAAGGATGCCGAGGCCCAGCAGAAAATTCTTCTGCGTGGCAAAGCCGGTAAGGCCGAGCCCGTAACTTCCGCCGTATAGCGCGAGCGCCGTGAAATCAACGTGGGTGGTTATATCCTGCGCGCCTATGTTCAGGAAGGGGTTGTCGTTGAGCGTATGCCTGAAGTGGCAGAAGAGGCTCCCCTTCCTCTCCGGCGAGTAAAGCTCCCTTGCGGGAAGGCCGTAGTCTATCGTCATTATGAAGCCGCTGCCCATAAGGGCAGCGGCCCTTTTGAGCCACCTCGGCCCCTCAAGGTTCACCTCGGTCCTCATACCCTCGAACGGCTCGACGGACATATCCCTTAAGTACTCGGCCAGCTCCACGGTAGAAAGCGCCCCGGGCAACTCGAAAAAGGCAGAGCCGTCATGGCCCACGTAGAGCTCCTTAAGCGAGCCTTCGGCGAAGAGCACCCTGTGGACAGGGAAGCTGTCTATCAGTTCATTGGAGAGTATGCAGCCGGACTCAAAAGGCGGGACATCTTCAAGGCTCTCGTACCAGGCGGCACGCTCGGTTGAAGGCTCCTTGAGCGCCGTGTTCCTCTCGACCAGGCATGCCCTTATGGCAGACAAGAGGCCTGGCGAGACAGACTCAAGCGCTTCTATTATTCCCCTGGTAAGCCAGCCCCTGCCGGCACCGGCCTCCACGAGCACGAAAGGGACAGGGCGGCCAAGGGCCTCCCACATCCCTGCAAGCTCCTTGGCTATGGTCCTCGCGAAGGCCGAGCTTACGTCGATGCTCGTTATGTAATCCCCTTCCGGGCCCCAGGTCCGCCTCCCTGAGGTGTAATACCCCTTGCCCGGATAATAAAGGGCCATCTCCATGAACTTCGCGAAT
Source organism: Deltaproteobacteria bacterium GWC2_55_46 (assembly GCA_001595385.3). Classification (NCBI taxonomy): domain Bacteria; class Deltaproteobacteria; species Deltaproteobacteria bacterium GWC2_55_46. Next base: position 2,374,775 of record LVEI03000001.1, on the reverse strand, counting down.
GTAATGGGACCGTCACGCCGGATCAAAGAGGCTATCACTTCAGCAAGGCAAAGACCGTCAAGACCCGGGGAGGGATTCACCCCTCCCCGTTCCCGTCCTTCAGGCATTTACAACCTCTATAAAGGCCTCGCTCGGCGCGTGGCACATAATGCATACGTCGGGCGGGTGCTCTCCTTCATGTGTGTAACCGCACTCTACGCACTTCCATCTCTTCATATCTACTATTTTCCTTTCCTTCCAAGGGCGGTCTCGTACGCGTCGGCGTGAGACTCTTCATCCTGCAGTATTGTTTCGAACATGAGCCTGGTCGTTGAGTCGCCGAGATCGGCGCAGAGCTTTACGATGGCCCTGTAGTCCTCGATGGCCTTGTCCTCGAGGCCGAGGTCGGCCTTGAGCATGGTCACCAGGTCCCCTCCCCTCAGTATCTGGCCGGGCTTCTGGACCGGCACCCCGCCCAGGTAGACTATCCTCTCGGCGATCGTCTCGGCGTGCTTCATCTCTTCCATGGCGATTTTTTTGAAGAGGTCCAGTATAGCCGGGCTCTCAAGCCCCTCACCCTCGTAGTGATGGCCCATGTACTGGATTATAGCCGTTAGTTCCGCGGTCCTCGCCGAATTGAGCGCGTCGATTATCTTCTTCTTTGCCTCTTCACTGATTTTCAGGCCCATCATCCACCTCCGTATGAAATAGGTTCGCTTTACGCGGCAACGCTCAAAATGGCCTTTTTTGTCTTGTCAGGCCGAATTGATTAACGACAATTATATCTTATATTTATCAAGTTGTCAGGTCATTGCAAGTCTAACAGGTTGCTGAAAAATCAAAATCGCATTCAGGCTCCACAGAGCGACGCCGCGGATCGGCCTTTTTAAGCCACCTGCTGACGCATCCCGTGCCTTGACATTATTCAGAGAAATGGTTAACTCGAATATAGGGTCGCCCCAAGGCCTCTATGAAACCCTCCGGCTGCCTGGTCCCTGACCGGGGCGGCGCCTCCAATCAAGAAATAAAGGAGGGTCTTATGAGCGTCGCTTACAAGCATGAAATCCCTCACCCGGCAGAGGCGTTTGGAAAGCCGGGCCTTTCCCCGCGCTGGTCGAGAGCCTCAAAACAGGGCGTAGGCACCGCCTTGAGCGCCTTCTCAAGGGTCTGGTTTACGATCGCCGACGGCATCATAACAGAGGTATATTACCCCGATACCGGCACCGCCGATATAAAGGACCTGAGGTTTCTCGTAACCGACTCGAAGACGTTCTTTGACGAGGAAGGCACAGACACTGAAATAACCAGCCTCGGCCAGATACACGAAAAAGCCCCCGGATACATAATAACGAATACCGCAAAATCAGGCCTCTGGTCCATCACAAAGCGCGTCATCACTGACCCGCAGGCCAACTCCCTCGTAATCCACACGGACTTCAAGGCCCTCCACGGCACTACGGCGGATTTCCGCCTCTTCGTACTGCTCGCGCCCCACATAAAGAACAAGGGCGCCGGCAACTCCGGAAAATACGCCGCCTACGGCAGGAGGAACTACCTCCTGGCATGGAGGGAGGATATCGCCGCGGCCCTTTCCGCCGACCAGCCGTTCCTCAGGATGTCAGCCGGTTACTCGGGGGTATCGGACGGCTGGCACGACCTCAAGGACAACCTCGATATGGACTGGTCCTTTGAGAAGGCCGAGGACGGCAACATCGCCCTTATAGCCGAGCTTAAGCCGAGAAGCGACATCGTCCTTGCCTTGAGCTTCGGAAAGGACGAGGCGGAGGCCGTCCTCGATACCGAACGGACCCTTTCGAGGGAGTATCATGACATCGAAAGAGAGTACATACGAGGCTGGCGGAGATACCTTAACGGGCTTATGCCGCTCGGGAGGCGCTCCGCGGACGGCGGCAGGAGGTTCTGGACAAGCGCGATCGTCTTAAAGACCCATGAGGACAAGACATCCCCAGGCGCTCTCGTAGCCTCGCTCTCCATACCATGGGGCGAGGTCAAAGGCGACGAGGAGGCCCTCGGCTATCACCTTGTATGGCCCAGGGACCTCTGCAAATCGGCCTTCGCGTTCCTGGCGATGGGCGACGGCGCGACCGCGCTTTCAATTCTCAGGTACCTCGGCCGCACCCAGGCGGAGGCCGGGAACTGGCCCCAGAACATGTACACAAACGGAGAGGCCAGATGGCCCTACGTCCAGCTCGACCAGACCGCCCTGCCGATAATCCTCGCGTGGAGGCTCAAGGGCATGGGGCTTGCCGGAGACGAGTTCTATCCGATGGTCAAAAAAGCCGCCTCGTTCATAGCCGCCAACGGCCCCATAACCGAGCAGGAGCGTTGGGAAGAGGGCATGGGCCTTTCACCGGCAACGCTTGCCGCGGAAGTCTCAGCCCTTGTCACGGCGGCGCACTGGGCACGCGAGATGAACGAGGAAACAGCCTCCGAATACCTCTTCTCCACCGCTGACCACTGGCAGACAAGGATCGAGGAATGGACCTTTGCCGAGTGCGACTGCATAGGAGAGGGCGTACCGGGCCATTACATGTGGATAGTCAGGAGCGTCCCTGAATCCATCGCCCCGGGAGAGCAGGTCTGCCACGCGCTCGTCTTCAACAGGAACAGGCCAAAAGACAGGCCCCACCATCAGGGCGAGATAGTCGATACCGGCTTCCTTGACCTGGTAAGGTTCGGGGTGAGAGGCCCAAGCGACCCGCATATCCTAAGCTCTATCAAGGTCGCTGACCGGTTCCTGAGATTCGAGCACAACGGCAGGGTCGCCTTCCATAGATATAACGGCGACGGCTACGGCGAAAAAGAAGACGGCGCGCCCTTTGACGGCTCTGGCGTTGGCAGGCCATGGCCGCTCCTTACCGGAGAAAGGGCCCTGTATGAAATAATGGCCGGCGGGGAGGCTCAAGGGTACATAAGGTCGTTTGAAGAGTTCGCGAACGAGGGGCATCTTTTCCCTGAACAGGTCTGGGACAGCGAGAGCATACCGGCCAGGCGCCTTTACAGAGGGCGCGGCACAGGTTCGGCGACACCGCTTTCATGGGCGCACGCCGAGTACATAAAGCTTCTGAGGAGCGCGCGCGATAACGCCGGGTGCGACCTCGTAGAAGAGGTCAAGGCAAGATACATAGACCGCCTTACGAAGCTTCCGATGGCGGCGTGGAAGAAAAGCCAGCCGGTAAGCGCGGCCAGCTCCGGCGAGATATTGCGTATAATATCCTTGAGGGAAGCGAACCTCGTATGGACGAGCGACAACTGGGCGACCAAGACCGAGGAGCCTATGGCTGGGACAGGCCTGCGTATCTGGCGCACAGACTTCAGCCCCGAAAGGTTCGCCCCCGGCACAAGGCTCTTCTTTACCTTCTACTACAATGACACGGGAGAATGGGAAGGCAAGGACTACGAGATACGCATATACTGATAGACTACAGGATGCGAAACCCTTTAAGGGGCCTTGAACATGAAAAAAAACCTTACGCGAAAGCTGATCGAATCTCACCTGCTCTCCGGTGAATGGGCGCCTGGGGGCGAGATCGCTGTAAAAATCGACCAGACCCTTACGCAGGACGCGACAGGCACACTCGCCTTTCTTGAGTTCGCCGCGCTCGGGCTCGACTCGGTCCAGACCGAGATATCGGCCAGCTATGTCGACCACAACCTCCTGCAGACGGACTACAAGAATGCCGACGACCACAGGTTCCTCATGACTTCAGCGATGAGGTACGGCGTTTACTTCTCGCCTCCAGGCAACGGGGTCTCGCATCCGGTCCACATGGAACGCTTCGGCGCGCCAGGGAAAACGCTCCTCGGCGCGGACAGCCATACCTCGACGGCAGGGGCGCTGGCGATGATAGCCATAGGGACCGGAGGGCTTGATGTCGCTCTCGCGATGGCGGGCGAGCCCTTTCACATGAAGGTCCCGAAGGTCATGGGAGTTAAGCTTACGAAGAAGCTCAAGCCCTGGGTGGCCGCGAAGGACGTGATACTCGAGATGCTCCGGCGGCACAGCGTCAACGGCGGCGTCGGGAAGATAATCGAGTACTGGGGGCCGGGGGTAAAGACACTTACCGCTACCGACAGGGCTACCATCGCGAACATGGGGGCCGAGCTTGGGGCGACGACCACCGTATTCCCGTCGGATGAGATGACAAGAGACTTCCTTGAGCGCCACGGAAGGGTGAGCCAGTGGACGCCGCTTGAGGCCGACCCCAACGCCGAGTACGACGAAACGGACGAGATAGACCTTTCGGCCATCGAGCCGCTTATCGCCTGCCCGTCCTCCCCGGACAACATCAAAAGGGTGGTCGAGGTCGAGGGCACGCCTGTAGCCCAGGTCATCGTCGGCTCCTCCGTCAACTTCTCGTACAAAGACCTCATGGTGGTTTGCAAGGCGATGAAGGGCAGGACCGCGCACCCGGGCGTAAGCTTCGAGATAAACCCGGGGAGCAAGTCGGTGCTTGAAAATGTAGAGCGCGCGGGCGGGACGGTATTGCTTAACCATGCGGGCGCAAGGGTCCATCAGTCGGGCTGCCTCGGGTGCATAGGCATGGGGCAGGCCCCTCCGACAAAGGCCGCGTCGGTGAGGACCTTTCCCAGGAACTTCAAGGGGAGGAGCGGCACGGATGACGACTACGTGTACCTGTCGAGCCCTGAGACGGCTGTGGCAGCGGCCATATTCGGCTCTATCACGGACCCGAGGAAGCTCGGAGCTTACCCAAGGGTCGTGGAGCCGAAAAGATATCTGTACAACGAATCGGTGATAATAAAGCCCATGCCGCCTGATGAAAGAAAAAAAGTGGAGATCATAAGCGGGCCAAACATAATCCCGTTCCCGGACTTTGACGCATTGCCCGACTCATACGAAGGGCGGGTGGTATTGAAGACCGGGGACAACGTTTCCACGGACGATATACTCCCGGCCGGGAACCGGGTGCTGCCCTTCAGGTCGAATATCCCGAAGATAAGCGAGTTCGCCTTCGAGCTGCTTGACAGGCAGTTCCGCCAGAGATGCAAGGATAGCGGTGGCGGGATAATCGTTGGAGGAGAGAACTATGGACAGGGCTCATCACGGGAGCACGCGGCCATAGTCCCCAGATATTTAGGCATAAGGATAAAGGCCGCGAAGAGCTTCGCGCGCATACACAGGGCGAACCTCGTTAACTTCGGGATATTGCCGCTTCTCTTTAGCGACCCTTCCGAATACTCAGCCGTTGAACAGGGGGACGTGATATCGCTCGCCGACATACGGAAGGCGGTAGAGAGCTCCGACGAGGTCATAGGGATCATCAAGGAAAAGGGGCGCGGCTTGAGGTTCATATTGAATCTCAGCCCCAGGGAGCGAGCCTGCATCCTCGAAGGCGGCCTTATCAACAGGTTGAGGAAAGAGAAAGGGCATAAGGGCACAGAAGCCATCGTACCGACATCAAAAAAGTAATAAATTGCCGTACTTGCCATGCCCCTTTTAGATATCCCAGGCTGCTCAAAGGCCTGTATGCGCCCTTATATCCGCCACAAGACGCTCGAACGAGCCGTTGCCAGCTCCGGCTACGAGTTTTATATCCTCTTTTCCCTTGCCCAACCCGAGCTCAAGGGCCGTCCTTATCTGCTTCTGTTCCCAGACCGGCCTGGACGCAACCGGCGCCCATTTCCCGAATGACCTGATAAGGCCGAGACCGGCTATATCGGCCGCTACCCTGTCGCCGCTCGCGATGACGACGTCGGTCCTGGCTGGAGTTCCTTCCCACGGGCCGCCCTCTATCATGGAGACGGTCCCGTCCACGATATTGAGATCCGGCGTATATGCCGCGTTGAATTCCGCTATCAGCTCCTCCCAGTGGGCCGGGTCAAGCAGGTACGGGCGCTGCCTCAGGTGGGTGCAGCCGATGAAGTTTTTTAGAGTTATGGAATAGCTCGCCGACCTGTGGGTCTTTATGACCGGCAGGTTCACGATAAGGTCCGTCCTGTATATCCACTCGGTAACATAAGCTTCCTTCAGGTATCTCGTCTTATCGAGTGGCACGCCGTACCATTCGAAGTCCTCGAATATGACCGGCTCGGCCCCATTGTCTTCCGCCGCCCTGAGTATGCCGTTTCTGGTCATGTTGCGCCTGGTCGAGATAGTCCTGAGCGCGGACATGTCCCCCACATAGACCTTCTTCGCGCCGTGGCGCAAAAGAAGCCTCACAACAGCCGCTACCACCTCCGGGTTTGTCGTGACAGGGTTCTTCTCGCCTGAGACCACGTTAGGCTTGACGAGCACGCTCTTGCCCTTGAGGGATAGCCTTTCAAAGCCTCCGATGAGGCCTACTGCCGCCTCCACCATCTCTTCTGCGCTGCGGCCTGTAGCCACCGAGACAAGCGGACTCTTCCCTTCTGTAAACAGGTTCTCCCTGAGCCTCGGCTTTTTTTTGGTCCTGGGGGATCTGAAGAGCTGTGCCATGGCTGGAGTGCCACCCCAAAGGAGGCAAAAGATGGACGCGCCTAAAGTCTTGAGTATTGAGCGCCTTGTGGTCATCTTCCGCTATATAGAGGTATGGTTTTCCATAGCCGCTTGCTAATTATAGCAGATACCGGCGGTGGCGGGATGTGGGTGGGTTACCGTATCATCCGCTTAAGCGAAGTAAAATCGTCGATTATGATATCGCATCCGGCGGCCTCCAGCTCGCCCCTTCCCCTGAAGCCGTAGGAGACGCCTACCGTGTACGCTCCGGCGGCCTTGCCAGCCTCGCAGTCTACCGGGCTGTCGCCCACGACGACCGTCTTTTCAGGAGGGGCGCAAAGGTCGCTCATGGCCTTCTCTATCGGCTCTGAATGAGGCTTTTTGTTGGGAAGAGAGTCTCCCCCGAGGATGACGCTAAAAAAATCCTTGAGCCTTACTATCTCAAGGATGCTTTCGGCCAGGCCGAAAGGCTTGTTCGTGACTACCGCGAGCTTCTTGCCGGCCTTCATGAAATGGCCTATAGTATCCTCCACTCCAGGGTATACGCTGGTCTTAACCACAAGGTGGTCTCCGTAGAAATCGAGGAACTTAAGCCTCGCCTCGGCTATCCTCTCGGATGTCTCTCCCGGCATGAGCTTCTCAAGGAGCGGCTTAACGCCCCAGCCGATGTGGCCGACTATCTCGCCTATCTGTTTTTTCTCATGGCCCATAGCGGAAAGCGTCATATTGGCGGACCACGCTATGTCCTGGCTTGAATCTATAAGGGTCCCGTCGAGGTCGAATATCAGCAGCTCCGCGTCTATTACAGTCCGTTTCATTCCCATTTTCCTTTCATAATCTCACGGCAGTATAGCATAACTCATAAGAGCGGCACGCCTTTAACCGACGTAAGCCGAAGGCAGGTTTAACACCAGCCCTGATGGGCCATTACGCCTTTACTTTCCATGGCCTATCTGTTAATATCTCAACTGCCTTTTATACCAGAAAGTCCTGTTTATGATAAGGAAAGCAGTAGTCGCAGGGCGGTTCTACCCAGGCGCCAGGGCAGAGCTCAGCAAGGCCCTGAACGCCCTTTTGAGCCACTCTCCCGTAGAGGAAGCGAGGGCGATACTGGCCCCCCATGCCGGGTACGTCTTCTCAGGGGCGATCGCGGGGCAGGTATACTCTTCGGTGCGCGTGCCCGACAGGGTCGTCCTGATCGGCCCCAACCACACCGGCCTCGGCCCGCGCGCCTCTGTCATGGCCTCCGGGTGCTGGGAGATACCGCTGGGCAGGGTCAAGGTCGATACCGGGGCGGCGGAGGCAGTATTAGCCTCAACGCCCCTTTTCTCGGCTGATACGGAGGCGCACTTGATGGAGCATTCGATCGAGGTGCAGCTCCCTTTCATATACGTCCGGAACCCTGACGCAATGATAGTGCCCATTACCGTTATGCAGGGCAGCGCCGTGGAATGCGAGGAGATGGGCAGGGCCATAGCCGGCGCGCTCTCCGGGCTTGCCGGCCAAACGCTCATCGTGGCGAGCACGGACATGAACCACTTTGAGCCTGACGGTCTGACAAGGGCCAAGGATAAACTGGCGATAGACAAGGTGCTGGCCCTTGACGCCAGGGGCCTTCTTAAAGCAGCCTCGGAAAACGATATCACGATGTGCGGCGTGGTCCCTTCCGCCATAACGATATTCGCCGCCAGGGAACTTGGCGCGAAGAAGGCCAGGCTCGTAAGCTACGCCACCTCCGGGGACGTGAACGGAGACCTAAGCCAGGTCGTCGGTTACGCCGGGGTCATAATAACATAAGCATCCCATATTCTTGTTTCCATAGGAGGAAGTTTTGACTGTAAGGACACGGTTCGCCCCATCTCCAACGGGCTATCTCCATATCGGAGGGGCAAGGACAGCCCTCTTTAACCTGCTCTTCACCAGGCGCAACAAGGGGATCTTTATCCTGCGAATAGAAGACACCGACGTGGCCCGCTCCACCAAAGAGTCTATACAGGCCATACTCGACGGCATGGAATGGCTCGGGCTCAACTGGGACGAGGGGCCTTTTTTCCAGAGCCACAGGTTCGACGAGTACAGAAAGTCCGCCGAGGCGCTGCTGGAAAAGGGGCTCGTCTACCGCTGCTACTGCACCCCGGAGGATCTTGAGGCCAGAAGGGAGGCGGCCTTGAAGGCCGGACGCCCGCCCATGTACGACGGCAGATGCAGGGAGAGGACCGGCTCCCCGCAGGGCCCGTCTGCGCTCAGGTTCAGGGTCCCGCCCGGGACCACAGCCTTCAAAGACGAGATAAAAGGGGTAATATCGTTCGAGAACTCGGCGATAGAGGACCTTATCATCTTAAGGAGCGACGGCACGCCGACCTATAACTTCTGCGTCGTGGTGGACGACTCCACCATGGGGATAACCCATGTAATAAGGGGCGACGACCACATAAACAACACGCCAAAGCAGATACTCCTTTACAGGGCCCTCGGCTACGATATCCCGGTCTTCGCCCACCTGCCCATGATACTCGGGTCGGACAAGACCAGGCTCTCCAAGCGCCACGGCGCGACATCCGTCATGGCCTATAAAGAGATGGGCTACCTGCCGCATGCCCTCGTCAACTACCTCGCGAGGCTCGGCTGGTCCGCAGGCGACCAGGAGATATTCTCGATGGAAGAGCTTGTGGAAAAGTTCTCCCTGGATAGCGTCGGCAAGTCCTCAGGGGTATTTAACCCTGAAAAGCTCCTGTGGCTCAACCAGCATTACATAAAATCAGCCGCCCCTGAAGAGCTCGCCCCGCTTCTCCTCCCCTTCTGGAAGGGGCTCGGGGTAGACGCCTCGGCTGACCAGAGGCTCATGCCGATAGTCAGGACGTTGCAGGAAAGGTCCAGGACGCTCAAAGAGATGGCGGAAAACTCGCTCTTTTACTTCATCGACAAGGTCGAGTACGACCCCAAGGCGGCTGAGAAGCTCTTTACAGCCGATACGGCCGCGCTCCTCGAAGAGCTGCTGACAAAACTGTCCGGGCTTGCCTCGTTCGATGAAACGTCCCTTGAAACCGAGTTCAACTCGCTCCTCGAGGCAAAGGGGCTGAAACTCGGGAAACTCGCCCAGCCGGTAAGAGTGGCCCTGACAGGCGGCACCATAAGCCCCGGCATATTCGAGACACTCGCGGCCATGGGCAAGGAGCTGGCGTTAAAGCGCCTTACGGACGCCATAACCTACATGAAGGCCGCGAAGGGTTAGAATACCTTTCTAAGGCTTTTATTTCCTTGACTTATTCAGCCGTTCTTGGCTAAATATTTGTTTGCGGTTTGCACATGTTAAACGCGGAGTTTGGAATGTCAGGTCTCTTCAAAAAAGTGCTCATAGCCAACAGGGGCGAGATCGCCACGAGGGTCATCCGGGCCTGCAAGGAGCTCGGGATCGCCACAGTGGCCATCTATTCGGAAGAGGACGCCACCTCTCTTTACGTCAAGAAGGCGGACGAGTCCTACATGGTCGGCCCCGGCCCCATACAGGGCTATCTCAACATTCACAGGCTTGTAGACCTTGCCACAAAGGTCGGCGTCGACGCCATACATCCCGGCTACGGCTTCCTCTCCGAGAACCCGCGGTTCCCCCAGCTCTGCGAGAAGAAGGGCATTACCTTCATAGGCCCCACGAGCAGGACCATCGCTGACATGGGCGACAAGGTCATGGCGAGGAAGATGATGCAGAAGGCGGGCGTGCCGATACTGCCCGGGACGGAAGACTCGATAAAGGACGTAGACGAGGCCGTAGCCTTAGCCGAGAAGATAGGCTACCCCATAATGGTAAAGGCCTCTGGCGGGGGCGGCGGCAGGGGCTTAAGGGTAGCGCGCAACAAAAAAGAGCTCGTCGACTCCATCACGACCGCCAGGAAGGAATCGGCCGCCGCGTTCGGCGTCTCCGAGGTCTTCCTTGAAAAATTCATAGAAAAGCCTCACCATATAGAGTTCCAGATACTGGCCGACAACCACGGCAATATCGTCCACATGGGCGAGAGGGACTGCTCTATTCAGAGGCGCCACCAGAAGCTCGTCGAGATAACCCCTTCTCTTATCCTTACCGCGGACCTCCGCAAACGCATGGGAGAGGCGGCGATCAAGGCCGCGAAGGCCGCCAACTACACGAACGCCGGCACGGTGGAGTTCCTGGTCGACAACAACAGGGACTTCTACTTCCTTGAGATGAACACGAGGATACAGGTCGAGCACCCGATAACAGAAGAGGTCACCGGGATCGACCTCGTCAAAAAGCAGATAGAGATAGCCTCCGGCATGCCCCTGGGCTTCACCCAGGAGGACGTCAAGGTAAACGGCTTTGCCATAGAGTGCCGTGTCTGCGCCGAGGACCCCAAGAACAACTTCTTCCCGTCCTTCGGCAAGGTCACGGCATATTACTCGCCCGGCGGCATAGGGGTGCGGATAGACGGGGCCATATACAAGGACTTCGTGATCCCGAACTGCTACGACTCGCTCGTCGCGAAGCTCGTGGTGCGCGGCACCACATGGGACGAGACCGTGAGGAGGACCCACCGCTGCCTTGAAGAGTTCGTTATAAGGGGCATAAAGACTACGATACCCTTCCTCAGGAAGATAATGGAGAACGAGGACTTTAGAGCAGGCAATTTCGACACGGGCTTCATAGACAGGAAGCCCGAGCTTATGGACTACGACGAATACGGTGAGCCTACGGACCTGGTCGCGGCCATTGCCGCGGCCATAGCGGCCCACCACGGGTTATAATAGGGAGGCGACAGGATAATGACGAACAAGGCGGCTCAGCCTGCTAAGGCGGACCTTAAACTCAGGACAAGGAGCGACAAGAGGACCTATATAACGGATACCGTCCTCAGGGACTCTCACCAGTCTCTGCTTGCCACGAGGATGAGGACCGCCGACATGACCGGGATCGCCCCCATGCTCGACAAGGTGGGCTACTGGTCCCTCGAAGTCTGGGGCGGCGCGACCTTCGACGCCTGCTTGAGGTTCCTCAAGGAAGACCCATGGGAGAGGCTCAAGGTCTTGAGGAAGGCCATACCGAACACAAGGCTCCAGATGCTGCTCCGCGGGCAGAACCTGGTCGGCTACAGGCACTACTCAGACGACGTTGTGAAAAAATTCGTCGAAAGGGCCGCCAGGAACGGGGTCGACGTCTTCAGGATATTCGACGCCCTCAACGATCTCAGGAACATAGAGGTGGCTGTAAGGGCCGCCAAAGAGGCGAAGGCCATCGTCGAGGCGACCATCTGCTATACCACGAGCCCGGTCCATACGCATGAGGGCTTCGTCGAGCTCGCCCAGAAGCTTGTGAAGATGGGCGCTGACACCATATGCGTAAAGGACATGGCGGGCCTCTTGACGCCTTTTGCGGCCTTTGACCTGGTAGGAAAGCTCAGGGAGAAGATAGCGCTCCCCATACACATACATTCGCACGACTCCTCGGGACTGGCGGCGATGAGCTATTTGAAGGCCATTGAGGCCGGAGCGGACATAGTCGATACCGCCCTTTCAAGCCTCGCCTCCGGCACCTCCCAGCCCCCGACAGAGTCCATGGTGGCGGCGCTCAACGATTCGCCCTATTCAACGGGGCTTGACCTGGGCCTGCTCGCCGAGATAGCCGACAGGTTCAGGGAGATAAGGAAAAAGTACAAGAGGTTTGAAAGCGAGTACACCGCGATAAACCCCAAAACGCTCATGGTGCAGATACCCGGCGGCATGATATCGAACCTCGTCAACCAGCTTAGAGAGCAGAACGCCCTCGATAAGATGAACGAGGTCTTCGACGAGATACCAAAGGTCAGGAAGGACATGGGCTACCCTCCCCTGGTGACGCCAACGAGCCAGGTCGTCGGCACGCAGGCGACCCTTAACGTCCTCATGGGCGAGAGGTACAAGGTCATAACGAGCGAGACGAGGAACTACTTCAAGGGGCTCTATGGCAAGCCCCCCGGCCCCATCGACGAGACCGCGAGGAAGCTCGCCGTCGGGGACGAGAAGCCCATTAGCTGCAGGCCAGCCGACCTCCTTGAGCCTGAGCTGGACAAGGCGATGAGGGACATAGACGGCAAGGCGAAATCGATAGATGACGTGCTGTCGTATACCCTCTTCCCCATAGTCGCGCTCGAGTTCTTCGAGCAGAGGGACTCCGGCAGGCTCGAACCGGAACCGCTTGAGGAGGAGATGTCGGCGCCCGCCGAGCACACGGCCCTTCACCTCGCGCCAAGCGAGTTCAACGTCACTGTGCACGGGGAGAATTACAAGATAAAGGTCGCCGGAGCGGGACATAAGGTCGAAGGCAAGAGGCCGTTTTTCATCTCCATAGACGGCAAGCTCGAAGAGGTGATGATAGAGTCCCTCACAGAGGTCATACCGACCACCGCCGGCGAGATAGAAAGGCCCTCTATAACGCAATCGATCAGGCCCAAGGCCAGGAAAGAAGGGGATGTCACGACCCCCATCCCCGGCAAGGTCACCTCGATAAAGGTTAGCGTAGGGGGCAAGGTCTCTGAGGGCGACACCGTCCTTACGGTCGAGGCCATGAAGATGGAGAACGAGGTGCACACCCCAATAAGCGGCACCGTCAAAAAGATACTGGTCAGGATAGGTGACTCGGTAAACCCGGATGAGACTCTCATAGAGGTAGAAAAGGAATAAGGCCGGGCAGGTCCTCTTAACGCAAAAAAGGCGGGGGCGGTTATACCGCCGCCCGCTTTTTTTTAACCTATGCCCATAATCAAAGTACTCTCAGTCGTCTTCCCGGTCTTCTGCATAATCGGCCTGGGATACCTCTTCGCGAGGTTTAAAAAGATAAGCCTGGAGCCCATAATCGAGGTGCTCCTTTACCTGACTATCCCGGCGCTCGTACTCTCTTCCCTGTCGCACAAAAAGCTCGTAACAGGCGACTTGGCCATAGTAGCCCTCTCCGCCGTCATCGTCGTAGCCGGGACCGGCGCGCTCTCATTCATCTTCCTCAAGGCGATAGGCAGGCAGGACCTGCGTGGCTTTTATCTGCCGACGATGTTCATGAACTCGGGGAACATGTCCTTCCCGCTCGCCCTCCTGGCCTTCGGCCCCGAAGGGCTCACGGTCGCGGTCCTTTACTACGTAGCCATAAGCCTTCTCGTATATTCTCTCGGCATATACATCGCGAAGGGACATGGCGGCCTCTCCGAGATGCTCCGGCTGCCGCTTATCTACGCCGCGGTGATCGGCATAAGTTTGAACCTTGCTGAAATACCCCTCCCGGAGCCTGTCATAACCACCTTTGACATGCTGGGTGCGGCCACCATCCCGATAATGCAGGTAAGCCTCGGCTACAGGCTCTACTCCGCCCGCCTGGCCTTCCACGGCATCTCGCTTGCCGGGACAGCCATAAGGATAGGCGGAGGCGTGGCGATAGCCTGGGGGGTGGTAACGCTCTTCGGCATCGAGGGGCTGAACCAGAAAGTGATACTCCTTTCCTCAGGCATGCCTGCGGCTGTCATAAACTTCGTGGTGAGCCACAGGTACAAGGTGGATAGCGACCTCGTCGCCTCGACCGTGGCCCTATCGACCTTCGCAAGCATATTCACGACACCGCTTCTCCTGCTCTGGATAATGTAGGAGAGCGCCTTAAGAAAAAGCCCAATGCCGGACCCCGTTCTTAAAACATCCGGAAATATCAAGAAATCCTGAATACCTCTATTGAAATCTTAAAGATGATTCGCAAGGTTTACAAGACCGACCTTTTATGATATTATTTTATAGAAAACTCAAGCACTTACAATCAAGGAAGGACCCATGGAAGCACAGGAAAAACCAAAGGTCGCGTTCTTCTCGTTCACATGCTGTGAAGGCTGTCAGCTCATGGTCTTGAGCTGCGAGCGGGAGCTGCCGGATATCCTGAGCCAGATAAAGATAGTGAACTTCAGGGAGGCCATGACCGAGAAGTCCAATGATTACGACATAGCCTTTGTCGAGGGCTCGATAAGCAGAAAAGACGAGATCAGGAAGCTCAAAAAGATACGGAAGCAAGCGAAGGTATTGGTCGCCCTCGGCGCGTGCTCGTCGACCGGCGGGCTCAACTGCCTCAAGAACCGCTACCCCATGGAAGAGGTAAAGGAGAAGGTATACGGGAAGAAAGCGGCCAGGAGCTTTAAGCTAATAGACACCATCCCTGCAAGGCCTGTAGACGCCGTTGTGGACGTCGACTATTACCTGCACGGCTGTCCCATATCCAAAAAGGAGTTTCTCTCCTTCCTGACCGCCCTTCTTATGGGAAAGAAGCCGGAGGTAGCTAACTACCCGGTCTGCGTGGACTGCAAGCTCGCCGGGAATATCTGCGTCTTTGAGAAGGGGATGACCTGCATGGGGCCGGTCTCAAGGGCTGGCTGCGACGCCATCTGCGTCACCTACGGCACATGGTGCTGGGGGTGCAGAGGCACTGTCGACAACCCCAATATCGATTCGCACGAGGAAACGCTCGAAAGATACGGCCTCACGGCTGAGGCGGTCATAAGGAAGTTCGCGCTCTACGGGCAATGCAAGACCGGGAAGAAGTGCCCTCTACCCTGAGAAATCAAAAGGGAAATAGACTCTGATGAAAAAAGACCTCAATATCAGGATACATGAGATAACCAGGGTCGAAGGCCATGGGAATATCGTCATAGATATCAAAAAGGGGCGCATTAAGGAGCTGAAGCTCGAGATAATAGAATCCCCAAGGTTCTTCGAGATGATGCTCAAGGGCAGGCGCTATGACGAGGCACAGCACATAATGGCCCGCATCTGCGGCATCTGCGCCGTGAGCCATACCTCTGCCTCTCTCCGGGCCATAGAGGACGCCATGGATATAAAGATATCCAGGCAGGCGACCCTCTTGAGAAAACTCGCATTCGACGGAGAGACCCTTCAGAGCCATATCCTGCACGTATTCTTCCTGGTGCTCCCGGACCTTGTGGGCGCTGGCTCGATAGTGCCCCTTCTAAGCTCTCACCCTGAGATGGCAAAGACCGGGCTTGAGCTCAAAAGGCTCGCCAACGAAATATGCGAGGTGGTCGGAGGCCGTCACATACACCCGATATCGCTCTTCCCGGGAGGCGTGGTCTTCACGCCCAGGGCACAGGACTTAAGAAGGCTTAAAAATGAGCTTGCCGGAACGTTTTCCGGCCTTGAGGCCACGCTCGATTTTCTCGTGAAGGCCCCGGTCCCGGATTTTTCGCTCGAAAGGGAGTTCGTCTCGCTTAAGTCCAGGGGCGAGTACGCGTTCTACGCCGGCGAGCCGGTTTCGAGCTACGGCAAGGAGATAGACCCCAGGAGCTACACCGGCGAGGTAAAGGAATACGTAGTAGAGCATTCCACCGCCAAGCACGCCCGCTCATCAAAGGGCACATTCATGGTCGGCGCGCTCTCAAGGCTCAACAACAACTTCAGGCAACTCAACCCAAAGGCAAAAGAGGCCCTCAAGGCCTCCGGGATGAAATTCCCCTGCCATAACCCGTTCATGAACAACATGGCCCAGCTCATCGAGTGCTTCCACGCCACGGAAGAGGCCATCGGGCTTATAGACGAGCTCCTTGATATCGGCCCTGTACAGGAGCCGCTCGCAAGGCCAAGGGGCTACGGCAGGGGCGTTGGCATGGTGGAGGCGCCCAGGGGGACTCTCTATCACGAGTACGAGATCGGCAAGGACGGCCTTATTGAGAACGCCGAGTGCATCATCCCTACGGCCCAGAACCTTCGCTCCATCGAGGACGACCTGAGGGCCTTTGTCCCCACAGTCCTTCACAGGCCCAAGGCGGAGATCGCACGGAGTGTAGAAACGCTCGTCAGGGCATACGACCCCTGCATCTCATGCTCTACCCATATCATGGACGTGAGCTTCATAGAATAATCTTTAAGCGCCCCCGCCGATGGGCGCTTAGTGCCTTTACGCCAGCCAAATACCTGTGACCACGGTCACATATCATAAAAAATAAACCGCTTGTCAGGGTTCTCTTCCTGTTGTATATAGATTGAGAGCACCCTTATCCCCGCAAGGCAGGAGTATTCCCGCTTCCATGCTGATAAATGTGACCGAAAAGGGCGTCCTCGACAAGATACTCGAAAGAAAGAGAAGGGACGAGTACAGGCCCGAGGACGTCGACCTCAAAAGGATGCTCAGGGAGATACTCAAATGGGCGAACAGGTTCGTCCCGTCCGAGTCCGGCTCCATACTACTTGACGACCCTACCCTTACCCCTGACCGGCAGAAGCAGGGGCTCCTTTACTTCGTGGCCTGCTTCGGCAAGGGCTCGGCTGCCCTCACCGGGACAACACTTCCGGCCACACTGGGGATAGCCGGAAGCGCCTATACTACCGGCAAGCCCTATATCAGCAAGAAGGTAGAGCACGACAGGAACTTCTACTCCAAGATAGACCAGAAGACCAACTTCCAGACCAAGTCCATCATCTGCGCCCCTATAGGCATAAAGGGGACTACCATCGGGGTAATCGAGCTCATCAACAGGCAAAACGGCATCGACTACGGCCCGGACGATCTGACGCTTCTCAAGATATTCGCCGAATACACATCGACCCTCATACAGAACTCTCTCGACGCCAAGAGGTTCGGCGAGCTCTCGATAAGGGACAACCTCACCGGATTGCACAACGACAGGTACTTCTACGACAGGCTCACGAAGGACGTGCGCAGCGCCTTGCGCTCAAAAAAAGACCTCTGCCTCATCTTCCTCGACCTCGACAGGTTCAAGGAGGTGAACGACAACTACGGCCATCTCGCCGGCAGCAGGGTCTTAGCCGAGCTTGGGGTCGTCATCGCCTCCATTCTGCCCTCCCCCAGGGCCACGGCCGCGAGGTACGGAGGCGACGAGTTCATCGTCATTCTGCCGGATACGGCGCCGGCTGAAGGCATGGCCTTCGCCGAAAGGCTGAGGAAGACCATACAGGACTTTGTCTTCATAAAGGCAAGGTACCCCGGGGGCGAAAAGGCCATCAGGATAAAGGGCGTGATAACAAGCTCGATAGGGGTAGCCGCCCTATCATCCCCGCGCGGCGCAGGGCTCAATGAGGTAAGGGACGCGCTCATAAAAGAGGCCGACTCTGCCATGTACGCCTCAAAACTAACCGGTAAAAACAAAGTGACACAGGCTACCCCCCAGACGGTCCCCGCAGCCAAAAATACCCCTGCCCCGCATATCCGTCCAAAACCAACCATTTGATTTTCCTCATTATTTCTGCCTTGCCCCGACTTGACAGACCTGAACGAAAGGACTATATTTGAATTAGAGATAAGGCACGGTAAGGTGGAGTCAGTTTGGGAGGTAAGCTTATGGCAGACCTGAGGAAATGGGAGCCGTTAAGGGAGTTGGCAACTATCGAGAAGGAGATGGAGGATATGTTCAGGAGGGCATTCGGGGGGCTATCCACGATATTGCCCACCGGGCTTTTGAGGAGGGAGTTCAGGGGCGAGTGGTATCCGCTCGTCGACAGCTTCATGAAAGAGAACCAGTTCGTTGTCCGCGCCGACCTGCCTGGCGTTGACCCCAAGGACGTAGAGATCTCTGTTACCGGCAATCTCCTCACCATCAGGGGCGAGAGGAAGTCCACGGTTGAGGAGAAGAAAGAGGGCTATCTCTTCCACGAGACCTCTTTCGGCGCCTTCGAGAGGACGGTAACGCTGCCTGAGGGCGTTGACACGACCAAGGTGCACGCGAGCTGCAGCAATGGCGTCATCGAGATAACGATGCCCGCAAAAGCTGAGGCCCTTCCGAGGAAGATAAAGGTCGAGGTGATGGGAGATGGCAAAAAGGCCGCTTGACAACGGTCAACGGTCAAATTCAAATCCACCTTATCTCTTAAACAAAAACCCGGGTCAAAGGCCCGGGTTTTCGCGTTTAAACAAAGGTTGAGCCGTAAAACGGTTTACCCTGCACCTGTGAGCCTGCTAACAGGTTTAAATCTTCCCTGAAACTTGGTATATTTGTCTGGTAGCGTTCATATAAATTATTTTAGAAAACAGGGGGCTCTATGTCGAATACAAAAGACGATCTGAAAGAAGCGTTTGCCGGGGAAAGCCAGGCCAATCAGAAATACCGCGCTTTCGCCAAAAAGGCCGAGCAGGACGGCTTCCCGAATATAGCAAGGCTTTTCCGCACCACGGCCGAGGCCGAAAAGATACATGCCGAAGGGCATATAAACGCCCTTGAAGGCGTTAAATCGACCATGGAGAACCTTGAGGCTGCGATAGGCGGAGAGACCTACGAATATACCGAGATGTACCCTCCGATGCTAAAGCAGGCCGAGGCTGAAGGGCACAAGGGCAAGCGCATGATAGGCTACGCGTTACAGGTCGAGCAGGTGCACGCGCGCCTCTACAAGCTCGCGCTCGATGCCGTCAAGAACGGGGCTGACCTTACAGAGACCGAGTTCTATCTCTGCCCTGTCTGCGGACACGTCGAGTTCGGAAGGCCAAAGGAGCCATGCTTCGTCTGCGGAGTGAGACCGGAAAAGTTTGTGCTGGTGGGATAGGGGCGAAGGTTTTTTTAATGTTATGCTTTTTGCGTTGCCGTTATGATCCGCCCGGCAGAAGCTGAACGGACCGCAAAAAAACGCCTGCGTTACAAAGCGGAAAGAAAAAGCGCAGCATCTAAGCTAATAATGTGAGCATTTTTATTCTGGCGCTACGCAGAGGTCAGGGGAAAGAACAATTTTTAGAGGTAGCCTGTAATTATTTTTTTGGCTCATCCGGCGCCGCCCCCGGCCCTGCCGGAAAGGAGCCACTCAATATCCTTTCTCCAGCTATCAGGACCTTCGCTATCTCACAAATCGTCTTCTGCTGACGTCGCGCGGAGACTCGCAACAGGTTGAGAGCCTCCTCTTCGCTTATCCCCTTTTGCTTGACCAGTATCCATTTGCCCTGTTCGATGACCTTCCGCTCTTCGAGCCTGGCCTTCAGCTCCTCTACCTCAGCCATGAGGACCTTACAGCTCAGACAATCAGTAAGCGCTGGTTTTAACGTCGGTGTATCTCTTTTTTTGGCTCTGGATACCATTTTGACACCCTGTCTTTTTAATATGGCGCTTTTGGCTCCGTCCCGTATCATATGTGGCCTCAGTTGCTCTTATAAAAGAGCCGGGAAAGTGGGCGGGGCCACTTTCCCGGCAGGTAAGCTTACTTCTCGTGACAGGTTCTGCAAACGCCGGAACCTGCGTTTCCGCCGACCCTTCTCAAGAACATTCCGTCAGACATCATCTCTTGCTCCATAGGGTCTGTGGAATATGTAGCGTCGATCTCGGTCCACGACTTGTTGCTGAAGTGCGGGTCGTGGCAGCTGGTGCACTCTACTTTGTTATCCCTCAAGAGGTCAGCGATGGACGCTGTCGAGGAGACGAACCCGTTTACAGCCCAACGGTTCTGGGTAAGGTTGTTGCTATCGTAGGACGAGGCGCTCGAGGCGAGGTCAGCGCTTACGCTGATGCCAGCGATGGTAAGCGAGGTCTGCCTGAGAGAGGCCTTCGTGCCGCCGTAGTAGGTCACGCCGATCGGGTGGTCGTTCGAGAGGTCCGCGTCCATGCCGATCGCCAACCTGCTGTCATCCATCATCTCCAACGTGTCATCTTCAATCATGCCGTCTTCGAAGAAGTACCAGCCAGCATCGCTGGAGGAGCCGATACCCGCGGAGCCAAGACCGGCCTTGCCAGGCTTGTTGGCTATGTTATCGAGAGTGGTAGTACCGTCATGGCAGCTGAGGCATGCAAGCGAGCCCGCGCCAGGCGCGCCAGGTGTGGTGCCGGCGATGGTGCTGGTATAGGCGGTAAAAGCGGTGACAGACGCGCCCCTGTTCCATAACGGTCCGGCCCCGGTGCTGCTGGTATGGTGAGGCGTGTGACAGAATACGCATATCTCGGTCGTGCCGTTTGATGTAAGATGCGCGCCGAATGCGCCGAGATTGTGCCTTGACTGGGCGATGCCGGTGGCGGCAGAACCTGCGGTGTAGTTGGATACAGTCGTAGCGGACGCCGTGCCTGCCGCTATGAAACCGATTGAAGCTGTCGCGATTGCGAGTGTGAGGAATCTCTTCATTGCTCTTCCCCTTTCAAAATTCCATGTCATTATGGGGAGGCTGTAATTGAGCACCACGTGCCCTGAATAAGCCAACCTCCGACAGTTTGATGTCGCTAAAGCGTCGTGGCATGTTTTCAGGATAGTAAGCCCTGCGTGAGCTTTACTTCCCGCCGATTTTGCTTTTTTTTTCATGGCTTCGAGGCCATGATAGGTTGGCGTCTTCGCCGGGTAGAGCTGCAAGGCCTGTCAAGGCTTGCATCCGGATGATTGAGCCCCTTCATGAGCTCTCATCCGGCTACGAACTTCATGGCTGCGGGGCCATGATAGATGGGTTTGACTTCAAAAGCGGCGCAAGCTCATCTTGGCTTGCTTCAGGACCTGATAGAAAATATCCAGGCCCAGATATTCTACGTAACGTAAAACATGTAAGTCTAAAAAAAGCCTTGTCAGACCACATCGTAATGGTGATACAAGGCATCAAGGCTTGTCTGGACCGAAAGTCATCAGGGACTTTCATTCCAGCTATTTTAAAGTTACACTTATTATATTTTTAATTCTACAGAGTGTCAAGAGAAAAATTAAGACTTGTTAATCTTTATACTTTATATTGAAAAATACACGATTTGCCTCACTCTTTTCGAATAATATTGTCTTTTTCCATCTCTTTCATAACGATCTTAACGTTACGTGTTTGTGGCTGGTGAAAAAAAACCATGCCCTCTACCTGGCAGCCTGAAGCTTTGCCAACACTATGACCCTGTGACACTCCGCCTCTTCCCTGCAGGTGCAAAGAAGTGTCACGTTTTTTCTTCCCGCCTCTTTGTTCATCACGCCAAGCTCATCAAGGAGCGCCCCTTTATCATATTCTGTCCACTCTGCTTCGTACCTTTTTTTAAACTCGCCCCAGCTTATCTTTCCGGCCTTCCACTCCTTTATCAGAGCCGGGGACGGCCCCAGCTCCTTCAGCCAACGGTCGGCCTTCTCCTTTTTAACGCCCCTCTCGGCCAATACCTCGTCACAAGCACCCGTAGGCCGTCGGAGTCCTCTTTCTGTTCGTATACGCACTTGGTCTTGAGCATGATATGAGTCTATACCATCGTTCCCAATTTCTAAAGGGGGAAGCTCAAGGTGATAATGCGGCCTGGCGAATAAAAAAAGGCCTTTCTTTCGAAGGCCTTTTAGGAGGTTGCTGAAAAACTCAAAATCACGTTCAGGCTGTTAGATAAACCTGCGGGTCTTTCGACCTACTTATTACCTTGATGTGACCTTGATACTGAGGGCGCCGATCCCCATGAAGAGCATGACGGATGCGAGTATGACGACACCAAGGGGCATCGCCATCGACGCGGATGGAAGCACCCCGAAGGCGGCGAGGTAAAGCGCGCCCGAATGAAGGAGCGCCCCGGCTATCATAAGGATGGAGACCGTCTTTGAGACCCAACCCATGAAGGGAAGGCGGTAGATGAGATACCCGGCTACTATATTAAGCGCCGAGTCTATATTCGCCTGGATGAAGGCGGTAGACAGGTTTTTAGCGACGACCCCTTCCGGGAGGAAGAGGCCGAGGCCCATGGCAAGAAACAGATATATGACCCCGAACATCATGTTATGCTTGCCGGCCATAGGCGCACCGTACCTGCTGTGGAGTTCTATCTGCATTACGATAAAAGTGTAGCACCCTTCCCCTGGCTGTCAAGGAAGGGCGTCATCCAAGGCTGTATCTTTTGCCGTTCATGTAAAGCGCCTGGACTGCGCCAGCAGGCGCGGCGCGAACGCCATTGGAAACCGGCGCGTATCTGATGGAATAAGTCTCAAGACCTGCATCCGGGAGGCCCACGAAAGACCGGCAAGGCGGCATGGCTGCCCACCTTCTGGCCATCACCAGCGTTTTGCCGTTGGCTTCACCGGTGAAGACAAAAATAGCTGCTGGAGAGGCATCCATCTGTTCACCATTGTTTTGGCAATCACGGATGCGAAACCAGAAGCGTTAGTCAACCTGGAAAGACTTTTTTTCGGCGTGTAGTCAGACGCGGCGTATTAAGGTGCGGACATTCGCGGTGCGAGGGCCCTCGCAGGCCCTTTGAGATGCGAGGTGAAAAGGAGCCCGATTAAAGGGGCGTAAGCCCGGATGACTGGTTTATCCTGGAGCTAAAGTACTCTATCGACCTTAAAAGGCCGTCCTCAAGCCCGATGAGGGGCCTCCAGCCGAGCGAGTCCTTCGCGATAGTGATATCGGGCCTCCTCTGCACGGGGTCGTCCTGCGGCAAGGGCTTGTGCACTATCTTTGAGCTGCTGGAGGTGAGCTTTTTGACCATGTTCGCGAGCTCAAGCACCGTGAATTCCCCGGGGTTGCCGAGGTTCACCGGTCCTACGAGGTCGTCGTTGTTCATCATCTTCATGATCCCTTCGACCATGTCGTCAACGTAGCAGAAGGAGCGGGTCTGCGAGCCTTCGCCGTAGACGGTGATATCCTCGCCCCTCAGAGCCTGTACGATAAAGTTGCTCACGACCCTGCCGTCGTCCTCGAGCATCCTTGGGCCGTAGGTATTGAATATCCTGACGACCCTTATGTCCACGCCGTTTTGCCTGTGATAGGCGAACATGAGGGACTCGGCGCACCTCTTGCCCTCGTCATAGCAGGCCCTGGGGCCGATCGGGTTGGCGTGCCCCCAGTAGCTCTCGACCTGCGGGTGCACCTTCGGGTCGCCGTATACCTCTGACGTGGACGCCTGGAGTATCCTTGCCCTCACCCTCTTGGCAAGGCCCAGCATGTTGAGGGCGCCCATTATATTGGTCTTTATGGTCTTGACAGGGTTGTACTGGTAATGGACAGGAGAGGCCGGGCAGGCGAGGTTGTATATCTGGTCGACCTCGAGGAGCACCGGCTCTATGACGTCATGCCTTATTATCTCGAAGCCGGGGTCCTCCAGCAGGTGGGCTATGTTCTCTTTCCTGCCTGTGAAAAAGTTATCGAGGCAGATGACCTCGTTGCCGTCTTTGAGGAGCCTTTCACACAGATGAGAGCCGATAAAACCGGCGCCTCCGGTCACAAGTATCCTTTTCAAGGATTCCCTCCTGCTGATTCGAATTACAATGAGGCCCGCCATTGCCTCTTAACCCACTGAGAGGCCCCTGGGAGATTTCAGGGCTTTCCGTAAAAGCCGGCTATGCTTAGCACAACGTGCTTCTGCTGGGTTGAGGTGAGCTCAGGGTATATGGGCAGAGCCAGAACTTCCCTTGCCGCGGCCTCGGAGACCGGAAAGTCCCCCTTCTTGTACCCGAGCCCCTTGAAGCACTTCTGCATATGGAGCGGGAGCGGATAATAGACCTCCGAGCCCACCCCAAGACCCGTCAGGTGGCCCCTCAACGCGTCCCTCTTCTCGACCCTTATGACGTACTGGTTGTATACCGAGCGATTTCCGTCCTGTATGCGCGGTATGCTCAGCACCCCGCCTATATTCGCCCGTTTGAAAAGGCTGTCGTACCTTCCGGCGTTCTTTTCCCTTCCGGCTGCCCATGCGTCAAGGTACTTCAATTTTACACGAAGAATCGCGGCCTGCAACTCGTCAAGCCTGCTGTTGAGCCCGACCTCGTCATGATAATACCTTACGCGGCTGCCATGGACCCTCAGCATCTTGAGCCTTTCCGCGAGCTTAGGGCTATTGGTCGTGACCATGCCGCCGTCGCCGAAGCAGCCAAGGTTCTTGGTGGGATAGAACGAGAGGCAGCCCAGGTCGCCTATGGAGCCTGCCCTTCTGCCCTTGTACTTCGCCCCTATGGATTGGGCCGCGTCCTCTATTACAGGCACCCTGTGCCTCCGGGCGGCCTTCATTATGGGGTCCATGTCCGCGCACTGACCGTACAAATGGACCGGGATTATGGCCTTTACCCCTTTGCCCTTCTTCCTGAGGAGATTTTCGAGCTTGACCGGGTCGATATTATAAGTCTCCGGGTCGATGTCCACGAAGAGCGGGACCGCACCGAGCCTCGCAATCGACCCCGCGGTAGCGAAGAAGGTAAAGGGCGTTGTAACGACCTTATCTCCCGCCTTGACCCCGGCGGCCATAAGGGCGAGCAGTATAGCGTCAGTGCCAGAGGCCACCCCTACAGCGAACTTCGCTCCGCAGTAGGCGGCTATCTCTCCTTCAAGGCCGGAGACGTTCTTTCCAAGGACGTAGTGCTGCGAATCGCAGACGGTCTTGACCTCTTTCAATACCTCTTTCCTGATCTTCCGGTACTGGGAGGCAAGGTCTAATAGCTGAACTTTCACGAAAAGAGCTCCTGATAAAGGATTACAATTCCATAGACTTCAAACCCGGCATCGACGCTTTAAGCGCCTTGACTACCGGTCTTCTTCCTGACCTTGTCTATAATGCCATTTACGAACGCGCCGGATTCCTCGGTTCCGTATCTCTTCGCGAGCTCTACGGCCTCGTCTATTACGACCTTATACGGGACGTCCTTGGAATAGAGCAGCTCGTAGACGGCTATCCTTAATATGTTCCGGTCGACGATAGCCATGCGCTCGATGGTCCAGTTCTCGGAATGGGCCTCGATGGTCCTGTTTATCTCATCGAGCCTCGATGTGACGCCCGCGACCAGCTCGTCGCAATATCTCCTGGCCTCGGTCCCTGGCGCCAGAGGGCCTCCGTCAAGCCCTTCCACGGACGGGGCGCCTTCCGACATATCGATCTTGTAGAGTATCTGGAGGGCGGTCTCCCTCGCCTTGCGTCTCAAGCTCATCAGGTGGGCCGTTATCTCTTCTTTCCGAGGGTCTTAAGGAGGCTGGCCATCTCGATGGCCGTAAGGGCTGCGTCCCTGCCCTTGTTGCCGGACTTGGTGCCTGCCCGCTCTATAGCCTGCTCGAGGTTGTCGGCGGTGACGATGCCGAAGGAGACGGGGGTATCAAAATCGAGGGCCACCCTGGCGATGCCCTTGGCGGCTTCGCCGGCCACGTAGTCGAAGTGCGGGGTAGCCCCCCTTATTACGCAGCCGAGGCAGAGGATCGCGTCGTAGCGCCTGCTCGACGCGAGGCTTTTGGCGACAACAGGTATCTCAAAAGAGCCAGGGACCTTTACGACGTCGATGTCGCCGTCTGAGGCCCCGCTACGCAGGAGCGTGTCTACCGCGCCGTCAAGCAGCCTTTCGCTTATGAAGTCGTTGAACCTTCCCAGGACTATGGCTACCTTGAGCCCTTTGGCGCTAAGATCGCCCTCTATTATCCTCGGCATAGACCCTCCTTCAGGGGTTTTCTACAGGACAGCCAATATACACCGGAGCATGCCCCGGTATCAATTCCTATTTTTTCTTGTCAACGGGACCGGCCTCGAATGAGTCGAGGTTGGTTATCAGGTGGCCCATCTTGTCTTTTTTGACCTTGAGGTACTTGACGTTCCTGCTGTGCGGGGTGCTCTCGATGGGGACCCTCGCGACTATCTCGAGGCCGTAGCCCTCAAGCCCCTTTATCTTCTTGGGGTTATTGGTCATTATCCGCATCTTTTTTACCCCAAGGTCCAGGAGTATCTGCGCGCCTATGCCGTACTCCCTCAGGTCCGCCTTGAAGCCGAGCTCCTCGTTTGCCTCTACCGTATCAAGCCCCTTGTCCTGAAGGGCGTATGCCTTTATTTTATTGACCAGGCCTATCCCCCTGCCCTCCTGGTGCATGTAAACGAGTATGCCCTTGCCTTCCTTCTCTATCATCTTCATCGCGCCCTTCAACTGCTCTCCGCAGTCGCACCGTTCGCTCCCGAGGACATCCCCGGTAAGGCACTCGGAATGGACCCTTACCAGTATCGGCTCCTCGGGGTCTATCTCGCCCTTGACGAGGGCCAGGTGCTCGTGAGAGTCGACGTCATTGGTATAGGCCACTGCCCTGAACTCGCCACCGTACCTTGACGGGAGGGCCGCCTCGGCGGCCCTCCTTACAAGCCTGTCCTTCTTGAGCCTGTATTCGATTATATCGGCTATGGTGACTATCGTGAGGCCGTGCTCCTTGGCGAAGGACTCCAGGTCCTTCATCCGTGCCATGGAGCCGTCATCGTTCATTATCTCGCAGATTATCCCGGCCGGCTTGAGGCCGGCGAGCCTCGATAGGTCTACAGAGCCTTCGGTCTGGCCTGTGCGCACGAGCACCCCGCCTGTGCGGGCCCTTAAGGGGAATATATGGCCGGGCCTTACAAGGTCTTCCGGCCTGGCGCTATCGTCAACGCAGGTGAGGATGGTCTTTGCCCTGTCAGAGGCCGAGATGCCCGTGGTAACACCCTCTTTCGCGTCAACGGAGATGGTGAAGGCTGTCCTGAAAAGCGAGGTGTTGTCATCGACCATGTTGGGGAGGTTGAGCTCGTCGGCCCTGCCCTCTGTAAGGGTTACGCATATAAGGCCCCTGCCGTACTTGGCCATGAAGTTTATCGCCTCTGGCGTGGCCTTTTCAGCCGCCATGCAGAGGTCTCCCTCGTTCTCCCTGTCTTCGTCGTCGACAAGGATGACGATCTTGCCTTCCCTGATGAGACTTAACGCCTCTTCGATCCTCTTTATGGACATCTGCTATCCCTTCCTTATGAAACCGTGCTCCGAGAGGAAGTCCTCGGATATGCGGCCCTCTTCCTTTTTAAAGAACTTCTCCACGTACTTGCCTATGAGGTCTGTTTCGACGTTGACCCTTGACCCGGCTTTTTTTGAAAGCAATCCGGTGTTGTTCAAGGTATGCGGGATCACCGCTATCTTTACGCTATCGTGGCCTGCCTCCGCCACGGTAAGGCTTATGCCGTCGATAGTGATCGAGCCCTTCCTGACTATCTGAGCCATGAGCCCCGCAGGCACGGAGACTTGAAGCTCCATGTTATCGCCTGCCGATACCATCTTCTTTATTACCCCTACCCCGTCGATATGCCCTGTGACGAGGTGCCCTCCGAGCGGCTTTGAAAGCGTTAAAGCCAGCTCTATATTGACCCTGCTGCCAGCGGCAAGCTCACCAAGGGTGGTGACCTTTAGTGTTTCGCCGCTCACATCGGCGGTGAAGGAGCTTCCGTTTATGGCTGTAGCGGTGAGGCAGGCGCCATCCACGGAGATGGAATCCCCCACCTTGACGTTGGCGAGCACGATGGATGTTTCAACTGTTATTTTACCAAAAGTCCCTTTTTTTTCAATATGTTTAACCGTCCCTACGCCCTCTACAATGCCGGTGAACATGGCCCTTTACCCCTTCCTTTTCGCGGGATATCCAACGATAGCGAGGCAGCTCCCTACGGTAGTTGCCTTCACCCTTTCAAGCCTGGGCGCGTTAACAAGGCCTTTTACCTTCAACCCGGCTATCATCGGCAGTCCGTCCCCGCCTATGAGCATCGGGCCGTAAAAGAAGACGTATTTATCCACCAGGCCAGCGCTTATGAAAGAGGCCGCAAGCTCGCTTCCGCCTTCAACGAGCACGCTCGTTATCTCCCTTTTGCCCAGCTCTCTCATAACTGTTCCAAGCGACAGGCCGCTACCGGTAGCCTGGACAAGTATGACCTCCGCGCCAAGCCCCTCGGCCTTTCTTACCCTTGAGGCCTTTACTTCTTTAGAGGCGAAAATAAGTAAGCGAGCCTTCCCTTCCTTTACGCCGTTAAAGACCTTTGCCACCGGCGCCGTCTCAAGGAGGCTGTCGAGCACGACCCTTACGGGGCTACTCCCGCGGACAAGCCTGACCGTAAGCTCAGGGTCGTCGTTCTTGACGGTATTCCTGCCGACCATTACGGCGTCATTGAGGGAGCGCAGCCTGTGGACGCTCTTTCTCGCCTCGACGCCGGTTATCCATTTAGAGCTTCCGCTTGAGGTAGCTATCCTTCCGTCGAGGGACGAGGCGAGCTTCAATGTAACGAACGGGGTCCTGCGGCGGATGTAAGTATTATAAGGCTCGTTCAGGGCCGCGCACTCATCACGAAGGATACCGGCTATGACTTCTATACCGGCTCTCCTCAAGGCCCTTATCCCCTTTCCGCTAACACGGGGGTTTGGGTCTGAAGCGCCGACCACGACCCTTTTGACCCCGGAACGGATCAACGCCTCTGTGCATGGGGGCGTCCTCCCGAAATGGCAGCATGGCTCAAGCGTAACGTAGACCGTCGCGCCCTTCAACCTGCCTGCCCCGGCAAGGGCCTCTATTTCGGCGTGCGGACCCCCGGCCTTCCTGTGATAGCCGGTTGAGGCGATCTGACCGTTCTTGACGATTACCGCGCCTACGGCGGGGTTTGGGCTGGTCCTCCCGAGCCCTTTTATGGCGAGCCTCAGGGCCGCGCGCATGAACTCTTCATGCGGCATACTTATGTCCTTTTCTTGACTTCCAGGAGGTCCTTGAGCTCGCTCATGAACTCGTTTATATCCCTGAACTCCCTGTAGACCGAGGCGAAGCGCACGTAAGCTACCTCGTCAAGGCCCTTGAGCTCTTCCATGACCGCCTCGCCTATGACAGAGCTGGGGATCTCCCTTTCGCCTGAATCGATGAACCTGGTCTCAAGCCTGGCGACCGACCTCTCTATCTCCTCAAGGCCCACGGGCCTTTTCTCGCAGGCCCTGATCATGCCGTTCAATATCTTCGTCCTGTCGAAGGTCTCACGCCTGCCGTCCTTTTTAACGACGAGCGGGAGCGCCTCCTCGACCCTCTCGTAGGTGGTGAATCGCTTGGCGCAGCTCAAGCATTCCCTCCGCCTCCGGGTAGTGCTGCCGTCCTGAGACAGCCTTGAATCTATGACCTTGTCCTCAAGGTAACCGCAAAATGGGCATTTCATAAGTGGAAATAATAACAGAAGAAAACATTGGAAGACAAGGGGTAAATGGGGGGAGGCTGAAACAAGCTCAGGCAGGTCAAAAAAAAGCCCCCGCGGGGACGGGGGCTTTAAGTTACGGGAGAATCAGATCAAAGTTACTTGGTGCCGAGGACCGCGTCCTTGCAGGCCTTCGCGACCCTGAACTTCACGACCTTCTTGGCGGGGATCTTTATCGCCGCGCCGGTCTGGGGGTTCCTGCCTGTACGGGCCTTCCTCTTCACAAGCACAAGCTTCCCGATGCCAGGTATGGTGAACGTGTTCTTGGCCTCTTTGTATGAGAGCTGCGCAAGGTGGTTTATGATCTCACCTGCGAGCTTCTTGGTCACACCGGTCTTGTTGGCGATTGAATCAGCGATCTGTGACTTGGTTAACGGCTTTCCCATCTGAACCTCCCTCTTTTGTTTTGGAATATTTTTTTAAAAAAAACTCCGCGCAGCGTGCTGCAGCGGGGCAAATCTCATGCGGGTTAAGTTATTCATACATTTTTTTCAAACCCATTGCAAGCGAAAAAAATAAAAAATGTAACCATAGCGAAACTTGACGTTTGGCCCGCATGGAGCGAGGAATCGGGGCCTCGATTGTTTTTTAATTTTAGATTGACACGCAATTATGAGAGTGTTAATAATATATATCTCACGTCCGTGGGGCACCACATTCAGGGGCAGTAGCTCAGTTGGGAGAGCGCAAGGCTGGCAGTCTTGAGGTCAGGGGTTCGATCCCCCTCTGCTCCACCAGTAAACACAAGGGGTTTGGCGATTTGCCAAGCCCCTTTTTCGTTGGACTGTGCTAAATTTGTGCTAATCCTATCCATCGCCTCTAAGCCTCGCCTCAAACTCGCGGTACAATGGTGCGCGTACCGCTGTGTCATTTTGATATCCTAATGTCCAGAAGCTTCGCTCTCTTGCAGATGAACATACTATTGCTGTACTTATCCTCAATTGACGATCTATTGACCTTTACGTAATTCATGACAGATATTCATTACAGCAACCGCCATTCCCGCAATACCCAGAGGGCACAAGGGCAGAGATACACGCAATTCAAAATCCCTTTAGCTCAAGTCCACCTCGACGTGGTGCTCCCGGCGGTCGTCCATAAGGGGGATCATGCCTTGCGGTCGCCCTGTCCCATCTACGCAAGCTCCATTTACCACGGCACCGTCCACCGTAACGCGGATCACATGCTCCGACTGTTCACCGACGCGCTTGACTGTGATGTGGTAGAAGGTCTCGCGATAGCGGTAGTGGATTTTGTACGATGCCCAATGAGCCGGGATACACGGTGCAATGCGCAGATGGTCCACTTCCAGTTGCAGGCCCAGTAGCGTTTCCACGGTCAGCCGGTACATCCAGCCCGCCGCCCCGGTGTACCAGGTCCAGCCGCCCCGGCTTGTGTGTGGCGGCGCACCGTAAATATCCGCGCACATGACGTACGGCTCGACCGTGTAGCGTTCGATCTCCTCCGGCCGACTACCGTGATTGATGGGATTGAGCATGGCGTACAATTCCCATGCTCGTTCCCTGTCACCCATCATGGCAAACGCCATCGTGGTCCAAATCGCGGCATGGGTATATTGGCCACCGTTCTCTCGGACGCCGGGCACGTAACCCTTGATATAACCGGGCTCAAGGTCTGATTTATCAAAGGGCGGGGCGAACAGTTGGATTAACTGCATATCGCGTCGCACCAGGCGTTTATCCACCGCCGCCATCGCCTGGCGGGCTCGCATGGCATCGCCGCCGCCCGAAATGACCGCCCAACTCTGGCTGATCGAATCAATTTGGCATTCGTCATTTTCTGACGAGCCCAAGGGTGTGCCATCATCGAAATAAGCCCGCCGATACCAGCTGCCGTCCCAGGCACTAGCCTCAATGTTGCTGCGCAGCAACGAAGCCTGCCTGGTGCAAACTTCGGCAAAGGCCTCGTCGTTTCGGGCGCGGGCCAGTCCTGTAAACAGCTGAAGGTTCTCGTACAGGAACCAAGCCAGCCAAACGCTCTCGCCCTTGCCATCACGACCGACGAGATTCATGCCATCGTTCCAGTCGCCGCAGCCCATCAGCGGTAATTGATGCCCGCCAAACCGTAAACCATGCTTGATTGAACGCACACAATGTTCATAAAGGCTTGCCACTTCATGCGAACGTTGCGGCTGGTCGTAGTAAGCCTCCTCTCCCGGATTCAACTCGCGGCCCTCCAGGAAATGTACTGACTCATCGAGCACTCCAGTATCGCCGGTCGCCAGCACATAACGACAGGTTGCATACGGTAACCACAGATAATCATCGGAGAAATGTGTGCGCACGCCTTGTCCATTGGGCGGATGCCACCAGTGTTGCACGTCACCCTGAAGGAACTGGCGCTCGGCGCAACGGATCAACTGCTCGCGGGCGAGCCATGGTGCCGCATGGATAAGCGCCATGGTGTCCTGCAATTGATCACGGAAACCGTAGGCACCGCCGGACTGATAATACCCACTGCGGCCCCAGAGCCTGCAGGACAGTGTCTGGTAGACCAACCAGCCGTTGGTCAACACGTCCAACGCCGGGTCCGGCGTCTCCACGTGCACCGCGCCCAGGGTTCGGTTCCAGTGTCCCCACACCGCTTCCAATGCTTCCCGTGCGCCAACCGACCCGCCGAATCGCTGGATGAGATGCTGCGCTTCGTCGGTGCTGCGGGCCGCACCGAATACAAACACTATTTCGCGCTCTTGCCCGTCGGCCAGTTCGATCTGAGTCTGTATCGCGGCGCACGGATCAAGGCCCGCACCTTTCCTGCCCGACAAACCCTTGCGGCGCATAGCCGCCGGGCTGGACAGCGAGCCGTTGCGGCCAATGAACTCTGTACGGTTTCCGGTCACCGTACGCTCTACCTCGCTGACCTGCAGAAAGAAGACCCGATTGGCGCATTCGCGGCCATAAGCATTGCGGGCAAACAGCGCCCCGCTGTGCAAATCAGTTTCGGTAACAATGTTCATCAGATTGGAGTGCCGCCACTCACCGAGCACCAGTTCCCAATACCCGGTCAGCGACAATCGACGCGGGCGCCGCGAATGGTTTCGCAGCTTTACCACAGCGAACTTTACAGGTGCGTCCATTGCGACGTAGGTAAACAGTTCCGAGGAGATGCCAGCTTCGTAATGCTCGAACACGCTGTACCCAAACCCGTGCCGGCACACATACCCGGACCGGCCGCGGGCGGGCAGCGGGGTTGGCGACCAGAACGCACCCGTTTCCTCGTCACGGATGTATAGCGCCTCGCCGCTGCTGTCGCTAAGCGGGTCATTGTGCCAGGTGGTCAGCCTGAACTCGTGAGCGTTTTCCACCCAGGTATACGCGCTCCCGCTCTCACTGACTACCGTGCCAATGTACGGGCTGGCGATGACATTGACCCACGGCGCAGGCGTGCTCTGACCAGGATCGAGGGTGATGACGTATTCGCGTCCATCGGGCGTGAATCCCCCCAGTCCGTTGTAGAAAATGCGTTCGCGCGCCGAGAGCGGATTTGCCGGTTCGGCTGCCGGTTGCTGCAATGGCTCCAGACGGCCCGGCACACGCTCTGCCGGAACCCGGCGTTCCACCTGCTCGGCCAATGTCTCGACGGTATCGTTGAACACAATGCGAGCTACAGTCTGGAACAGGACCCGGTCCTCCTCGGAAAGCTCTTCGGCGCGGCGCACGAAGACCCCACCCGGTTTGTCGAAAATTTGCGCTTCGGGACCCGAGTTGATCAACCCCATTATCTGGTCTTGCAGGACCGCCCGGTACCCCGAAAAATCCTCGTTCACGATCACCAAATCCGCCGTCAAGCCCTTCATCCGCCAATAGGCATGGGCTTGCAGCACCTGTTTTAGCAACTCGATGCGGCTCAGGTCGCCGATTCGTATCAGGATGATCGGCAGATCGCCCGAGACGCCAAAACGCCAAAGCCCGGACTGACCAAGCTGGTTGCGGGCAATAACGCTGGGCGCGGCGCGGCGCAAGGCATTACCGTAAATGACGGAGGCGGCCAGGCGGCCGTAGACCTGTGCATCGACTTCGGTCGCGTTGAGGTGGCGCAGCACCTCCTGACTTTGGAACCATGCCATTTCAAAGGCACGCTCAACGAAGTGCCGGTCACAATACTTATCAAGTAAAGCCAATGCCGCCTCGCGCGTTTCCGCGACACCGGAGATGATCTGCACGGTCGCTGACTCGTCAGCTGACAAGATGATGGAACACCGGATCGCCACGATTGGATCGAGCACCGAACCATCAGTGTTCGACAACGTCAACGGGCTGCCAGGGCTATCCAGTACCACCGGGTTGACCGCCGTACGACCCCGCCCGATGAATTTGGCGCGGTCAGTCTCGTAAGACGGCTCGTCGGCAATCGCGCCAGGCGCTGCCAACAGGTGAAACATCCACGGGACCTGCTCCCCCGGTGTGCGTGGGCGCCTCGTGCAGAGGATCGCCTGCCGGTCGGAAAGGATTTCGGTTTGCACAAAAAGGTTGCTGAAAGTGCGATGGGCCAGGTCGGCATTCAACGGCGCAAACACGACCTCCGCGTAACTCGTCACCTCGATTTGACGGGTACGGGATGCCAGGTTGGTGAGCGTGACACGGCGGATCTCGACATCGTCTTCAGGTGAAACGCCGATCTCGGTATGCGCTTCGATCGACTGATCGCGCCGCCGGTATTCAGCGCGCGCCTGCACGAAAATCGCCTCATAGTGATCGGCCTTGCGCAGTGTCGGTTGATACGCGGTTGACCAATAACGCCCCGTGTCGCGGTCGCGCAAGTAAATAAACGTGCCCCAGCAATCGGAAGTGGCGTCCTCTCGCCAACGGGTGACGGCTAAGTCTCGCCAGCGGCTGTAACCCCCTCCAGCATTGGTCGCCATGACATGGTACCTGCCGTTGGACAAGAGGTGAACTTCAGGTGTCGGCGTGTTCGGGTCGGTAAATACGCGCATGATCGCGCCTGCCTCAGCAACCGGGAGGCGGGCGGTGGCATTCACTTCAGCAGCGTGCGGGTGCAGCGTAGCACCCTTTTTCGGCACACGCTCTTGCAGCAGCAATTCCGTCGCCCGCACAAGGGGGGCAGACATGAACCGGCGCTGCATAGGCCTGTTTAGCAACGCATGCTCAAAGGCTAACAGACTCATGCCTTGATGATGCGCCATGAATGTACGCACGATGGCGTGATTCTTACCCAGCGGCACACGCGATGGCGTGTAATCGACCGCCTCGTAGAACCCATAAACGCCGAGGAAACCTTTGGCGGCCAGCGCCTGCAAATTGCGACACGCTTCCCGCGGCATCACCGTCAGCGCCAGTGCGCTGGCGTAAGGAGCGACAACCAGGTCGTCTCCCAGCCCGCGCTTGAAGCCCAGCCCGGGCACACCGAACGCCCGATATTGATAGACGTGGTGCATGTCGGTGGCGTTATAGCAGGACTCGGAAATACCCCAGGGCACAGCGCGCTGTCGGCCGTATTCGATCTGGCGCGACACCGCGGCCTTACAGGTCTGCTCCAACAAGGTGTTCACGAAACTCGGCATTATCAGCTGCGGCATCAGGTACTCGAACATTGAGCCGCTCCACGAAATCAAGCTCATTTCGCCGCCATGAGACGTCAGCTGGCGGCCGAGTGCGAACCAATGTTTCTGCGGTACCTGTCCCTGCGCGATGAGCAGGAAACTGGCCAGGCGCGCTTCTGATGCCAGCAAGTCGTAGCAGGACGGATCGCGGCGCCGTTCACCCACGTCGTAACCTATGGTCAGCAAGCCGCGTGATGTATCGTAGAGAAATTCAAAATCCATAACCGCCAGTTCGCGGCAGCGGTCCACCAGGTCGTCGATAATTCTGAGCCGTTCCACCGCGCCAGTATATGAAGACACAGCCGCTGCGGCTGCCCCGGCTGACGACAGAGCCTCAGTGCCAACCTCTCTAAGTCCGGCCAATTCCGCCAGTGTCGGGATGTTCCCGAAGCGGCGAGGTCCGGGCACGAGGAATCCAATATCATCCCGAAGTGCGCGGGCTTGCCGGTCGAATGCCTGCCCCCAGTAATACAGTTCGCCATCGATATCAATATCCGCTGGCAGCAATGCAACCAACCCCCCGCCGGCACGATGAATCTCATCCAGCAAGGTATCGGCGGCGGCAAGCGTCTGTGGCGGCCCTTTCAGCGTGAGCGAGTGAAATGTGTCCTGCAGAAACTCGATCTTCTTTGCAAAATCCCGGGCTGGCGACGAAGGCATGTGTTGAACAAGCACCTGCAAGGTGTCCTGTAGCCCCTGAAACGCGCACGAAGACAGCACAGGCTGATCTTTCAACTCGGCCAGTCCCGCCTGCAATGTCAGCAAGCTGCCGGCCAGGTTGCCGCTGTCCACCGAAGAGACGTACCGCGGATGGAGCGGCCTCAGCGTGCGCGTGTCGTACCAGTTGTAAAAATGGCCGCGGTAGCGTTCCAGCTTTTCCATCGTAGCCAGCGTGTTCCCGGTAAGCCGCAGGAATTCTCCCGCGGAAATGTAACCAAAATCGTACGCAGCCAGGTTCGCCAGAAGCGACATCCCTATGTTCGTGGGCGATGTGCGCGAGGCGCTGGCCGGAGCCGGATATTCCTGGAAATTATCTGGCGGGAGCCAGTTGTCCTGCGGACCGACGAAATCAGCGAAAAAGCGCCACGTCCGCCGGGCCGACGCCCGCAGAAATGCCCGCTGGTCACCAGTCAACCCCGGCGCTTTGGACACAAGCGGCATGCTGATCCACCAGCCGACGGCTGGCGACACCAGCCAGAGGAACAAGACGGGCGCAAAGAAGAGCAGCTCCGACGACCGGCTGACCACCAATGAGAAGGCCAGCGCCGCCGCCAGGGCAGGCGCGGCCCACATCTCCATGAAAAAATCGGCCAGCGTACGGCGCGCGTTGCGGCTTGCATATGATCGCATATGCCAGAGCAACAAACCGCGTCGAGTGAACAGCATCCGCACACCCGAGCGCAGGATCGCATCCAGACAAATCAACATGTCGTATGGCAAAAAGACCAATGTCAGCAAGGCGAGCACTATTGAACGGCCAGAGGATTTGCCTGTCAGGGTCAGGTGCGCCAGCCAATAGCGATCTTCAGGCTTACGCATGAGATCGATCGCGGCTCCCAGCAAGGCTGGCAGGAACACCACGCCAGCGGCCAGCAGGGTCCAGAACCACGGGGAACCCGGACCAAACAGCCAACCGCCTGCCAGCAAGCCAAACAGCGATGGCGGCACGAGGCTGCGTCGAAGGTTATCGAAAATTTTCCAGAGCGACAAGGCTGTAAGCGGGTTCGGTTGACGCTTCGTTTTCGGTCCATTTGACCCATGCGGTCCGGGCACGCGCGGGAGCAGCCAGCCGGCAAGCTGCCAGTCGCCGCGTATCCAGCGGTGCCGCCGGCTGGCCTCTATGGCGTAACCGGCCGGATGATCTTCAATAAGGTCGACATCGGACACCAGCGCCGAACGGGCATACCCGCTTTCCAGCAAGTCGTGACTGAGAATGAGATTCTCCGGAAAGCGTCCATCGACGACTTGACGGAATGCGTCCACGTCGTAGATGCCCTTGCCGATGAAAGACCCCTCTCCAAAAATATCCTGGTAGACATCCGATACCTCGCGCGTATAGGGATCGATGCCTGATTCACCGGCGAACAGTTTCGAAAACCGTGACTGGCCTGCGCTTGTCAGGCTGATCGAAGCGCGCGGTTGCAGGATCGCGTAACCTTCGACAATGCGTCTCTTGCCGGCATCGTAGACCGGCCGATTGAGAGGATGAGCGATGTTTCCAATAAGCGTGCGTGCAGCGTCGCGGGGCAGCTGGGTGTCGGAATCCAGGGTAATGACGTACTTGACCGAGGAGAGGATGGACAAATCGCCCACAATATCCGAGAATGCAGCCTGCTCCCCGCCCCGCAGCAGGGCATTGAACTGCTCCAGCTTGCCGCGCTTGCGCTCATATCCCATCCACACCCGTTCGTATGGATTCCATACCCGAGGCCGGTGAAACAGATAGAAGATACACGGGCGGTCCTCGCGGTAGGTCTCGTTGAGCGCCTGAACGGCTGCGCGCGCGTGGGCGAGCAACGCGTCATCGTCTGGCAGAGTGCGTTCTGGTGCGTCGCGGAAATCCGTCAGCAAGGCAAAGAACAGGTTAGGATCGCGATTACCGAGATAGCGTATCTCCATGGCTTCGATAAGATCATCAACATCTTGCGGCCTGCTCAGCAAGGTGGGGACAACCACCATGGTGCGGTAAACGGATGGAATGCCCTGCGAAAAATCCAATCGTGGTAGCGCGCGAGGCGGCAAGACGAGCGTGGACAACAGATTCACGAGCGGGACGGCCAGCGCCGATGCGCCGATTATGCCGGTGATCGCGAAAAACCAGTACCGCCAATCACCCGGCTCGAACCCGCCGAAAGGGAAAAGCACGACCGATGTCGCCAGTGCGGTGAGCAAGATGATGGGGCCGAGGTAAAGGAACAGGCAGAAATGCCGGCTCGCTCGGCTGACCAGCAATTTCCAAGACAAACTGCATCCGACCGCACGCTCCAGTACTTGCCGTCCGTGATCGACAAGATAGTATCCGACATGCGCGGTGCGGTCCTTGGCACCCAATCGCTCTGCAGCAGTCTGCGCGAGAATAATGGCCTCGCGGGCCACAGCCAACTCACTGCGCGAACTGCCCCTCGCCACGTCTTCGATGACATGCCGGTACCGGTCGCGGGTGACAAAATCCTGGCTGGCGTGCATCCCTGTCGGGTCTTCGCGCAATGTCA
Source organism: Deltaproteobacteria bacterium GWC2_55_46 (assembly GCA_001595385.3). Lineage (NCBI taxonomy): Bacteria > Deltaproteobacteria > Deltaproteobacteria bacterium GWC2_55_46. The sequence continues at coordinate 2,336,693 of LVEI03000001.1, read as the reverse complement.
GCTCGACGACACTGAGCGACTCTACGTAATTCCTCCAATCCATAGTGTCGATAAAACGCAGACTACCAATACTATTTGCGATGGAGATCTGGTTGGCAGCTGCCGTTCGTCCGGCTGCCTCCGACAACTGCGTTGCGGTCGACCCTTGTTCGAGCAGTTTTTGCTCGACCCAGGTTTGAACGAAGGCCATAGCAGGCCCCTGTGCCTGGAGTCTTGCGTAAAATTCCTCCACAAACGGCGCGGTCAGAGGCACATCTGCATTGGCAAAGTCGGCTAGCAACTGGATAAGCTTTTTCGGCTCTTTTTCGGCCGTCGCGAGCATGCGGTCTGCCCATGTGATGGCCACATCGCGCTCCTCGCGCCGGCGGGCGATACGCAACGCAACGCGTCGAAGGTTTTCCAGCAGCGCCAACTGCAGCATGATCGGGAATGCCCACAATTCGCCCAACTTTAACGGTTCAGCGGTCTGGTACGCGGTGACGAATTGGGTGGCGTTGTCGCTGTCGACACGACCGTCCATGTGAGAGATCAACTCCAACGCCAAATCATAGATGCGGGGGAAACCGGCTGACAGGCCATTAGTTAATTGCGGCAACTGCCGGCTGTACCCGCGCGGCAGATGCCGACGTGCCAGACCGATCTGCTGCTCGATGAGATAGAAATTATCGAGCAACCAGGCCTCCGCCGGCACGATCCGTTGTCCCGGCGTGGCTGCGGCTGTCACGACGTCATATGCCGCCAGCAGAACGCGCGCATTGTCCGCCAGCCGTGGCAGCAACTTGTCCAGCCCAGGACGCGAATCGATTCTATGCTGACCGGCCAGCGTTACTGCGTGACGCTTCAATTGCTCGAGGCTGAACAACTCCGAACGCAGCAACTCAGTATCCCGGTCGTTAAGCAGCGCATTCCGGGTGCGAGCCGAAAATCCCAGCTCTTTGATGACCATGACATTCTCCTCGCTCGAACTCGGGTAATGAGTCGACGCCGAACAAGTAACTTGCCCCCCGGTTAGTGTTCCACTTGGATAGTTAGGTCGAAGGCCCTTGGTAATTTGCTGGCCGAAGTTGAACCAGGCGGTTGGCAAGGAGTATTAAAACACTGGCTATTTCTTCACATAACATACCATATTCATGCATTTATTACGGAATATAATGAAAATTCCTAGAAGTTAGCTGACCGCTCTAATAAAAATGGACGCTAAAATGCGTTGCTGGCTACTGTCTGACCGGCAGACTTCAAGGCAACCGCAGACCTCGATTATACGCATGGGCTTTAGTGTAGATATTTATCGCAGGTAACGGCGTATGAATAATAAGCCTTGACCTCTTTGAGATTATGTGAGATTATATGATAAATGAAGTTCCGGAAGTCCTTGTTGGTTGTAGCCGCAAAGACCTTCTCTTTGCGGTTTTTTTATGACTTGCCCTCCGAAAGCTTCAAATACTCAAAAAGGAGGTATATCATCATGGCGAACGGAACTGTTAAGTGGTTCAATGAGTCCAAGGGCTTCGGATTCATCAGCAAAGAAGACGGCGGAGACGTGTTTGTGCACTATGCTGACATTCAGGACCAGGGATTCAAGTCCCTTGCCGAAGGTCAGGCGGTGAGTTTTGATGTAGCCGACGGACCCAAGGGTCCCAAGGCGACAAATGTAGTAAAGCTCTAAGCTCGAAGAGAGGCAGGCCCGATTCTTCGGGTCTGCCTCTCTATCACAATAAAAACCTCAGGCGTAAAGTCATTCGCTTTTAATATCAATCCAACCCTGCCTTCAAAGTAAAATATCGTATTTATTCCGATCCCCCGGTCATAAGCTGCTGTGTTTGTGTCCTCCGGTATCAACACACTTCACGGAAAATTTTTCATCACTATTTTAAAGGTTCCTTCATCCACGTTACGGTATCCCATCTTATTCTGAAGTTGATATCATATTCGTGATGATATTCAACCTATAGCTGCAAGCGGATTAACCTGCGCAAGGAATCACGCGACCGGTTATGAAGCTATAATCGAGGGGAAGGCTGACGCACTGTTGTAGACAGGGAGGGAATAGCGGGACTCAAGGGAAACAGAGGGAATCAAGGGACAAGAATTAACCCCCTTGATTTTCAAGTCAAAACGGGAAAGTCAGACCGGAATCAAGGGGTTATGGTTTTTTGCCGTTTCATACTGGCAGTCTTGAGGTCAGGGGTTAGATCCCCCTCTGCTCCACCAGGAAAATCAAAGAGGTTACGGCGAATGCTGTAACCTCTTTTCATTTGACTGTGCTAAAATTGTGCTAATCCTCTCCATCGCCTCTACGCCTCGCCTCAAACTTTCAGTACAATGATGAGAATACCGCTGTGTCGCCTTCATGTCTTTGTGCCCCAGCAGCTTGGAGATGATATAAAGGTCAACTCCAATCTTAGCAAGCCTCGTAGCGAACGTGTGTCTCAGGTCGTGAAACGTGAAGTCATCAAGCCCGGCTCGCCCTACTGCCTTCTCTAAAGCCCCTCATCAGGTTTCTCCTCCCGATTTTCCTGCCGGCCTCATTATGGAACACATACCGAACGCCACCGTTCGCAGCTTCGCGCGAGCACAAAAACTGCCCGGTCAGGTTGACCGAAAGCACAAGGTTCCAGTCCTCAACGCTCATCTTATGCACAGGGGAGTCTTTTTGCACTCCGGCGTTATTGACCAGTATGTCGATGCTGCCATAGGCGTCGTACATGCGAGCGAACATCTTTTTAACTTCATCTTCCCTGGCTACATCGGCCTTTACCGCGAAAGCCTCTCCACCCTTTTTCTTTATCTCCTCAACGACCTCTTCCGCCTTATCGTCGCCACGGAGGTAGTTTACAGCAACCTTCGCGCCTGCCTCTGCAGTGAAAGCGCTATCGCCCTTCCAATCCCTGAACTCGCACCGGTTACGAGCGCGCGCTGTCCTGCCAGTATGTTTTCCTGTATCTCAAGCTTACGTACCACGATCACTCCTCTTAATCAGACCCTGCCCTTTGCCTTGAATTTTTTATAAAGTATCGGCAAAAGGGAGACGGATATCACGAGGACGACACCTATTATGAACTCCTTTGATATCCTGCCCTTGAAGATATCCAAGATGGAGCTTGAAAATATCACGTAAGCAGCCGCCCCAGGGGCCATGAATATGAATGTGGCTATCAGATAATGGCTGAACCTGACCTTTGTGAGTCCGAAGGCGTAGTTCAGGAAATTGTAGGGGAAGACCGGAATGAGCCTTGTAAACGCCACTATCTTCCAGCCCTGTTTCTGGACTTTCTCATCAAGCTCCTTAAGCCTGCCTCCTCTTACGAAACCCTCCACCCAGGCTCTACCCATGTACCTCGCTATCAGAAAGGCGATGGAAGCGCCGATGGTCGCGCCGATGAGGACGTATATCGTGCCCCATAAAGGGCCAAAGAGTATGCCGCCTATGACAGTAAGCGGAAGCCCCGGCATCATGAAGCTCGGAGCTATGGCGTAGATGAGCATGTAGACAAGAGGCCCCCAGAGCCCAAAGCCGTCTATCCAGCTCCTCATCTTATCCTGGTCGAGATAATCGGAGAGGCCATACCACCTGGCCAGAAAAAAAGCGGAGATGATGAAAGCTATTAGAAATATGAATTTCAGATTTTTGCGGTTCATCTGATCCCTTCGCGCCTTAAGAGCCCCGGCGTATCAGCCATTTCGCCAGCTTCGGGAACCATCCGGTAAAGAGTTTTTCCCTGTAATACTGGTCGGCTGCCCGCTTTACCCCCTGCGAATCGGTCGGGTAGACGTGTATTGCCCTGGAGATCTTCGTTACAGGCAGGTTTTCCCGCATGGCGAGCACATATTCGTGGATCAGCTCCCCGGCGTGAGGGCCTAGGATGTGCGCACCGAGGATACGGGCCTTATTGTCGCAAACAAGCTTTATGAGGCCGTGCCCCTCGCCTTCAATGACGGCCCTGTCCACGTCCTTGAATTGGAAGCGGTAGACATGTACGTCCTTTGAGCCGTGCTTCTCCCTTGCCTCGTCTTCGGTAAGCCCCGCCCTCGCAAGCTCCGGGTCCGTAAATGTTGTCCACGGCACCACGCGGTAGTCCACCTTCCTTTTTATGAAAGGGAAGAGGGCGTTGGATAACGCAATGCCCGCATGATATTCAGCGACGTGGGTGAAGGCGTACTGCCCTATGACGTCCCCGCAGGCGTATATATGCTTGCGGCTCGTCCTCAGGGTATCGTCCGCCTTGATGCCTTTTCTCCCGTCGTACTCAACGCCCGCGACCTCAAGGTTGAGGCCCTCCACATTGGGCGCGCGGCCTATGGCGATCATGACCTCATCGGCTTCATATACCTTGTCCCCTGTCGGGCAGTGGGCGCTTAACGTCTTAACCTCTCCGTTTCGCCTGACCTCCTTTACCTCCGTGCATACGTCTATCCTTATCCCCTCGGCGGAAAGTATCTTGAAGAGCGTATCCGAGATCTCCTTGTCCTCCCTGGGCAGTATCTGTCCCATCTTCTCTATTACGGTTACCTTCGAACCGAGGCGGCTGAATACCTGCGCGAACTCCATCCCTATGGGGCCTGCGCCAAGTATGGCTATCGAGCCGGGCAAGCGGTCGAGCTCAAGGGCTGTCTCGTTGGTGAGGGCCCCGGACTCTTTTAAGCCGGGTATTGGAAGCATCACAGGCCTTGAGCCCGTGGCGATGATGAACCTGCGCCCCCAGAGCCTCTCTCCCTTTATCTCGAATTCATTGGGGCCTTTGAAGCTCCCATCCCCGAATATGACATCGACACCCATCTTGCGGAAGCGTTCCGGGTCGTCGTTCTTTCCTATCTCGGCCCTCACCTCCCTCATGCCTCGCATGACGTTGCCGAAGTTGACCTTTAACGGCTCTCCAACAAGACCGAACTCGCCTGCCCTTCTCATGAGGAAAGCTACCTTTGCCGAATGGACCAGGCGCTTCGTTGGGACGCACCCTGTCCTAAGACAGTCCCCTCCGAGCGATTCCCTCTCCACGAGCGCCACTCGCGCCCCGAGCTGTGCAGCCCCGCTCGCCGAGACCAGCCCCGCGACCCCTCCGCCTATTATGACAAGGTCATATCTTTTCATGGCAACACCTCAACCCCTCCGCCGCGAAGGGCGCTTAAAGGTGATCCTGATTAAAGCAGCCAGGGATTCCGTCAAGCCACAGTGCCGGTGCAGCTTGAGCCAGCGCCAGCCGTACAGCCGTAGCAATGCGCCCCGACAACTATCATTCTTCTATTAAGTCTATCACTATCAAAATCCTTAAGATGCCAGGGGGCGCCGTGGTCGCACCTCAAGGAGAGCATCTGGTTGAAATCGCAGTCATAAAGTGAGCCGTCCCAACCGACTGAAAGCGTATGCCTGCACATGGCATTTGCCGCGGCTGAAGGGTTGTACGCGTCCCGCAGCCGTCCCATGTATTTTTCAAGATCGCCGGAGTCCTCCAAAAATCTTACAAACCTGCCGATGGGCATATTCGTTATCGTAAAAAGACTGGTGAAGGTCACTCCGTATCGTTTTTTCAGTTCCCTCCTGAAATCCGCCTCTATCGCATGTTGGGCGGGCGGGAAGAAGGCCCCTCCCGGGTTATAGACGAGATTAAGCGCAAGTCCTCCATCAAAGCCGTAACCGAGGGAGTTGAGTTTCCTTAGCGCGTCTATCGACTTGTAGAAGGTCCCTTTACCGCGCTGTCTCTCGACGGTGTCGGGGAGATAGCATGGCAGGGAGGCGATTACCTCCACCCTGTTTTCTGCCAGGAACGCCGAAAGGTCTTCGTAGCCTTCTTCGAGCAATATAGTCAGGTTCGTGCGGGTCTTGACATGACATCCCAGACCGACACAGCTTTTCACAAACCACCGGTAAAGGGGGTTCATCTCAGGCGCGCCGCCGGTTATATCCACGGTGGGATATTTTTCCCTTTTCAAGACTTCAAGGCAGAGCTCCATCGTCTGCCTTGACATCACCTCGGTCCTCTCAGGGCCCGCGTCCACATGGCAATGGCGGCATGACTGGTTGCAGAGCTTGCCCATATTTACCTGCAATACCGAGATGCCAGAGGATGTAAGCGGGAACTGGCCCGTTGCCTTGAGTGAGTCATCAAATCCTTTATTGAGTAACACGTCTTCCGACGCACTTGCGGCTTTCATTGCTTCAACAGTCATATTTTCCTTCCTGTCATCCTAACAGCATTTTCCCGGGGTGCATCCCGCCGTATTTTCAAGGCTATCCTTCGGGCCTATTATCGTAAAATGACCGCCATACGGCCGCCTCCTGATTTTTTCAACCGTATCGGTGCAGACCTCGACAGGCTCCCCCGCCGGGTACTCGTGCCCGTCGTCATCCAAAACAGATTTATAAGGCCCATTGTAGACGGCGAAGTGGCCGGCGTATACGCACTCCTTCCCTTTCCTGAACTTGTAACCCCTGAGAGTTATCGAATAGAACCTTATGCCTTCGATCTCCCTGTAGAGAGTCTTTGACAGGATCTGCAGCCCGTAAAACCCAGCGCCCCTGGCAGCCTTTACGAACTCATCCTCCTTCATCGCGCCGGAGATGCATTCGCCCCAGAGTTTCTTGTCGGCCGTCATGTACTCTGGCACCTCTTTGTCCGATACTATGTCAGATATGCAGAACCGGCCGTTGTGTTTGAGGACCCGGCAGATCTCTTCCAGGACCTTACCCTTGTCATGCGAGAGGTTTATGACGCAATTCGAGGTTACGACGTCTGCCTTCTCATCTTCAACCGGTATTTCCTCCAGGTAACCTTTTTTGAACTCGACGATATCGTAGCCGAGGTTAAGGGCGACCTTTGAAGAGGCCTCCTTTGCCTTAAGGAGCATCTCTTCCGTCATGTCGACCCCGTAGACCCTCCCTTTCCTTCCCACAAACTTCGCGGCTATAAAGCAGTCTATGCCGCCGCCGGAGCCGAGGTCCACAAGACTCTCGCCTTCTCTTATATCTGCGAGCGTAACAGGGCTTCCGCACCCGTAGGAAATATCAAGGACATCCTTTGGTATGTGGGATACATCATCTTTACTGTAGCTTGCGGCACAGCAAAGAGACTCAGACGGCTTGATAGCGGCGGCTGAGTAAAACTCGTTGACCGAATCCCTTATGCCCTTTCGCATGACTTCTCCTTTTCTAAGCAAGTTTATTCAGAGCAATATAAGCAAGCCCCGACAGGGCACCGGCAGCCGGAAGCGTTATTATCCAGGCAAGGAGCATTTCGCAGATCAGCTTTTTATTAACCATGCTATAGCTCCGCCTCAGCCCCATTCCTATGATCGAACCGCTGGAGACGTGCGTTGTCGACACCGGCATCCCGAACTTGGACGCGAAGACCACAAGAAAGGCCGTGCAAAGGTTCGCGATGACGCCGTCGTGCCTGTCCATGACGGTTATCTTGTTCGCTAACGTCTCAGTCACCCTTGCCCCCCCAAGGAAGCTTCCGAGCCCCATGAGCAAGGCCGTGAGAAGAAATACGAACCTCAGGTAGCCTTCCCCGAAAGCCGCTGACGCGAAGAGGACCGCCACGATCTTTGGCGTATCGTTCAAGGCCCTCGCGAATGTAATGAGCGCGCTGGAGATCCAATGGATCATGTCGTTAAGGTCCATCCCAAGGAAAGAGCCCATGTCCTCGGCGCAGTCCTTCACAGTGCCGGCTTTTGCCAGAGGAACCTGTGAACTGTAAGCCGCTGCCTGTCCATCTCCAGAGGTATCGCAGCAGACATTCTCTCTCGTTTCAACGCACAGGCAGTATCTTGAAGACCTTGAAAGGAGGCCGTAGCCTCTTTTGTAGATGACCGCGGCGATCAAGAACGCTACAACGGGGCTTAAAATGAGGGGGATTAATATCTTATACCCGAGGCTCCCCCACAATATCATTGAGGGGCCAAATGAGAAGAGTACCGGGCCGCAGACCGAGCCTATGATCGAATGAGTAGTGGATACAGGCATCCCGGCCTTTGTTGCGAACAGTACCCATGTTGAGACCCCTATGGCAACTGCCATAGGGAAGTTGACCGTCAGATCAAGATCAGCGGAGACTATCCCGTTGCTGAATACCTTGAAAAGGCCGGAGGCCAGGAAAAAGGCGGTAATCGCTCCGGCAACGGTCCAGACGGCGCCCCAAATGAGCGCGCCCCTGTAGGCGCTGAGGCCGCTGCCGCAAAGGGTAGCCACCCCCTTGGAGACGTCATTGGCCCCGTTATAGAACGCCATTATTAGTACAAGTAATAACAGGGTGGAGTCCATAGAGGGAGTCACTCCTCCAAGTCTGTAATCTTCTTAAAGCCTCTGAAGCCCGGATGAGAAAAATCCTGACAGTGCGAATTGGTCTTAAGCGGATGAGTGAAATGCGATGTACTGGCTAAGCTTATATATAACACGGCTTTGCGCCTACCGCAAACCCAGAGGTCATATAAATATCTCCCTCTTGAACAAAATATAGCCTGAACCTGATGTCGTCTTTAGCGCTTCCTTAAGCTCTTCCATCTTCATTGCCGGGTCCCGCATCTTAAGTGAATTTTCGAAAAAGCGATTGTAAAACTCGTCCGGGAAGACCCATACCTCAAAGACTATCCTGTCGGCTTTGGCCGGTCGCCTGACATCGTAATCGAACTCAAAGCTTCCGAAAGGCGGTATCCTCGTATCGAAAAGCTCCCTTGCCAGGTCGAGGCTTACTTTCCTGCCTATCATCGTTTCCTTAACAGTGCCTTTCAGCACCTTCCCTTTCGCGTCGATCAGAAAGCCTTTGACAACAACAAGCGGGGTGACGTACGTCGGGAAATAATGGCCCACGCCCGAGTTGGTAATCCTGAGCTTCGCGCCTATGCGAGACCCGGCGTCCGCCCTTTCCACCTCGAACTTAACGCCCTTTTTGACCATCTCCGGGTCGTGGATGCCTCTAAAGAGGTGCCTTCTTCCCGGCATGTGGCAGCCCTGGCAGGGGATGTTATTCCTGCCGTACTCGCTCTCCTTCCATTCATTAAAGGTATTTACGAGGAGTTTCCCGTTGAGCTCATAACCCTCGTCGAGCTGATGGCACGCGGCGCAGAATTCCGCCCTCTCAAAAAAATCACTTCGGGTTGAGGCGTGATTTGCCTCGGGAGAGCCCTTAACGCCTTTCGTCCCAGGCGGACCTAAAACCCCGGCTTCCCTTACATGGCAAGCGGCACAGCCTACGCCCGACGACTTGAGTCTTTCGTCAAAGGAACGGTTTGGAAAATATGTCGAGCCGCTTTCACCACCGGATATGACTTCGTTCTGTAACACGAGAGGCGCATGGCAGTAATAGCAGGAAAGCGCCGTCTCAGGGCCTTTCTCAGGGTCCAATTGCGCAAGGAGCCCCGGCCCAATGCTTTTACTGTGCAGCGCCCCCTTCCAGTCATCGTACTGCGCCCGGTGGCACACAGCACAACTCTCTGGGTAGAGGGCTTCCACGGCGCCGTATGACCCTGTCTTCACAGGCCTCTGCCAATGGACTGACAGCGACGCTTCTCCTCCGGATACGACAGGAGGAGAAGCCAGCGTCAAAAACAGCATGATTGCAATACTACGCAGCACCGGTCTATTTGGCTCCGCAGGGGTTCTTCATCGAGCAGGGATTCTTTTTTGCGCACGGGTTCTTCATGGCGCATGGATTTTTCATATTGCAAGGGTTCATCGGCGCCGCGCTCTCTTTTGAGTTGGCCAGCACATAGGCCGCAAGGGCTGTCATCTCCTGAGAGTTCCAGGCAAGGGGCTTGCCCTTCATCGGGTTCGTCATGCAGAAGTTTATCATCTGGTCCATGGTCAGTATGTCGTCGGCCATCTTGATGTACTTCGGGTAGGGCTCCTTTTTCAGCGCCGCGCCGTTCGGATGGCAAGTGGCGCATGAATTGCCGGAGGCGCCGAGCGCGGCAGAGGCCCAGAGCTTTTCACTCATCCCTTTAAGCTTCGCGGAATCCTTTACAGGATTCGTTCTGACTGGGATATTCTTGGCGGCGCACGGGTTCTTGGAGATCTTCGAGCATGGGTTCATGTCCTTCGCGAACGAGTCCGCTGGCAGACCTGGGATCAAAAATATTGAAAGCACCAGAAAGGCCTTTGCAAACTGCTTTAAGAAAGGCTTAAGCATATCTACTCCTCCATTTTTGAGTTTTTGAGAAGGCTCAAGAGCCGTTCTCTCCTAAAACGGCCTCAGCAGCATTTGCCGGTCGCACTGTAGCAGCATTCAGAGGCCTTTTTGCCTGAGCCGCAGGAACAGGACTCGTCTTTTCCGCAACACTCGCCATATTTCTTTCCTGAGCCGCAAGGACACGCCTCGTTAAGATCCTTAGCCATTTTTTTCCTCCTTTTACCGAGATTCAGCGTAAGCGATCGATCAGAGCGTAATAATCTGATAACCATCCCGTATCAAGGCCGATATGCTCGGATGCCCCATGTACTCCCCTGCCACGGGGAGACCCAGGTTTTTCACAACCTCCACGTCTCCTCCGAAGGCCCCGATGCAGAACTGGCAAACGCCGGAGATAACTCCAGCCTCCCTGATTTCCTTGTACAGCGCGTTAAGCGGATTATCCTCCCTGGAGAGCTCCGTTACCCATCTTGTCCCTCCTCCGTCAAAGACGAGCTTCACCTCCATGCCAGCCTCTAACAGGTCCCTGGAGTAAAGCAGGGCATGGGCGGCCCGCCCCATGGCATCGTGCGTGCCAGGCTCGGCATGCAGTATGATAGCTATCTTAGGCATGCTCGCCTCCTTTTATTTTATTGAATTTCTTTATGGAGGAATCCCTGGAGGACAAGCCTGCTTTCTTCAAGATGACGCGTTCATCTTTTTTAAGGGTTATACATGCGTCCTTCCCTCCCTTGCGGGCTCTGCCAGATTTCGAGGAAGCCGCGTCTTTTATTTTCATGGATGAACTATATCAGAAAAACCGGAGGGAAAATGTAAGGCGGCTTACAAATTGAGAAAAATCAGGAGAGATGCCTTGAGGCCAGGACGAAATATTTCCCGTCCATCATGATGTCACCGTTTCTCTTAAGGTTGTTCAATTCAAGGGTGACCGTCTCCCGCGTGGCCCCTACAAGGCCGGCTATGTCCTTGTGCGACAGACGGATCGCTATCTTTATACCATTATCGGCGCTCACGCCATGCTTTTGCGCCAGGTCCATGAATACGGCGAGGAGCCTTGTGCGCACGTCTTTAAAGAGCATATTTTCAAAACGGTTCTCGATTCTTCTTAACCGGAGGCCTATCCACTTCGTTATGGTGAAGGACAGCCCCGGCATCTTGCCGATAAAATCCTCAAAGTCCTTGCGTTTAACTACGCACAGGAAGGAATCTTCCATCGCCACGGCGTCCGTTTCACGCTCTCGCTCTCCGGCAAGGCTTAGTTCGCCCAATACGTCGCCGGGTTCCAGGATATCGACCGTCAGTTCTCTTCCCTCCTCGGAAAACCGTGTTACCTTGATCCTGCCTTCCTTGAGTATATAGACGGTCTCCGCCCTGTCCCCTGAGCTATAGACAACTCCTCTTTTCTTGACGTTCAACTCCGTAATTTTGGACGCTATCTCGCCCTTTTCCTTTTCAGAAAGCCCGGAGAATATCTTATTGGTGTTTATGTACCAGAGCTTGTTCTTATCCATTCCTGTCCTCATAAAATAAACTTGCAGGATTTGGTACGCCGTAGCAGAAGCAACGATGACAACGAAGCAGATGAACTTTTTCTGCAACCTGCTATAGTATTATATCTAAAGTCGGCAATAATTCCTACCTCCGGGCTTTTTCAAAACCTTCTCAGCTCGTTCTCATGCGAAATTGCGCAACAACCTCGGGACCGCTCTAAGATTTCCAGTGATGAGGGACAGAACTTGAGCGATAATCCAGGCGATATTTTAAGCCTCTTTAACTCTTACGGCTACCTGATAATTTTTTTCGGGGTAATGCTCGATAACGCCGGGCTCCCGGTGCCAGGCGAGCTTTTTCTTCTTCTGGCCGGGGCGCTCGCGGCTACCGGAATGGACCTTGCGCCAAGCCTCCTTGTGGCTGTAGCCGGGGCCGTCATCGGCGACAGCCTTGCGTATCTCATAGGAAGATGGGGAGGCAGAAGGCTCATAGACACTTATATCAACTGCACGCTTTGCACGTGCAACTACACGGACAGGGCAGAGTCCTTTTTCAAGAGGTTCGGGCATATAACCATACCCATGGCCAGGTTCGTCTTCGGCGTCAGGACCCTCTCGGCTCCGCTCACCGGGGCGCTAAGGTTCGGCTACATGAGATTTCTCGCGCTTGACCTTGTTGGCGCCGCTTTATGGGCGGCTGCATTCCTTTTGCTGGGATTTACCTTCAAAGAAGGCATTTTAGATTTGCTGCCTGTTTTTGAAAGGATCAGAAACGGCCTTGTTGTTCTTGTACTCTCCACAATCGCCGCCATCGTCGTCTTTAAGCTTATCCGTCGACGTATCATCGGGAGACCGGATTTTAACGGAACCGTTAAAAGGTTGATGTTTATATGGCGCGGCAAGGGAAAATAGATTGTCGAATGACTCGAAATTCGAAATTATATTCCCTAACAGGTTGCAAACGGTTTCATTTTTCTATCGCGCGCTCTTCTATTTAATTTCGGTGTTATGAAAGCAAGAAGGATTGTCGAGGATTAAAATTCGGGCAGGACGCGGAATTTTCAATCTTATGGCCGCACGAGACTTGCTCCATCATCTCTTGCGATATCGCGAGCTGGGGGGCGCTTTTCAGCGCCCCCCAGCACAATTAGAACTCAGGGTAGATACCTGTTTTTACCGCGCCGTCCCCGGCACCTCGCCTTTGAGCGCGATCTGTATATTCTCCATGTTCTGAGGGTTTTGATCGGGGTGGTACGCAACCTCAAAGAGGTTCCACCTCCTCAGTTCCTCTTGAGACACAGCTGCCGTATATTGGGCGTTCCCCTGGGCATCGCTCCTGAAGGAGTAATTCCCGGTGCCGACGCCTGCCATGTCCATCCGTGGCTTCTCGTTCACGAACCAGAAGGTATATATGGAGTTCGGTTTCAGGCCGCTGGCGCTGACCGATATCTGCTTTTGGTCAGCGCCAGCGTCGCTTACAGTCACCTCGCCCTGGGCCTTCTTGAAGTCCTTCTCGCCTCTCAGGCTGCTCTTCTGGACAGCCGCGTGGGCCTCAACGAGAAAAAGAGAGAAGAAAACAGCTATCAATATATTTACGAGCAATTTTCTACGCATATATGGTCTCCTTTCCGCAAAGTTTTGCATAATTAAAGCATAACCCGATTCTCAGGATGGTCAAGTAGCTGGCGTATCGCGTGAGAGCTATCTTCTGATAAACTCCTGAACCCTGTGGTTTCCCCAGTCCACCGCGTAAATCTTGTCTTCGGATACGGCAACGCCGGTCGGGCCTTTGAATTCCCCATTGCCTGTGCCTTCTCCCCCAAATGATGTGATGAACTTACCTTCGGGGTCAAATACCTGTACACGGTCGTTGTAGTAGTCGGCTGCGTACAAAAGCCCATCCGGCCCAACGGCAACGCCCGAGGCCACGCGGAAGGTCCCCCTCCAAAAACCCATGCCGCCGAACTGGAAGAGAAACTCCCCTTGATGGGTGAAGGCCTGAATTCTATTATTGTACGAATCAGACACATAGACCCTGCCGTTGCCGAAGGTCAGCTTCGCCGGGTAGTAGAACTCGCTATTCATTCCTGCCCCATTCCCTCAAGAACCGGCCGTTCTCGTCAAAGACCTGCACCCTGTGGTTATAGAGGTCGATTACAAAAAGGCTCCCATCAGGGCCCGCGGCGATGTCGGAAGGCGCGTCAAAGTCACCCGGGCCACCTCCGTGGCTTCCCCACCCCAGAACATACTCTCCCGAAGGCGCAAACTTCTGCACCCTGTCGAGGTCGTAGTCGGTCACATACACGAACCCATTCCTGTCCACGGCGACCCCGACGGGCTTTATGAACTCCCCCGGCCCCTTTCCTTTCTTCCCGAACTCGAGGACGAACCTTCCTTCGGCAGTGAACTTCTGCACCCTCGCGTTCCTCGCGTCCGTCACATAGAGATAGCCCTCCCCGTCGGCCTCTATGTCATAAGGCTCATTGAACTCTCCCTTGCCCGAGCCTTTCCCTCCCCAGCCGCCTGAAAAGGAAAAGGCCTTCTCACCGGCGCAGGACGCCGTGAGAAAAACGAACAAAAGGCAGAGAAATTTTAGCTTTGTCACTTATCCCTCAAAAGTTCACCCTGAAGCTCAAAATGGCGGCATAGTCGTCTTCGAGGGCATTTCCGTTGAGGTCCTGGAATACGGGGACCGATACCGCCGCCTCAGTAACCGTCCTCAGGGTGACATATTGTATGCCGGGGGTTACGAAGAGCTTAACTCCTCCTGAGTCTGCGTCATCCACCCCGTCTATCTCGCTCTTGTCCTGCCATACAAGGCTCGATTCAACAACCCCGTATACAAAGGCCGGAAGCCCCGGCCCGAGCTTTTTTGGAAAGAGCCTGTGCTGGTATGAGGCGTCGAGCCTTGCGACGTCTCCAAACCTGAAACCCCCGGCTTCGGTATTTAATGTATACGAGGCAGAGGCGTCCACCTGCCTCTTGAGAGTCTGCCATGTGAATATCGTACCTGCTGTATAGTCCCATGAGCCTGTGCCGGGCTGGAGGTTCCTGGGGAGGGTGCCCTGTGAATCAGTGGCGTCATCCCTGCCGGTGGGCGCCTTTATCGCCGCAAAGGGGGCGAGCCTCAGGGTCTCGCCGGAGAGGTCCTTTGTCCATACGGTGTAGCGGGCGATGAAGGTCGAGTCCCCGAGCCCCTCATCCCCCCTTTTTAAGCCTCCCTCTTCGAGTTCCCTGTCGACATACTCCGTGACGGCAAAGAGAGTGAAATCCCTTGTGACGCCGTAGACAAGGACCAGCGGGACGCTCCAGACCGCAAGCTCCCTGCCTCTGGAAGCGGGGTCGCCGGTTGAAAGGGAGTATTTCGCCTGCGCCCGGAAGATGCCCTCACCTTTGCTGACCGGTAGAGCCGTATTGAAGGTGATGGGCGCTGGATGGGCGGGCAGCGGCAAAAAGAGGATACAGCAAGCCGCCACAAATACTGCTACGCATCTTCCAAGCATTCTTCCTCCACGGACTTTTTGACAGCACCCCTCAAGGCTACTCACCCTGAATCTCCTTCACCTCGATCTTTCCCGGAGTAAAGCCCGAATCCCTTACCGCCTCCTCTATCTTCTTTATTTCAATAAAATCCCTGTCGCTGAAAAAAACCTCCGCCTTTCCTCCTTCGAGGTCCATGGAGAAATCCTTTACACCTTCAAGGCCCTTGAGCTTCTTTTCAAGCCCGTAGGCGCAAAACGGGCACGAGATGCCTTTTACGTGAATAATTACCTTTGCGGGAGGACCGGCCAGCGCAGGAGATGAAAGCATAAGAGCTGATATAAGAACGGCAAATAGAAACCTTTTCATGATTAACTCCTATAATGGGCAGTATAGCTCCCCGCCCAGGGCTATTACGCCGCCTATCATAAGAAAAAATGCGCTCGCCCACGTCGAAAGCGCCGCCGCGAGGGCGAAAGGGCGCGCCTTTGCCTCCACATCAACCCTGCCGACGACCATCAAAAGAAGCGGAAATGAGCACGGAGAAAAAAAAGAAGCTAATACGCCATGTAGTAATCCGCCCCTGTCCTCAATTCTATCATCTCCTTCAAGGTAACAGGCTTGAAGAACTTCGCGGAAATGTTATCCAACTTGCCCATCTCTTTTTCTATCTTTGCGAGCACTAAGAAAGCCGAATTGATATGGAACCGGGCGCCCTTTTGATGGAGCATATCGAGGAACCGCCCGTAGTTCACCGGCACGCCCTTTAATGGCACATTGAATTGCTCGGAAAGGGACTTCCTTAGCCGCTCCGGCAGGGGGAACTTTTCTATGTCAT
Organism: Deltaproteobacteria bacterium GWC2_55_46; assembly: GCA_001595385.3. Taxonomy (NCBI): domain Bacteria; class Deltaproteobacteria; species Deltaproteobacteria bacterium GWC2_55_46. Next base: position 2,320,764 of record LVEI03000001.1, on the reverse strand, counting down.
CACGCCCGAACCAGCCTGTCTTGAAGGTATTCGCGGTATCGGCGTCTATGAGGACATTCACCTCAAGCCCGCTTTCAAGGGCCGCCCATATCATATTGTAGGCCACGCAGATCTGGGCGTCGTCGTGCTTGAGGCTTGTCTTGAGGTGGAAAAGGATGCTCTCGTTTTTTTCAGCTGCCAGAGAAGGACCCGTGCAGAGGATAAACGAAGTCACCACGGCAATTAGCAGGCTTCGTACCTTCATAGTCGCCTCCTGCTTTTAATGACGATCATTCAGCGAGGTCTTTTTTCTTCTCAGCAAATTCTTTTTTATCTATCTCGCCCCTGGCGTAACGCTTTTTCAAGACGTCAAGAGGGGTTTCTTGAGCGCCTCTTCCTTCCATGCCATAACCCCGCATGTAACGGACCAGAAAAACTATGCCAACGATGACCAACACGAGAATGGCTATCCAGAAGAGGCTGAAAAAGAGCATCGACACCGGCCCCCACATGCCCCAGCCCTGCATATTCCCCATCATACCCGACATATTACCGCCTCCTTTCTTACGGTCCCGCTAATCAGCGCCCTCTCAGCGGCATGGTCTCGCTGAATATGACAAAGCTGTAAGGGTCTTTAGCGGTGAGCCCGTACTTTGTTTCGAGCACTCCATGGCTCCTCTCGCTCATTATGTTGTAGGCGACCTCGGCTACAAGGCTGAGGCCCTCGTAATCTGCGGAGATCTGATAGTCGAAGCGATAAGTGAGGCTTTCCAGCGGCGCTGGCCTGTTCTCATATACCTCGACGATCACTGGCTTCCAGAGTATCCAGCGGCCTATGGTGCGCTTCTTCTCCCTCAGCACCCTGCCAGCTCCATCCACCACCTTGAAGGAGACGGTAAAAAACCTGTCCGGGTCTCCGGTGGGTATCCTGTGGCCGGCGCCGCTGTTCTCAAGGGTCAGGGTGAAGCGGGCCGTTTCACCGGGATCGTAGCTCTTCTTGTCCCCCTCGACCTCTACTGTCAAGGCCTTCCTTACCATCTCCGGGGAGTGTCCCCCTTGCCAGAGGTGCCTGCCGCCCTTCCTTATGGTCCCTCCTGCTGCGACCGCCCTCTCTACTTCCGGCATGTGGCATGTCTGGCAGACATAGCCCTTTTCCGCCCATGGGTTCCCCTCGAACTCGAAGTACGTCGCGCACGGGCCGCCGTTGTAGAACTGGAAGGGGCCTCCCGGGACCTGGTGGCAGGTGTAGCATATCCCGGTAGTGCGGAATCGTGGGTCGTACCTCGTCGGGTGAGGGGCGTCGGAGTCTTCGTAGGGGCCGAGGATCACCCCGTCGCGCAGGTGGCAGGCTGCGCAGGTGATGCCCTCTCCCTGCAATTCCACGTCGTAATCCTTATTCGGCTCTCTTATCGGCCTGGATACGCTGCCCCCCTCAAGGCCCTTGATGAGAAAAGGCTGTTGGTTTACGAGCGGGGTGTGGCAGTTAAGGCATATCCAGATGAATTCGTCCTTACGCCAAAAGGCCTGGAAGAAGGGGTCCACGAAGGCCCTGGCGTGATAAGAGGACTTCCATTCCTCGTAGATCTCCCTGTGGCAGACGGCGCAGTCCGCGGCCCTTATCCCCTTTATGCCTGCCGGTACTGCCTGGAAAGGGACCGCCTCCTTGAAGTCATCCCTGAGCCCGAATATGACGGGTGAGTAGATAAAAGCCCGGTACAGGAGGTACAGGGCTGAGAAGAGGATCACGAGGATAATCGCAATCCGTAATAATCTCCTCCGCCTTTCTACCATGGAATATATCCCTCACTCGGCGCAGCAGGAAAGTTGCTTAACGTCCTTATAAAAACTCTGCGCGCAGAGCTTTACCATCTCTGAAAGGGTGGGATATACGTCTATCTTTTCGGTGATCTCCCTCACGGTCATCCCGCTCCTGATGATGAAAACGGCCTGGTGGATGACCTCTGCCGCTTCAGGGCCGAGTATGTGTACGCCTATGACCTTTTCCGTACCCTCTTCGGCGACGATTTTAATAAGTCCGCGCGTATCCCTTATTGCCCTTGCCTTCGGGACATGGCGCATCTCCAGGGTCCTTGATTTCACCTGAATGCCCTTCTCCACGGCCCTCCTTTCGGTTAGGCCCACGCTCGCGACGTTCGGATGGGTAAATATAGCGTGCGGGATATGATCGTAATTGATCTTTCTGGCGCAGCACCCTTCTATGGCGTTATGGGCGGCTATGGCGCCTTCATGCGCAGCAACGGTAACCAGTTCGATCCCCCCGACGACGTCTCCAGCAGCGAAGACATCGGGGTTGGCAGTTGCCATGTTTTCATCGGTTTTAACAAAGCCCCTGTCATTGACCTCAACGCCAGCGGCTTCCAGATTAAGGTTTTTGGTATTTGGCGTTATGCCTGTAGCCATGAGTATCCTCTCGCCTCTGAACTCCCTGGCTTTGCCGTCTATCCCGGCCTTTACCGCGTTCAATCCGTCCACGGGATAGAGTTCGAGGACCTTTACTCCCGTATGCACTTCTATGCCTTCTTCCTCAAGGCAGCGCCTCAGGGCGAGGGCAATCTCCTCTTCTTCCTCCGGTATCAATTTGGTGCTCCGCTGCAGTATCGTGACCTTTGTGCCGAACCTGGAGAATATCTGGGCCATCTCGACCGCGACGAACCTTCCTCCAATGATTATCATGGAGGCGGGAAGCTCCTTTAAATCGAGGGCCGTTGTGGAGTTAAGAAATTCCACTCGCTCTAACCCCTTGAACGGGACGGCCTGCGGAGAGGCCCCGGTCGCTATCAGGAACTTCCTTCCTTTAAGAACGGTATCCCCAACCCGCACCTCGCCCCTGGACAAAAAAGACGCTCTTCCCTCGTAGTAATGTATATTCTTATTATATTCGAGCACGTTGAGGTACTTTTCCTGCCTTAGCTCCTTTACAAGGGCGTCCTTTTCATCTATCACCTTTGCGAAATCCACCTTTCCACGGGGTATTTCAATGCCTCTGAAAGGCTGGCTCCGCGAATAATAAAAGACCTCCGCGGCACGGAGCAGGCTCTTTGAAGGGATGCATCCCCTGTTGAGGCATGTCCCTCCGATTACCCGGTCCTCACAGACCGCGACCACGGCCCCGAGCTCGGTCGCCCTAAGGGCGGCTGCAAAGGCGGCAGAGCCGCCGCCGAGTATTACAAGGTCGTATGTTTTCATTCCATTATTATGACAGATATTCGTATAGGTTGGGGATGGAGGACAAGTCTGAACCGTCTCTCTTGCTTTGAAAAAGAGACAGGGGCAATTTACACCATCTGGAATTGGCACAAAAGGTTCCACTCAGGGTGCAAATAAAAATGTAAATCAAAGAGGGTTTAGCGTTTCCGCTAAACCCTCTTTTCATTCATGCAACGCCTTTCAGGATCAGCCTCGTTTGATCCAGCTCTTTATCCGAAACGCAAGCCCATCCGGCACGCTCGCTATCTGCCCTGACCGCCAGAGAGCTCCAGATACTTTTGATAATGCTCATGGGCTTCTCTGTCCTGCCCGATTTTTTCATATAGAAGGGAAAGGTTATAATGGGCCTCGGCGTGGCCGGGCCTGTATTCGAGCACCAGGATGTACTCGGCAAGGGCTTCATCGAATCTGCCGAGGATGAAATAAGCGGTAGCCAGGTTGTTCCTTGCCTCGTAGTGGTCGGGCTTAAGCTGTACTGCCTCGGCGTACTCTTTAGCCGCCTTCTCTATAAAGCCCTTCTCCTTCCAGGCATTGCCAAGGAAAAAATGAGCGGTCGGGTCGTTTGCCTCTATCCTTAAGGCAGCGGTAAGCTCCCCTATCGCTCTGTCGGCATCGCCCTTTTGAAGGTAGGCGTGCCCAAGGAATACCCTGCCCGGGAGTTTATTCGGGCTTTTTCGAACGAGGTCTGCGTAAAGGGCAACAGGGTCTTTCCAGAGTTGGTTTCGGAGAAAACTCGCAACGCTTAAAGGCGCCACGGCAAGTATGGCTGCCGCTGCTACGATCGCCCATGCGCTCACATTTGGCCTGATGAGGTCGATAACGTAAAATAGCCCCGCGGCAAAGGCCAGGGCCGCCCCGGCGCTCGGCAGATAGAGCCTGTGCTCAAAGATTACGTGCTGTATGGGTATGATCGAGGATTCCACCGAAATGGTGATAAAGAACCAGAAGATCCCTGTTGCGATGGCCAGCGGGTACGCGCTCCTGTTCGCGTAATGTCTTCTCAAGAGATAGACCGCGAAAATAAAGAGCGCCAGAAGGAAAACGAAAGAGGCAAGCACCTGCGCTCTGAACAGGGAATCGAATACCGGGTACTCGTAGTCGAAGTTCTGGTTTACCGGAAGGAGAAGAAGCCTCAGATAGGTGACAATGACATTTACTATATGAAAGCCCGTAACATCCAGGCCGCCGTAACTGTAATTGAGCGCAAAGGATAGATACCCAGCGTACCTTGTTCCCGAAGGCGGCCAGAAATTGGATAAATCCCTTATAAAGGGATTCTCTGTTATGTACATGAAATCATCGAAGCTGAAGGGGGAGGCAAATGTCGCAGAGTAGATCGCGAGGGTCAGGAAGGATATGCCGGAAAGCGCTATGAGCCAGCCGTACCTTACGATCCGGCTATTGGTTTCCCTTGTGATATCTTCGGCCATGTCCTTGGAATCCCTACAGAAGACGTGTTTAAAAATATTTCTCGTCCTGTATTATTGCCTTACGCCATGGCCTCAGTCAATCCCATTTTTCCTCCCTATGTATATGTCGCTTAAAAATCTTTTTCCGCTCGATCCCGATCACACCAGGATACCCAGGGTCATCTGCACAACGCGGATAAAAGGCGCGGGGTACAGGCCAAGCAAGAGAAGTGAAATCGCAAGAAAAACCATCACCGCTCCTCCGGCAAGCGAGATGGCTGGCGCGGCCTCTACCGCCCCTTCAACAGGCGCGGGCGCGTAAAGAGCGGCTATTATCCTCAGATAATAATAGATGCTTATGGCGCTGTTGACCGCCAGGGCGATGACGAGCAGCCAGAGGGCGGAACCAATGCCGCTGGCGACAAGAAAGAACTTCCCGACAAACCCGGCCGTAAGGGGTATCCCGGCAAGCGAAAGGAGCATGCCTGCGAAGACCCCCGAGAGCCATGGGTTTGTCCTTGCAAGCCCCCTGTACTCGCCTATCATCTCCCTTTCATTCTCCCTTCCCGAGAGTACGGTAACAGAACCGAACGCGCCGAGCATGGATATAAAATACGCCGCCAGATAGTAACCCGCGGAGGTCAAGGCAAGAGAGCCGCTTGATAGCATGGCGACGAGCAGATAGCCCATGTGCGCGATAGACGAATATGCGAGCAGGCGTTTGATATTGTCCTGAAAGAGCGCAAGCAGGTTCCCGGCGAACATGGATAAGACCGCGATAAGAGCGAATAGGATGAAAAGGGGCCTGTACGAGTATATGTCTACAAGAATGAAAAACCGGAGGAGGAGGGCAAAGACCGCCCCCTTGGAGACCGTTGCCACGAGCGCGGCCACAGGAGAGCTCGCTCCTTCGTAGACATCGGGCGTCCACATGTGGAACGGCACAAGCGCGAGCTTAAAGGCGGCCCCTGCGAATATCAGGGCAAGCCCGGCTGTCATCGCCAAAGAGTCTACCCCACCTGCCCTCGCCGCGATACCGGCAAAACCCATCGTGCCGGTTTGGAAGTATACAAGCGCCATGCCGAAGAGCAGAAAAGCGGATGAGGCCCCGGCAAGGACGAGGTATTTTATCCCTGCCTCAACGCCGCGCACGCTCTTGCGCTCGAAGGCTATGAGCGCATAAAGTGATACGCTCAAAGTCTCAAGGCTTAAAAAGAAAGAGGCGAAATGGCTGCTCGCCGCCATCCCGGACGCTCCCAGGGCGGCGAGGAGAACAAGGATATAAAACTCCTCGCGGAGCCCTGGTCGCGCCATGTTGCAGCCGAACGACATGAGGCTGACGAGCAAGGCCGCGGCTATTATAAGCCCCATGTAAAAAAGGGCGTAGCCGTCTATCAGGATGAGGTCGGTCACAAAGACAGGAGCAAAGCCGGAAGCGATAAAAAGAGAGACAAAAGAGATGCCGAGCCCGATGGAGCAGACCGCGGCAGATAGCGCGTGAGAGCGATAAAAGGCGATTGTGAGCATCAGGGCCACAGGGCACGCGGCAAGCAGCATCAAAGGCAAAAGGGCTATAAGCTCCGGCACGCTCATCTCTATATCTCCAATAAGCCTGGATGTTTGATCCCCGGCTCTATCCTGAAATCACTGAACACGTCATCTTCCGGCGATTGCGCTGTTATTTGGCCATTACCCTCAGCCAGCACCATCCGCCCAAGCTGATCAAGGACAGGCTGTGGATAGACCCCGAGCCAGATTATGATCGCCGCCATAACAACCATCGCGGATAGTTCTCGGCCGTTGAGGTCCTTGATCCCGGCCTTCCTTTCATAAGGCCCATGGAATACACGCTGTACTATCCACAACGAATAAACGGCCGCGAGCACAAGGCCGGTTGCGGCGAATGAGGCAACTACCTCGTAAGCGCGGAATGCGCCGAGGAGCACCAGAAATTCCCCGACGAAGTTGCCGAGCCCTGGGGCGCCCAGGGAAGCGAGAGCGAAGAAGAGCGTTGCGGCGCCCATCATCGGAGCCGCGGCCCACAGCCCCCCCATGAGGCGCATTTCGCGTGTATCCATGCGCTCCTGGAGCCAGCCGGCCACCATGAAGAGCGCGCCCGTTGCAAAGCCGTGGCAGACAGCGAGCATAAGCGCCCCATTGAGGGCGAGGCCGTTGAAAGCGAAAATGCCGATAAGCACAAAGCCCATGTGGCTTACGCTCGTATACGCCACAAGCCTTTTGATATCCCTTTGCGCGAAGGCAAGGAGAGCCCCGTAGATGACAGCGGCCGCGCCGAGCACGAGCGCCAGGGGCGCGAAGAGAGATGACGCGCCGGGGAATAGAGGGAGCATGAACCGGATAAAGCCGTAGGCGCCGGTCTTTAGGAGCAGGCCTGCCAATATAACGCTCCCCGCTGCCGGGGCTTCGGTATGAGCGTCAGGAAGCCACGTATGGAGAGGGAGTATTGGAAGCTTTACCGCGAAGGCTGCTAAAAAGCCCAGCATCAGAAGTACCTCCACCACCGGCGAAAGTTCCGTTCTACTGAGGTCCGTAAAATCGAAGGAGTAATCGCCTGTAGAGCTGCCGTGGATGAAATAGAGGGCGAGGATCGATACGAGCATGAGCAAGCCCCCGGCCTGCGTGAAAATGAAAAATTTAACCGACGCGTAATGCCTCTTCCGGTGTCCCCATACAGAGATCATGAAGTACATGGGGAATAGCATCAGCTCCCAGAAGAAATAAAAAACAAAAAGGTCCATTGAAAGAAATGTGCCCATTATACCGGCAAGCGCCCATAGAAGGTTAAAGTGGAAAAAGCCTGGGCGTTCTTTTACCTCCGTCCATGACGCCACTATGGAAGCCAGTCCCAAGGCTGCGGTAAGGGCCGTAAAGACGAGGCTCAACCCGTCCATCGCGAAGTGAAGCGATATGCCGAGCTGTGGGACCCAATTCACCTTGAATTCAGCTATCCATACGCCCTCTTGAGGGACAGCCCCGGCCCAGAGCAAGACGATGAGACCAAGGTCTATCGCCATGGCCAGGAAGGACAACCGCCTCGGCAGGGAAGCGTTAATACGGTCCGAGTACCAGGCCAAAACCCCGAACGCAATGGGGATGGCTATGAGGAGCGCGAGTATCATGACAGGAATACCGCAAAGAGGGCGAGTACCGCGCCGATGGTGAGCCCGGCAGCGTAGGACCTGAGCCTTCCTGACTGGGTGATGGCAAGGGCCCTGTTTATCACTACGCTCAAATGAGCGATCGCCGCGAACGGGAGATCAAGGATGTCCGCCCTCCCCTTGTCCGCCAACCAGAGAAAAGGCCTGACGAATAAAACGTCATAGAGCCTGTCAAAGCCCCAGCCTCCCAACCAGAGTCTTCTTAAAGCTTGTGCCACTGGAGAGCCCGCAAGGCGTCCTGCAAGCGCGGATCTTTTTAAATAGATAAAATACGCCGCTAAAACCCCTGCCACAGGTACAAGGGCGGTAATAAACAACGGCAGAAGGTCCTCAGCGTCGCGGGTGGGTCCGGAAAAGACCGGCTGCAAAAAGCCTGTAAAGAGACTCACGCCGCCAAGAAAGGCTGGCGTTTCTACGAAGCCAGCCGCGAGCGAAAACAAGGCCAGGATGACAAGTGGTATGGAGATCATCATCCCGGGTTTGCGGGCAAGGGCTGCCTTTCTCTCGCCGAAGAAGACGATGAAGACGACCCTGAAAGCGTATAAAGCCGTAAGGAATGCGCCTGTAGTACCGGCAACCCAGAGGATATAGCCGCCGGAAGACCACGCGCCTGACAATATGAGGTCTTTACTGTAGAAACCGGCTGTCGCGAACGGAATGGCCGACAGGGAGGCCGCCCCCGCTAGAAATGTCCAGAAAGCGAGAGGCATGGCAGACCTTGCCCCGCCCATGCTGAAGATATCACGCTCGTGCTTGAAGGCGACAATGATAGCGCCGGCGCCGAGAAAGAGCAGGGCCTTGAAGAACGCGTGGGTCATGAAATGGAATATGGCCGCCGGCCACGCGCCCACTCCGAGGGCAAGGAACATATAGCCTATCTGGCTTATGGTCGAGTACGCCAGCACACGTTTTATATCGGTCTGGACGAGCGCGCTGAAGGCTGAAATAATGAGGGTCGCCGCGCCTATCGCGGCGACAAGGCCCATGACAGGAGGCGCAAGCTCGAAAAGAACGTGCGTACGGGCGATAAGGTAGACCCCGGCGGTCACCATGGTCGCAGCGTGCAGGAGGGCGCTTACAGGGGTGGGGCCTGCCATCGCGTCAGGGAGCCAGGTCTGAAGGGGAAGCTGGGCTGATTTGCCGAGCGCCCCGGCAAGAAGAAGGGATGCGGCTATGACCGCGAGCCCCCTGCCTGCCCAATGGGCAGAGGCCCTGGACATGACCTCCTGTATATCGAGCGTGCCGAGCGTTGTAGCCAGAAGGATAATGCCTATGATGAACGCCGTGTCACCTGCCCTCGTGATTATGAACGCCTTCCTCGCGGCGTAACCGTTATAGGGAACGCCGTACCAGAAGCCGATAAGGAGATAGCTTGCCACACCCACGCCCTCCCACCCGAAGTAAAGGAGGAGCAGGTTATCGGCGAGCACAAGGGTCAGCATCGAGCCGACGAATATGTTCATGTACAAGAAAAAACGCCTGTACCCTTCGTCCCCGGACATGTACTCCGCTGAGTACAGGTGTATCAGAAAGCCGACTATGGTAACGACCAGGACCATGACAAGGGAGAGCGGGTCGAGCCTGAAGGCGACCTCTGGCCTGAACCAGCCTGAAGAGATCCAGGTCCATAGCGTCTGCGTAAACGCGTTGCCAGGCGGAGGGGAGCTTATGAAACTAACGGCTATGGCGATGGCAAGCAGGGCGGAAAGGCCTATCGAGGTAACCCCGGCGACAGCTGCCCACCCAGGGTTCATGCGGGGATTGGCGAACGTCAGGAAGACCGCGCCGGTAAATGGAAGCGCCGGGATAAGCCAGAGGAGTTCGAGCATTTCTACCCCTTCATCCTGCTCGCGAGGTCAGCGTCGAGCGTTTTAAAGCTCTTGTAGAACCTCAGTATAAGCGCGAGGCCAACGGCGGCCTCAGAGGCGGCCATGGCGAGTATGAACATGAACATGACCTGCCCGTCGGGCTGCCCCCAGCGATAACCGCCGGAGATGAACGCGAGCCCCGCCGAATTGAGCATCACCTCTATCGACATGAGCATGAAAACGAGGTTACGCCTCACCAGCACGCCGACGAGGCCTAAAGAAAACAATATGAAAGCAACTATGAGCGCGTGCTCAACCGGTATGCCGGCCATTCAGCCCCCCTCGCCCTCGACATCTTTTCTGCCAAGATGGAAGGCGCCGACGATAGCGGCCAATAATAGGAAAGAGGCGAGCTCGACCCCGATGAGATAAGGTCCGAAAAGAGAGTACCCGACGGCCTTCGGCCCCGCGGGAGCGTAACCCGTCTCGACCACCTCGCCCCAGGGCATTAGAAGCAGCAGAAGCTCAATAAGGAGCGCGAAAGAGAGTACCGACGGGCCAATCCAGATGCCGGGGCTGAATAACCCTTCTTCCTGCCGCTCCTGAATGGGCCCAGGATTGAGCATCATCATCACGAAGACGAAGAGGACCATTATCGCTCCAACGTAGATTATCACCTCGAGCGCGGCGGCAAACGGAGAGCCGAGCGAATAGAAGACGAGCGAGGCCGCAAGAAGCGAGACGATAAGATAAAGGAGGGCGCGCACGGGATTTACCCCGGTGATTACAAAGGCCGTGGAAAGGATGGCGACGCCTGATGAGATATAAAATAGCGAATGCATTTCAGCTCCGGTTTATCATGGCATGAGGCTCCTTACGTCCACCGGCTGTTCCTCACCTTCCGCCTCGCCCTTTCCCTTGCCTCCTATGGCTATCCCGGCGACCCTGTAGTAGTTATATCCGGGGTACTTGCCGGTCCCGCTTATAAGGAGGTCCTCTTTTTCGTAGACGAGCGACGGGCGCCTGTACTCGCTCATCTCATAGTCCGGCGTAAGCTGTATCGCGTACGTTGGGCACGCCTCCTCGCAGTAGCCGCAGAATATGCACCTCGAGAAGTTGATGCGAAAAAATGCCGGATACCGCCTGCCGGTATCATCCTCTGTTGCCTGAAGGGCTATACAATCCACCGGGCAGGCGACCGCGCACAGATAACATGCCACGCACCTTTCCGCCCCGTCCGGGTCGCGCGAAAGTATTATCCTGCCGCGCCATCTCGGCGGGATATAGGCCTTCTTCTCGGGGTACTCTACCGTCACCCTTGGCCTGAACGCGTGCGCGAGGATATCCCATATGACCATCAAAAGGGCGTACAATAAAGCCTCCGTTCAAAGCGCGAGCAATACGGCCCCGGTCACAGCCACGTTAGCGAGAGAGAGCGGCAGCATCACCTTCCACCCGAAACTCATGAGCTGGTCGAACCTGGGCCTTGGAAGAGAGGCCCTCAGGAGGATAAAAAGAAAGATGAAGAAAAAGGTCTTTATGAAGAACCAGACTACGGGCGGCAGGACCGGGCCCAGCCAACCGCCGAAGAAAAGGGTAGTGATAAGCGAGCAGATGAGCGTGATGCCAAGATATTCGCCAACGAAGAACATGCCGAACTTCATGCCGGAGTACTCGGTATGGTAGCCGGCTACAAGCTCGTTTTCAGCCTCCGGCAGGTCGAACGGAAGCCTGTGCGTGGCGGCAAGACCTGCTATAAAGAAGATGACAAGGCCTGGAAACTGCGGCACGCAGTACCAGAGCCCCCTTTGCGCCTCGACTATCTCCCTTAGGTCGAAGGAGCCTGAGAGCATCACTACCCCCATAAGAGACAGGCCCATGAAGACCTCATAGGAGAACATCTGCGCGGCGCCTCTTACACCCCCGAGGAGCGAATACTTGCTGTTCGACGCCCATCCGGCGAGCACGATGCTGTAGACGCTTAAGGAAGATATGCCAAGCACAAAAAGGAGGCCTATGTTGAGGTCCACCACGGATATGCCCGGCGCGAACGGGATAACAGCGAAGGACAGGAGAGCCGCGGCCATTGCGATAGCCGGTGCGAGTATGAATACGGCCCTGTCAGAGAACGGAGGGGTCCAGTCCTCCTTTGATAATATCTTTATCATGTCCGCCACGACCTGCAGGAGGCCGAATGGGCCCACCCTGTTCGGGCCGTACCTGTCCTGCCATAGGGCGAGGAGCCTCCTTTCCACCCAGATAAGCCCCGCGCTTACTGTCGTAAGGACAAAAATAACCCCCGCTATCAAGGCCAAAGGCGCAAATACCTCTTTCATACGCCTCCATCGGCGTTTATGCCGCCGAGAGCTTTACCTTCGAAAGGACACACCACCCTGGCAAGGGCAATACCGGCAGATCCGGCAGTACAGGCAGGCCAGCCAACCCCTCAGGCAGCCTGCTTATGATCCTTACCGGGAGTCTCAGGACGGCTCCAGATACCTTAACGGATAGCTCCTCGCCAGCCCTTACGCCGATAATGGCGGCCTCCCGAGCCCCAAGCCCCAGGTACGGATCGGGTACCAGCGTTGCGACTGAAGGCGAAAGGACGCTCATCTCCTCTGAGCCGAATATATGGTAGATGGGCACAAGGAGCCATTCGCCCTTCCTCCTTTTGAACGCCGGCGGGATAATGAGTGAGGAAGGCTCTTTCAGACTATGACCAGGCTCGATAAGCCTCAAGCCCGGGTCTCCGCCCCTGAGCGCACGGCCGACTTCCGACTGAAACTTATTCACAGACTGTATCGAGTTCCAGCCAGGGGCCCAGAATCGCGGTATAAAGGGCGATGGGGGCTGCCCATGGAAGCCCTCCATTGAAAATAAAAAGGGGGCATCCGGGTCTTCAGGCGGCTTTGGCTCAAAGACGGTCCTCTCTGCTGTAACGGCTGTCCGTCCGCTTGCCCTGTGCGTCTGGCGCGCTATCTTCATCCCGCTTATACCGACCCATCGGTCAGGCAATCTTTCAAAGGCCGGAAGCTCTTTCGCCAGTTCCCTTGTGATATCATTGATGGTCCCCCAACCGAAGATGCCAAGTTTTTTTTTGATATCGCTTATCCATCTCCAGCTTTCCATGACAGGGGCTTCAGCAGTGAATACCTTGAAGTGCCTCTGCGCCCTGCCCTCGCTATTTACAAGCGTCCCGTCCGATTGGGCGAAAGAGGCCGACGGGAGGAGCAGTCCGGCGGCAGTAGACGCGGGTGTAACGATACTGTCCAGAACGATGATTTGTCTGAAGCTTTTGATCGCCTCCAAATATCCAGGTCCCAAGCGGCGCGACAGGTCATTCTCGAGTATTATCGCTATTTCATGCTTTCCTTTGCCGGCGGCAATAAACGCCTCGTCGAGGGATTTCCTCTCAAGCATCGCCGCGCCAAGGCTATTGCACTCAGGAAAGGAATAATGAAGCCCGGCTTCTTTGCCTGCTTTACAGAGGGCCCAGGCCACCCGCGCGGCGGCGTTTATAATAGGCTCGCTTCCAAGACTCATCCCGGCGACCACTACCGGACGCTCCGCCTTCATAAGGCCATCGGCTATCCTTCCCGCAAGCTCTCGTTCATCCTCTGGCAGGTCGTCAACTCCGGGCAGGGCCTTGTCTATTTCATGCGCGATGGCGAAGCCCAGCCGAGCCATGCCGTCAGGCGAAGCGCAATATCGCTCCTTCGCGATATCGTCAAGCTTCGTGGCGTATGGGGCCAAAAGATAAAAAGAGCCTTTCATCCCCTGTGTGGCGGTCCGTACCGCTCCATCGTCCCAGAAGGGGATGCGGAGCTTCGAGGCCTCTGTTACAGGTCCATTTCGCGCTGCCTGCCTCAACGCGAGCGCAAGCACCGGTGCCGTATTGGTCACATCCTCCCCGATAAGGAGGACCGCGTCAGAGCCTTCTATCTCACGGAGCGATGGAGAGCGCGCCGGGCCGTTAAGAAGGTTTTCGGAGGCAAGGGTGATCGCGCGTAAATCCCTTCCTGATACCCCCATATAGAAGTTATCAGGGCCGACAAGAGAGCGGAGAGCAAAGTTGGCCTCAAGCGAGGCCCGTGGCGAGCCTATACCCGCCGCGCCTTTACCCGACGAGATGAGCCTCGCGGCGGCGATTACAGCCTCTTTAGCGGTCAACCGCTTATCATCGCCATCGCCCCTTTGCCGAGGCTCACGGAGGCGTCTGTGGCCGTTCACGAACTCATATCCATAGCGCCCCCTGTCGCAGAGGAAGTAGCGGTTTACCTCGCCGTTATAGCGGTTACTGATACGGCGGAGCTCATTGTATCTCTCGCCGGGTATTGTGTTGCACCCAACCCCGCAATGGACGCAGACTGAAGGAGCGCTCTGCAGGTCCCACTTGCGCGTAAAATGCCTTTTAAACGTCTTATCGGTAAAGACACCAGTTGGGCAGACCTCTGCCAGGTTGCCGCTGAACTCGTTTTCAAGGACCCCGTCCTCATGCCTGCCGAAATATACGTTATCGTGGGAGGAGAAAACGTTAAGGTCGGTCCCTCCGGCGTAATCGCGGTAGAAGCGCACGCACCTGTAGCACTGTATGCATCGGTTCATCTCATGGTTAAGGAACGGGCCAAGGTACTGGTTCCTGTACGTGCGCTTCCTGAACCTGTAGCTCCGGCTTACGTGCCCTGTCATGAGTGTCATGTCCTGAAGATGGCACTCTCCTCCCTCGTCGCAGACCGGGCAGTCGTGCGGGTGGCTGCACATCATCCACTCTATGACGTTAGCTCTAAAGGCCTTCGCCTCCGGGTCGTCGATCGAGATCCGCGCTCCAGATGCCGCAGGCGTCATGCAGGCCATTACAATACGCCCTTTTGTGTCGCTCTCATCCTTGAACTGCTTGACCGCGCACTGGCGGCACGCGCCTACGGAGTGCATGGCAGGGTGCCAGCAGAAGTACGGAAGGTCGAGGCCCAGCGAAAGGCAGGCGTGCAGGAGGTTCTGCCCGTTGTTCACCTCGTACGCCTTGTTTTCGATATATATCTTTCCCATTCATCTCCCTACCGGTAGGGGCAGCGTTTTTCGCTGATGTGCCGCTCGAAGTCGTCCTTGAAGAGCGCAAGGGCGCTCCTTAGAGGCTCCATGGCCCCGGGGGCGAGAGCGCAGAAGGTCCTGCCAACCCAGAGCGAGCTTCCGTGCTCTCCAAGTATTTCGAGATCCTCCGGCTCGCCCTCGCCTTTTTCAATTGCTTCAAGGGTCTTTTCGACCCATGGCAGGCCCTCCCTGCACGGTGTGCACCAGCCACATGATTCGCGGCTGAAGAAGCTCTCAAGGTTATGGAGCGCCCTCACCGGACAAACGCTATCGTCCATCACGACCATCGTGCCGGTGCCAAGCCTGCTCCCGGCCGCCGCCACCGAATCAAAGTCCATCTTCACGTCCAGGCGCTCTGCCGTTAGGAACTCTGTAGAGGCCCCACCCGGCATAATGGCCCTCAACCTGTAGCCATCACACATGCCGCCGGCGTGCTCTTCAAGTATCTCCCGGATGGTCGTGCCCATGGGAAGCTCCCATAGCCCAGGCCTTTTCACGCGCCCGCTCGCCCCGTAGAGCTTCGTCCCGCCGTCGGTCGAGCGGCTGAGCTTTTTATACCATTCAGCCCCGTTGAGCACGATATGCGGCACGTTACAGAGCGTTTCGACGTTATTAACAACCGTGGGCCTGCCCCACAGGCCGCACGTCTGCGGGAACGGCGGCTTCTGCCTCGGTATCGCGCGCCTGCCCTCAAGGGCGTTCAGAAGGGCGGTCTCCTCTCCGCATATATATCTGCCTGCCCCGGTGTGGAGCCTTATATCGAGGGTGAAGCCGGAACCCAGTATATCGCTCCCCAGGTACTTCCTTTCATATGCCTCAGATATCGCCTTCTGTACGCGCTCCGCGCCAAGCTGATACTCCCATCTTATGAACACATACGCGGCCTCCGCCTCTATCGCGAAGGCGCTTATGATCATCCCCTCTATGAGCTGGTGCGGGTCACCCTCGAGGAGGTACCTGTCTTTAAAGGCGCCGGGCTCCATCTCGTCAGCGTTGGCGACCAGGTATTTTGGCCTGGGCGCTGAAGCCCCCATCGGCACAAAGCTCCACTTGATCCCGGTACTGAAGCCGGCCCCGCCGCGCCCTCTCAGGTTGGAGGCAGATACGGCATCCTGCACCTCCTTCGGGGACATCCTGAGCGCCCTTCTCAACGCCTGATAGCCTCCCGCCTTCTCGTACCCGGCTATGTCGAGCGCCTCTCCGTCAGGGCGCATGCGGCCGGTGAGCGGGCGCTCCGTCATCGCTTCTCCTTTAACCCATCGAGTATCGCGTCTATCCGTTCAGGCGTAAGCCCTGTATAAAGCCTTCCATCTACCATCATCGAAGGAGAACGCTCGCACGCCCCAAGACACGCGACCGGGAGCGTCGTAAAAAACCCGTCGGGGGTGGTCCCGCCAAGGTCGACACCAAGGCGTTTTCTCAGGTGCTCACGGTTGGGTTCATAGCCAGCCATCATGCAGCTTATCGTGTTACACATAAGTATGACGTGCTTTCCGACCGGCTTCCTGAATATCATGTTATAGAACGTGGCTATGCCGTCGAGGTAATCAGGCGACATGCCGAGGTACGCCGCCACGTCCTTTAAGCTGTCGTCGTCGACCCAGCCCCTGTGGCGCTGTATTATCATAAGAGCGTCTATCGAGGCCGCCTGCCTTGAGTCGTATTTACCAGCCTCCTCCTCTATCTCAAGCATCTCTTTTTCTGTAAGCATCACAGGCTCCTGTATCTGTTTTTTTATCAACGGTCAACATCGCCCATCACGAAATCTATGCTCCCGAGTATGGCGATCAAGTCAGCCACAGCGAGCCCCCTGCACATCTCAGGGACTACCTGCAGGTGCGGGAAAGACGGGGTGCGGATGCGTGTGCGATACGATGAAGCGCTCCCGTCGCTTACAAGGTAGTAGGTGTTGTTCCCCTTTGCGCCCTCGACCCCGAAGGCCGCCTCTCCAGCCGGGAGGACCGGGCCCCAACTTACGTTCAGAAAATGGGCGATGAGGGTCTCTATATCTTTCATGGCGCGCTCTTTTACCGGCGGCGTAGTGAGCGGGTGATCGGACTTATATGGCCCGCCTGGCATCCGCTCAAGGCATTGCTCTATGATCCTCAGGCTCTGCCTCATCTCAAGGGTGCGGACCACGGCTCTCGCGTAGCAGTCCCCCTCCATAGCCGAAGGTATCTCAAAGTCAAACCCTTCGTAACCTGAATATGGCCTTTTTTTCCTGAAGTCCCACTCAATGCCGCATGCCCTCAGGTTCGGCCCTGTAACACCCCATTCGATCGCCTCGTCGAGCGTAAGGACGCCCACCCCGATGGTGCGCGCCTTTATTATCGGGTTCTCTATTATGAGCCTGTCATATTCGACGAGCCTCGCAGGAAAATAATCTATAAAGCCCTTCACAAGGCCCTCCCAGCCCTGCGGCAGGTCGGAGGCCACGCCCCCGATCCGCGACCATGCCGGGTGCATGCGGAAGCCGCATATCGCCTCTGTTATCGCGTATATGCGCTCTCTGTCGTTGAAGGCGAAAAAAACCGGGGATATCTGCCCCAGGTCCTGTGCGAAGGTGCCGAGCCAGACAAGGTGGCTCGCGATGCGGTAGAGCTCGGCAAGCATCACCCTTATGAAGACCGCCCTCTGCGGCGCCTCTATCCCGGCAAGCCTTTCGACCGCGAGCACATACGGCAGGTTGTTCATCGCTCCTGAGAGATAGTCTATGCGGTCGGTATACGGGATATAGGTATGCCAGCTCTGCCGCTCTCCCATCTTCTCGGCCCCCCTGTGGTGGTAGCCGATATCGAGGACGGAGTCCACTATCTCCTCGCCGTCGAGCTCAAGCATGACGCGCATTATCCCGTGCGTGCCGGTATGGTGCGGGCCCATATTGAGGAACATGAAATCGGTGCCGTCACGGCTATTTGAGAAGCCCCACTCTCCGGGGCGGAACTGAAGCGCCTTCTCCTCCGCGATCTCTCTTTCCTCCGGAAACTCGAACTTGCCGAATTCCGTCCGCCTCGCCGGATATTCCTTCCGCAGCGGATGGCCCTTCCAGGTGGGCGGGGTAAGTATCCTTTTAAGGTTCGGGTGGCCGTCGATAAAGACCCCGAACATGTCAAACACCTCCCTTTCGTACCAGTTAGCCGACTTCCATAGGCCCGTCATGGTCGGAGCAGATGGGTAATCGCCAACGAGAGGCACCTTGACCCTTATATCCTCGTTGCGCTCGAAGGAGAGCAGGTGATAGACGAGCGTGAAATCGCTCTCAGGCTGGCCGGTTCTATTCTGGCGATGGCGCTCGTCGATGGCCGTAAGGTCATAGAGCATCCGGTATGGCCCTGGCGCCTCTTTCTTTAAATAGGATAGCAGGTCCGGGGCCTTTTCCTTGCCGGCCCAGACCGTCGGTATGCCGTCATCTGTATGCTGCGTGACGAACGAGGCCTCGCCGAACCTGCCTTGAAGCTCCCGTGTAATTTGATCGCCGCCCATATCTAAAACCCTTATCTGGAAGGCAGGGACGCGAAGATATCAGCTCTTGTCAGGTGAACGCAGCTCCCTTGCCTCCTGCCTCGACGGGCGTTTAAGATCGCGCATCACTGGAAGCTCCGGCCGCTCCACACCCTGCTTCCCGGCTGCCCAGCTAAGAGGCCGCCTTTCCTTTCCAACAAGCTCACGGAGCATCAAAAGGCCTTCCATAACGGCCTCCGGCCGTGGCGGGCAGCCCGGTATATAGACATCGACGGGAAGGAAGGAGTCTACCCCCTGGACAACGCTGTAGATATCGTACATCCCTCCCGAGTTGGCGCAAGAGCCCATGGAGATGACCCACCTCGGCTCCATCATCTGCTCATAGAGCCTTTTCACCATAGGGGCGGCCTTGATGAACACGGTGCCCGCGACTATCATAACGTCCGCCTCCCTGGGGCTGGCGCGTATGACCTCTGAGCCGAAGCGGGCGATATCGTACTTGCTCGTGAAGCTCGCGGCCATCTCCACATAGCAGCACGAGAGGCCGAAGTTAAGAGGCCAGAGCGAGTTCTTCCGCCCCCACGCGAGCAGCCCCTGAAGGCTTGCCAGGACAACACTCTTCCTTACAGCCGCCTCAACAGGGTCGTCTTTGGTGACAGCCGCTTTTTCGACAGACCCGCTCATCTCGCTTTTCCCGCCCTTTTTGCGGCGACGGCTCTGCCCTTTGCCGCCCAATCGAGCGCACCCATGCGCCATAAGTAGACGAGCGCCGCTAAAAGTATGGAAATGAACAGAAGCGCCTCTATATAGCCCGTCCAGCCAAGCTCCCGTGCGGAGACGGCCCAGGCGAAGATGAATACCGCCTCAATATCGAAGACGACGAAGAGGATGGCTACAAGGTAGAACTTGATATCAAACCGGATACGCGCCGTGCCGGTCGGGGCGATGCCTGATTCATAAGGCTCTAAGGTCGACCTTTCCCTGTGCCGCTGCCCAAAGAAGTAGGAGAGAATGAGCATGGAGGCCACGAGCAGTACCACTGCCAAAAAATATGCCGCAAGCGGCCAGAGGTTCGTCGAGTATCCTGCAGGCATGAAGGCTCCCTTGGCCGGCTGGAAGGCGAGGTTTTTTATCGCGGGGTTCGAGGCACCGTCATCTTGAATACAGAATGCCCCGCATGAATTAAACCTACCACACGAAGGTGGATTGTCAAGGCATGGACAGTGGGCCGTAAACGTGTGTACGCCAAACCCGGGGAGCGCAAAAAAATAGACTTAAAGAACGCTTTCTGCTATCATTTTAAGATACAGATCACCCTAACTATGCCAAAAGCCCGCCTGGTTCGAGGGCGGCGCCATTTGCACACAACAGAATGCTAAAGGCCTATTGCGCCATCTTTTTCTTAATAGCCTCGTTATCGGCCTCATATGACGCCAATGCCGCCACCCTCTATGTACCGGAGCGGCACAGGACGATACAGGACGCCGTCAACGCCGCGACCCCCTTTGACGTCATCGTCATCAACAGCGGCATTTACATCGAGAACGTCACGATAGAAAAGCCGTTGATACTGCGCTCCAACCAGGGGGCCGCCTCCACCATGGTGCAGGCGGCCATACAGAACAAGCCTGCCTTGAAGGTCTCCGGTACCTCTGACGTCTCCATAACAGGGCTTTCGGCTACCGGCTCGACCGTTGCCGGGGTCTTCGTCTTCAATTCCAAGAACGTAGTCCTCTCAAAGAACAGTCTCACCAACAACGGGATAGGCATATTCCTTCAAGGGGTGAGCTACTCCAGCGTTACAGGGAATGATTCCAGCTCTAATTCCCAGTACGGCCTTTACATGGAGAAATCGCAACACAACAGGGTCGAGTTCAACAGCGCCACCCTCAATAAGGACAAGGGCTTTTTCATAAGCTACTCGGACAACAACGAGATTGTGAACAACAGCGTCAACCTCAACTCCTGGGACGGCATAATGGTCTTCGCCTCGAACGGGAACACCCTCACCGGGAACAGGACCCTCAGGAACACTTACGGCATAGTCATAAGCGAGTCGAACGGCAACGAGGTGGCGGAGAACACGACAATCCCAAACCTCTTTATCATCCTTCCGATTGCGCTCATCTACCTGGGGATAGTCTCGTATCTGCTGCAGAAGAACCTACTTAAGATCTTTTACAAGGAATAGGAAATGTCCGGCATACTTGAGCTCCTGAACGCATTCACTAACCTGTCGACGCTGCTTGCGAGCATCGGCATGATACTCGCCACGACGAGCTTCATAAGCGGGCTCCAGATGGTAAAGGGCAAAGGCCCTGTGGAGAAGAAGATACACCGCGGCAACGGCATCATCACCTTCGGCATCTTCGCAGTACTGGCAGTGATGTCGTTCGTAAGCTACGGATTTAGCCTCTTGTCGCTTGGGGGCTGGGCTGCCGGCTTTTTCATAATACTCTCCAAGGTGCTGATAGTCCGTTCGAAGAGCCGCAGGGCAAACAAATATGTAAGCTGGCTCGGCGCCAGCCTTATCTGCATGTGGCTCTATATCGTATACATACATATCCCGTTATAGCGCGAGGCACGCAGCCGGAATAAAAAAAGCCGCGGGAAGATCCCGCGGCTTTTTTTATTCTAACATTTTTTGTTTTGCTGGCTTAGTGGCCGCAGCAGGTATCGCAGCCGGCCTCCCTTATTACGGAGACCTGGTCGTCATACTCTGCCTGGACCGCGGCCCGCTTGACGTTCACCTTGCGGACCCCGGCCTCCGCCCTCACAAAGCTGGCATCGACCACCCTCATTCCATCGGCTATCTTGAGCCTTAGCTCGTCATTGAGGCATTTGTCGATTATCTCGAAGAACTCCTGGTCCTCTTTCCTTATATGCCCCCTCAAGCTCACGATGACGGAATCTATGATGCCGTCGTTGATCTCATTTATTTCCATCGCGACCCTGAAGTTATGGAGCAAAGAGATTATCTCCCTGTGCTCCTCCCTGATGATGTCAACAAGGGTCTCGCCGAAGGGCAGCAGCCCTTTGCTGAGGCCGAAGAGGACCTCCTCTTCCTTTATGCCTGAATGGAGCACCAGGTCGTTTTCAAGCTCCTTGGTGGAGACCCATAGAGCGTCCATGTCCCTTTTGCGGAGGTGGTCTTCCACCTCCTCGAGCTTCCTGTTTATCACCTTATGCTCTTCAACGAGGACAAGAAGCGGGTTGTCGGCCGGGTCGAGGGCCGAAGACGCCTGCTCGATGGGCCCCTCGCCGAGGGGCTGCATCATTATTACCTTAAAAGGCTGTGAGAAGCCGAGCCTGCAAACGCCCCTGGGGCTCCTGAAGAGCCCTTCTTCCAGATAAGCGGCCTTAAGGTCGTTGAAGAGCCCCTCTTCAAGGCAGAGTATTCCTTCCCTGCAGTTTACGTAGCAGGACTTGTGCTGGCACTCGTACTTGATCTCGAGCATCTGTGGAGCCATAAGAACCTCCGTAGTAGGGGGCGTACCCGCGTGATTAGGCGTTGCCCTCGGTGCCCTTGGCTGGCATAACCGGCATGCCGAACTCGTCGTTGAACTTGGTGATTATGTACAGGAGCGTCCTGTGGTTCAGCAGGAGCGCGTCGTAGAGCTTGGTCTTGGTGAGGCCGTCATAGTAGAACTCGTACGAGAACTGGACCTGCTTGGCGACCCCTGTGTCGTCGATGTTGAGGTCATAGCTGTTCTTGAGGAACAGGAGGTCCTTCCTTATCTCGCTGTAGAAGGCATCCCTGTCGTTGGGGTTCATCCCCTTGAGCTTTTCCATATGCTCGTTGGCGATGCTGACGCCGTTCAGCACGACTATCAGGCCGGGGAACTCTTTAGGCTGAAGCACCCTCTGCCTCTTCATGGAACCGAGGGGATAATCTATCTCGAAATGGAAAACGGCGTTCTCGTCCTTGATTTCCTTAACGTCGTGATGGTTGTCCTCAAGCCACTGCTTGATCGCTGCCTTAGCCTGCTCCGGGGTGGTAATCTCCATTACAGAATCTCCTCTTTATATAATTTCCCTGATCCATTTTGGGTGTCCAATAATTCTACTACATTTGCCCGTTCTTTGTCCAGACCAAAACAGGCCGCTATAGGCTTAAATACAGGGGTTTTTGACAAAAAAAGGGGACGGAGAGGGACCCCTCCCCGCCCCCTTGCAAGGGCTATCGACCCTGTGGGCATCTAAGTCCCCTGGGCCGCGGCCCCCTCGGTCTTCATGGTCTGGCATACCTGCGAGCACCTTGTGCAATAAAAGGAATGGTTCAGCTCATATTCCTTATAGATCTGGCAAGTCTTGCAGATGCACTCCTTCTCGTAGTGTATCTTGTCGCTGGTGCCGATAGTCGGAAAACAGTAGCCGGTCGGGGCGTCCCCGGCCACGTATGTGGGACAGCCCTGACACTTGCAGTGCTTGATGACATAAGCCTGCTTGCGCTCGTACTCGTCCTGGTTTATTACCGTTACCCCGAAACGGTCCAGCCTGTCATACTTGCTCATGGCTTCCTCCGATTTTTAAGGGAAAAAAGCTCGTTTACTCTGGAAGTATATCTTAGAGATCGGATGGCGTCAAGGAGGGGGGTCAGGCAACTGCTTGAAATACATACAAAATCAGGGGAGCCTTTTGGCTTCCCCTGTAAGTTCTCGATGCTTCATAAAACAGGCGCGAATCTGCTTTTCGAAGCTACTTGCATAGATACTGAACAATCTGTTACCAGACCAGAGTATAGACGTTGTAGCCGATGATCGCCAGGCCGCAAACAAGGTTTAAGCCCCTGCTTGACTGTGAGGGGTTCCTCATAATCAGGGCATCTATCCTGAATGCCTCAAGCGCCTTGTGGTTTATGAAAGTCGCCAGTATCAGAATGACTCCGTAAGTGATGCCTGCGAGAGTCAATACCGTATCAAAAGAACCCATTTTTCTGACCTATCCCTTCCTAATTACCCGAAAACAATACTATAGTTTACCACATCCAAGGACGCTGAAGTCATAAATCATTGCGGCACGGCATGGCTTCCTGACAAAAAAAGCATGGGGGAGAATGTCCCTCCCCCATGCTTGCGACTAGTGTTTACAACAGGCGCAACGCCGGTTAACGGCTTTGCGCTTACTGCCGGACTACTGACCGCCGGTCCAAGTGTTCTTTGCGGTGTCCCACCAGGTGCCGCCGCTGGTGCCATAGTCATACCTCTCAGCGCCCTTCCTGGTGTAGTAATACCAGTTGATGATGAAGGCGTACGCGTAGAAGATGGACGCGCCGATGAAGAACGGGATGGCGCTGCCAGTCTTCGTTATCGCCATTCCAATGAGCGAGGCGAAGATGAACGGTCCGAAGGCCGCCCACGCGCCTGTCCATCCGAGCATCTGAGCGCCCTTAGCGGGCGAGTACGCGAAGACTATCGGGTACTGGCGGAAGGTCGCGGCGTTGTTTATGCCCGTCATAAGGAATATCCAGAGCATGATGTAGACGAACACCGGGAACTTATCAAGCCCCGACGGAGTGAGATAGCCGCCGAATATCAACGCAATACAGCCCGCTATCTGGCCAAGGAGGCACCAGTGCATGCCCTTGCTGCCGCCGATCTTGTCGAATATCCAGCCGGTGGCGGCGCGGGAGAGGCCGCCGATGAGCGGGCCGAAGAAGGCGAACTTCAAGGGGTCCGGCGCGCCGTCAAAGCCGCCGTAGATGACCTTTATCATCATCGGGAAAGCGGCCGCGTAACCGGAGAACGAACCGAATGACGCGATATAGGTTATGGTGCAGTTCCAGGAATGAGTGAGCGCCCTATTCTTGGTGCTCAGTATCTCAAACTGCCTCTTGAAGTTGCCGCCCTTGAACCCGAGCGCGGCCGGGTCTATTGACTTGAGGAATATGACCGAGAGGATAAAGGCCAGGATCAACAGCGGCACATACCAGAAAGCCGCGTTCTGTACCCACATGTCCTTCTTGACGACCTTCTTTACGGCTACGTCGGTGACCGAGCCGGAAGCGTCCCTCTTGAGGTCTAACTTCATGTTCTTGGTAGCGTCGGTCTCCTGGAAGAGCACGTCCTTGACCACACCGCCATCTTTCGTAACGGTTATGGCGCTTGCCAGGGCCGGATTTTTAAGCACAATATCGGTGACAACGCCGGATGCGTCTTTTGTGACCGCGACGTCCTTAAGAACGTCGATCTTTGTAAAGAGCTGGGGCACGCCGTAGGCGCCGCCTATGATCGAGAAGCTTACTATCCAGGGCGTGACGAACTGTACGACGCTCACGCCGAAATTGCCTATGCCGGCCTGGATGCCCATCGCGAGCCCCTGCAGCCTCTTCGGGAAGAAGATGCTGGTCGAGGGCATGTACGCCGAGAAGTCTCCTCCGCCCAAGCCGCTCAGGAAGCCGATTATCATGAAGGTGCTCCACGGCGTGCTGGTGTCCTGCACCGCGAAGCCGAGCCATATCATGGGGAAGATCTTGATGATCGTAGTAATGCTTATGACCGGCCTCGTCCCCAGGACGGGGATGAAGTAGGAGTAGATCAGCCTCAATATGCCGGAGGCGAACCCAGGTATGGCCGCAAGCCAGAAGAGCTCCATGGAAGAGAACTTGAAGCCTATGTTCGGAAGCCTGACGACCACGGCGCTCATGACGAACCACGTGGTGAAGGAAAATACCAGCGAGAATGTAGTTATCCCGCATGTGGTCCATCCGATCTTGCTGCCGGTCTCGCGCCAGAACTGTTCGTTCTCCGGCTCCCATCTCGTTATCTTGGACATGTGCAGATATCTCCTTTTTAACTTATTTCATGGCTGAGAACGATATAAAATTGCGTCGCGGAAGAGTAGTCCCATGGTAGCTTAAAAAAAAAGGGGGTGGATACTTTGTACCCACCCCCTCCCCGTTACTTGTACTGGACGATATTTGTTGTGGCCCCGCCCCTCCTGTACCACCTTACGACCTGATAAGGCCGCACGAGATACTTGTAGGGGTTGAGGACCACGAAGTGCGCCAGCCTTGAGAAGGGCACAAGGCCGATGAAGACGAGCGCGTTGAATATATGAGCCTTCGTGAGAAGCGGCAGCCCAGCCACATAATCTACGTTCGGCTGGAGCTTGATGATCGACCACATCCAGGGTACAGCCGAGGCTACGAACCAGTTGGAGCCCCACCTGTAAAGGATGGCGGTACCCACGCCGGTAAGGACCTGGATGAGCAGGATGATGAGCACCAGCACGTCCCAGCCGGAGGTCACAGCCTTCACCCTGGAGTTCGTAAGTCTCCTGTAGATAAGGGCAAGAAGGCCGAAGAGGGCCAGCAAGCCGAACGCGAGCGCCGTGAGCTCAAGTATGTAGAGCCTCAAGGGCACCGAGTTCCACAGGACGATGCTCTGCGGTACGAAAAGACCGATTATGTGGCCCAAGAGGATCGTTATGATGCCGTAGTGCCAGGGGAACGACCCGAAGAAGAGGGTCTTGTTCTCGAGGAACTGCGACGACTGCGACGACCACGAGTACTTATTGGTTCTGAATCTCCAGATTGCGCCGACGATAGCCGTCATCAAAAGTATGTACGGCACAACGCCGAATAGGACCTTGTCCATTATCTATCCTCCTTTTACATCTTTGTCGATGATTCTGTATATCGCGTTAATGAGGTGCCAGTAGAGGTTCTTCTTATTTCTCTCGAAGTTTTTCTGGAGCTTCTCCAGCGCCCTGACCAGAAAAGTCTCCCTGAAGTCCTTCTTAAGCTCCTCGTTTTCACAGAAGCCCAGGAAGTAGAGTATCACGGGAAGATGGTCGGGCAGCTCGCCCTTCGAAAAATCATCGACCTGAAAACCGTTCTGCTGATACATCCCCTTGATGCTTGCCAGGCTGTTCGAGCGCCTGAAGCCGTCATAGATGTGATAACCCATGTCCAGCGTAAAGTCGCTCGTAAGCTCAAAGGTATAGGAGTAGATCCCACGGAGGTCGTCCATGGAGATGTGCTCCAGGTCCTTCTGAAACTTCTTGAGCTCCTCGACCACCTCGGGGGGATATTGCTCCAGGCCCGCGAGTGCGTTTACGCACTCGGCGGCCCTGAGCTTTATATCCTCACCCGGGTATTCAAGCAGCCCGGCGAGAAGGTTGTATATGTGTTTTGCTTTTCCCATCGCTTCTTTTTACCACTGCCTCGATACGAGTTCCTGCTTCTTGGCGCCGAAGCCGACCGTACCCCTCTTCTCGTACATGGTCCTGGGGTCGACCGTGGTCATCGTCTCGCGGTGGGTCTCGGGGATCACGAACCTCTCCTGGAAGGTGCCGAGGATCAGGAGCTTGAAGATCTCGGCGGCGTCCTCAGGGGTGAGGCCGACGGAAGCAAGGGCGGCCTTCGCGGCGCTCTCGCCTATATCGCCAACCCTCTGCTGGCGCATCCAGAGCCTTACGGCCATCTGCTTCTTGAGAGACTCTATGACCGCCTGCTCGTTGCCCGCGGAAAGGAGGTTCGCAAGGTACCTTACCGGGACCCTCATCTTGTCTAACGAGTAGAAGAACTCGACAGACTCGGGGTCGAACATGCCGCCGTTCTCGGCCTTCGCGTTGTGAAGGACCGGCGAAAGGGGCGGCAGGTAGAAGTTCATGGGCAGAGTCCTGAACTCCGGATGGTTCGGCAACGCTATGCGCCACTTCTTGAAGAGGTTGTAAGCTGGCGAGTTCTGGGCCGCTATGATCCAGTTCTCGTCTATGCCCTGCTTGCGAGCCTCTTCAATGACCCTCGGGTCGTTCGGGTCGAGGATGATGTCCCTCATGGCGTCCACGAGCCTTTCGTCCGGGCTCTTGGCCACTTCCTCTATCCTGTCGGCGTCGTAGAATATGACGCCGACGAACCTGATCCTGCCGGTGCAGGCATGGGCGCAGGCGTTAGGCTGGCCCGTCTCGGTCCTCGGGAAGCAGAATATGCACTTCTCGCTCTTGCCGTTCGCCCAGTTGTAGTAGGGCTTCTTGTACGGGCAAGCGCTCACGCAGAACCTCCAGGCGCGGCAGGTGTCCTGGTCGATAAGGACTATGCCGTCCTCGCCCCTCTTGTAAATGGCGCCTGACGGGCAGGAGGCCACGCAAGCGGGGTTGAGGCAATGGTTGCATATCCTCGGAAGGTAGAAGAAGAAGAGCTTGTGGAACTTGGTCAAAAGCTCCTTCTGCGATTCCGACAGCCCCTTCAGGTTCGGGTCATTGGCGGCGTAAAGCGGGCTGCCGCCCATGTCGTCGTCCCAGTTCGGGCCCAGGACTATCTTCTCCATGAAGTCGCCGGTGATGAGCGACTTCGGCCTCGCTACCGGCTGGTCGTCGCCAGCCGGAGCGTTGAAGAGGTGCTGATAGTCATAGGTGAACGGCTCGTAGTAATCGTCGATCGTCGGAAGATTGGGCTGGAAGAATATGTTCGCCAGCGTCCTTATCTTGCCGGGGCCCTTGAGGAGCTTGAGCCTTAAAGACCCGCCGGATACTTCCCAGCCGCCCCTGTACCTGTCCTGGTCTTCCCAGGTCAGAGGGTAGCCGGCGCCGGGCTTCGTCTCTACGTTGTTCCACCACATGTACTCGGCGCCCCTGCGGGATGTCCAGACGTTCTTGCAGGACACGCTGCAGGTATGGCAGCCGATGCATTTATCCAAATGAAAACTCATTGAAAGCTGTGCTCTGAGATCCATATTACCACTTCACCTCCTGGTTTCTCATTTTTCTCACCAGCACCGTAGTGTCCCTGATGACGACGATCGGGCCCCAGGCGTTGAAGCCGTAGGAGAACTGACCGTATCCGCCGGTAAGGAGCTGCGGTTTGAGCCTCATCCTGGTGAGCGAGTTGTGGAACCCGCCCCTGATCTTGTTCCTCTGCTCCGCCTTCGGGATGTTGATGGTCCTTTCCTGAGAGTGGTACGCAAAGGTAGACCCGGTTGGGATCCTGGCGCTTACGACCGCGCGGGCCACATAGACTCCGTTGTCGTTGTAGGCCTCGATCCAGTCGTTGTCCTTGATGCCCACGCTCTCGGCGTCCCTGTCGTTGAGCCAGATGGAGTTACCGCCCCTTGACAGGGTGAGCATGCGGAGGTTGTCGTAGTGGGTAGAGTGTATGGCCCACTTGCTGTGAGGAGTTATATAGTTCAGATGGAGCGCGTCGGTCCTGTCGGACTTCTGGACCTCGTTCATCTTGGCCGGGTTCAGCCTGTACTTGGCGGTCGAAAGGGCCTCGCCGAAGTCAAGGTAGACCGGGTGATCGAGGTAGAAGTGCTGACGTCCGGTGAGCGTCCTCCAGGGCATGAGCTGCTCGGTCTGATGTGTCCAGGTGCCGTATGCCCTGCCCCTCCTGGTGTCGCCTGTCCAGAGCGGGCTGGTGAGCCACCTCTTCGGCTGAGCTACGATGTCGTCGTAGGTCATCGAGACGTTCCTGCTGCCGCTGGCCATCTCGTGCGCGAGACCATGGACCCTCTCGTCCGGTATGAGGTACTTGATACCGGGGTGGACGGCCTTGGCCTGCCTCCTCGCCTCGAGGTAGTCATCCTTGGTGAGACCGGTATGGTGCTCTTCCTCCCACCACTGCCTGAAAGATACCTCTCCGTTAGTGGTGCCGGAGAAGGCGAGGACGAAGTTGGCCGCGTCCTTGGCTGTCTCGATCGAGATGAGCTTCTGTCCGTTGACCTCCTTCTTCTCGATGTGCTCCTGGTTCAAGTAGTCCTCGTAGAGCTCCTTGCCGTCGAGCATGATGCCGTGGAAGCCGTACTTGGTCTTCTGCAGCGGTCCTACTGCCGTGTACATCTTATCGATGTTGGCGTAGTCCCTTTCGACGATGGTGAAGCTCTGCGTGGTCTTGCCCGGGATGATCTCGCACTCGCCCTTCTTCCAGTCCTGCACGCCGTTCAACGCGGGCTGGGCTATCTCGCCAGGGGTGTCGTGCATGAGCGGGGACATTACGATGTCCTTCACAGGCTTGGAGAAGTGCTTCTTCGCTATCTCCGAGAACTTCTTGGAGATGAACTTGAAGGCTTCCCAGTCGCTCTTGGCTTCCCAGCTCGGGGAAACGGCCGCGCCCATCGGGTGGACGAAGGAGTGGAGCTCTGTGGTGTTGATGTCCTCCTTCTCGTACCAGTGGGCCGTCGGGAGCACTATGTCGCAGTACAGAGGAGTGGTGTTCATACGCATGTTGAGGTCGACCAGCAGGTCGAGCTTTCCAAGCGGGGACTCCCTGTACTTCATTTCCTTCACGTGCGGCTTCGCTACTTCATCGGCGATGAGGTTGTTGTGCGTTCCGAGGACGTACTTGAAGAAGTACTCCTGGCCCCTCGCGGATGAACCGAGCGCGTTCGCCCTCCATATGAACCAGACCCTCGGCCAGTTCTCAGGCGCGTCCGGGTCCTGCATGGCGAACTCGAGCTGTCCGCTCTTGAGCTGTTTCACGACGTAGTCGATTATCTCGGCGTCGCTCTTCGCGCCCGCCTTCTGGGCCTCTTCGCACAGAGCTATCGAGCTCTTGTTGAACTGCGGATAGCACGGCATCCAGCCCAGCCTTACCGCCCTGACGTTGTAGTCGACGGTGTGCTGGAACTCGAGCGCGTTCTTGTCCGGGACGTTGTGGTACTCGCTTATCGCGCCGTCGAACTTGAACATCTGCGTGTTGATGTACCAGAAGCTCGGGTTGTTCATGAGCCTCGGGGGCCTGTTCCAGTCGAGCGAATGGGCTATCTGGCCCCATGAGTCGAACGGAGCGAGCTTTTCCTGTCCGACGTAGTGCTGGAGTCCGCCGCCGTTCCTGCCCACGCATCCGCAGAGCATGAGGGCGTCCATCGCCGTCCTGTACAACAGGTTCGAGTGGTACCAGTGGTTGTAGCTGGAACCGGTTATTATCATCGTGCGGCCCTTGGTCACTTCCGAGTTGGCAGCGAACTCGCGGGCTACCTGGATGATGGTGTCGCGGCCTATGCCGGTGTACTTCTCCTGCCAGGCCGGAGAGAACCCTCTCTCGTCGTTGTAGTCCTTGCAGTAATCGCCGGAAAGGCCCTTCCTCGCGACACCGCACTGGGCGATCTTGAGGTCGAAGACGGTAGTGACGGCGACCTTGCCTTCCTTGGTCTGCACGTACCTTACCGGCACCTGCCTCTTGTACTTCTCAGGCTTGTCTACCTCGTAGAAGTTGACCTCAATGGCGTCTTCCTTATGGTCGAGGACGCTCAGGGAGGGGTTGATGTTCTTCTGGGTCTTGGCTTCCCTCAAAAGGAGGTTCCACTTGCCATGGCTGTGGTGCTCCTTGGGCCACCTGTAGCCCATGCTGCCGTTTACGACTACGGCCTTGCTGGTGGTCTCGTCCCACATGCAGAACTTCCACTCCGGGTTGTCCTCTCCGTCATACTCGGAAAGGTCGCAAGCGCGGAGGAACCTGCCCTGCTCCCAGCCGTCCTTGCCCTTCTCGAGCTTGACGAGCATCGGGAGGTCGGTGAACTGCCTGGTGTAGGCCTCGAAGTACGGGACCTTCCTGTCTACGAAAAACTCCTTCAGGATGACGTGCTTTACGCCCATCCAGAAGTTGGAGTCCGAACCTGGCTTCACGGGCACCCACAGGTCGGCGTACTTGGTGACCTGCGAGTAGTCCGGGGCGCAGACAACGAGCTTCGCTCCACCGTGCCTGAGCTCGGAGACGAAGTGGCAGTCGGCGGTCCTGGTCATGTTGGGGTTGGCGCCGGTTATGACGCAATAGCCGGTGTTGTACCAGTCGGCGCTCTCGCACGCGTCTGTCTGCTCGCCCCATACCTCGGGCTCCGCGTTCGGGAGGTCGGTGTAATAGTCATAGAAACTCAGGTGCACGCCGCCGATGAGCTGGTTGTAGCGCGCGCCCGAAGCGTAGCTGATCTGGGACATGGCCGGGATCGGCGAGAAGGCGATGATCCTGTCCGGGCCGTACTTCTTGATGGTGTGTATGTGGGCCGAGGTGATTATCTCGGCGGCGGTGTCCCAGTCGAACCTGCGGAATCCGCCCTTGCCCCTTGACCACTTGATCTTCTTGTGGAGCTCGGCATTGTCGACGATCGACCTCCATGCCTCGACAGGGTCGGAGTGCTTGGCCCTGGCTTCCTTCCAGGCATCGAGGAGTACGCCGCGGACGTAAGGATACTTGATCCTCACAGGGCTGTAAACGTACCATGAAGCGGATATGCCCCTCTGGCAGCCCCTCGGCTCGTAAGGCGGTATAGACTGGTCGAGCTTCGGGTAATCGACGGCCTGGAGCTCCCAGGTGATGATGCCGTCTTTCACGTAGACCATCCAGGAACAGCCACCTGTGCAGTTGTTGCCATGGGTGGACCTTACGGTCTTGTCATACTGCCAGCGGTTCCTGTAATATTCTTCCCAACCCCTTTTACCGGGGTTTATCTCATCTTGGATCCAAGTAGCCATCTAATTACCTCCCTCCTTTTCCGCCGTAGTTTCTCCACAGGGCATCATGGGCGGTGCCTTTATTCCTGTTCCTGTACCTTCCGCTCCAGATAATATTGAAGACAATCAGTATTCCAACGAAACCGCCTAAGCCTATGATGGTGAAAGTTCCGGTCGACGAGGCCTTCACCTCTGCCTTTGCCTGCTCCTCGAAGAAGGCCCTAAGGTGGGAGACCTCTTCATCAGAGACGTTCTTGTTGCTGAAAACGGGGGCCATTACGGGGGACCCGGCGTTTATCCATGCCGCGCTGAGAAGAGGTTTCTTCGACTCGTCGGCATAGACCTTGGTCAGGTCGGGACCAAGCCTTCCTCCGCCGAGCTCACCTACTCCGGCGCTGTGGCAGGATATGCATGCGGGGGCTCCGCTGGCGAACGCCTTCTGGCCGGTGAAGTACATCTTGCCAAGAGCGGCATCGCCGGACTCGGCCGGTGCGGCAGCAACGACTGCCTCAGCCGGCGCGGCGGCAGCAGGATCCTGGGCCGCGTCCTGGGCAGATGCCTTTACAGGCGCGATGCCGGCGACGAGACTCAGCGCAAAACCGAGCTGCAGTCCTTTTACCAAGATTTTCTTACAACTCCTAAACTCCATACCCTACACCTCCTTTACCGCTGCTTGCTTTTTTTACCTATGTACCGTCATAGATAACCGTTTAACCCTGTATATACTCCATGGACCTCAGTCGGCCCGGATGCGCCTTAGCCCATCTCTGGTGGGGAGGCTGCGCGCGCACCCGCCTTGAGAAGACGGGTTTGTTGCCGAAAGATGCCATGGGTTGAAAAGATTAAGAGGCGAGGATTGATGCTTCGAGATCACCTCTGGCGAGATTGAGCGTTACTTTCAGGTTCTCCAGCCCCTTGCTCCCGGACAACTTGGTTCTCCTGTGCGAATGGGGCGCAGACGGCAATTCCGGAGCCCTGTCTTTAGAGCGGAACTCGATCGTCTCTTTCCTGTTGGAAGCGAACTCTTCGATGGCGCTTATCGTATCGGAGCCTTTGGACGGAAGCGACCCAAGGACCTTTCCGAGCCTGTCCATGGCGCTTGCCGTTCTCTTTTCAGCCGCGTCCACGGCCAGGCGCCTTTCAGGGGAGCCTGAGGACATATTAAGAGATGCCCTGTTTTCAAAGCC
Organism: Deltaproteobacteria bacterium GWC2_55_46; assembly: GCA_001595385.3. Classification (NCBI taxonomy): domain Bacteria; class Deltaproteobacteria; species Deltaproteobacteria bacterium GWC2_55_46. The sequence goes on along the minus strand of LVEI03000001.1, from coordinate 2,288,038 downwards.
GCGCCTTTTCCATACCGCCGTAAGTGTGCGCATGGCGGCCGTGTATATCAGGCACTGGCAGAAGCGTGGAAGCTTTTTTATGATCCTATAACGCACCAGTGTAGAGACCTCCGAACGAGCTTTCAGGACCAGACGAAAAGATGCGCATACCTGCGGCCTGGGCCCCTGAGCCCTTGAGCGTAAAAACCGTTTCGATTGTGATTGAATATGCGTAAGTTAACAGATTCAGGCACACCTGTCTAGCGTTTTCTCGCATTAGCGTCTTTATTCCCCTGGACCTGTTCAATTTTCCGGTATGGCCTGGATTACAATTCACTATACATCGCTCTTAACGTATTAGTACGACCCGCGCATACCGCTTTGAAACCGCATACAAAAGGACCCGGGAAGGGCTTGGGAACGCCCCTCCCGGGATTCGGGATCAATGACCGCCGCCGCCATCCATCATCTCCCTGTCGACGCTGGAAAGCTGATACTCCTGCGAGAAGGCGCCAACCGGCTCCTTCAGGAAGAAGAAGCAGAACAGGAACGTGGCCACGACTGTGGCCCCGATGAAGTAGAAGAACTGGCTGTCGTTCACGAAGGTATAGACCGTGAGATACATGACCGCGCCAACGTTGCCGTACGCTCCAACGTAGCCGGATATCTGGCCGGTGATACGCCTCTTGACGAGGGGCACGAGGGCGTAGGTGGTCCCGCAGCCGCCGGTCACGAACATGGCGCATATTATGGTGACGACCACGGCGAGCCACAGAGGCCAGCTCGAGCTCATCATGCCCATGAGCACGAAGGATATCGCTATGCCGGCGAGATAGACCAGCATCGCGCCCCTTCTAGTCGGAGACCTGTCGGAGATATAGCCGCCAAGCGACCTTGAGAAGAAGTTCATGAAGGCGAAGACCGAACCGAAGAGACCGGCGAGCTGAGGGGTCAGGCTCCAGCCCTTCTGGAAAAAGGTCGGGAGCATGGATATGACGCCAAGCTCCGCGCCGAATGTGGCGACGTAGCAAAGGCAGAGCGCGCCCACGTCCGTGAACCTGTACCTGTCATCTTCCGGCACGCCCTTTTTAAGAATAGGCGTGTTGAAGCGGAGTATCTGGATGACCTGATAGAGCACCACCATGGCTATCACTACATAGGCTATCAGGGCCGCCTCGGAGCTCATGAAGCCCATGCCGTTGATCCTCCAGACGAGGATGGCTAGGACTCCTATGATGGGTATGGTCCAGAGAACGGCGTTTATCATGTCGCCCCAGGTGGAGACCTCTATCGCAGCACCCTTCCTCGGCTTGTGATAGACGGAGCCCACCGGGCCGTCGGTGATGGCAAACCAGTAGTAGATGCCGTAAAGCAGCATCACGAGGCCGCTTAACGCTATCGCGTACCTCCATGAGCCGAACACATTCAACGCTACGATAGGCAGCAGTATAGCGGCTATCGAGGAGCCCCAGTTGCCGAGGCCGGCCTCAACGCCCTGCGCGAAACCGATGTCCCTGGGCTTGAACCACAGCGCGGTCATGTGGATGCCGACCACGAAGCCAGTGCCGACCATGCTGAGAAGAAGCCTGGAGACGAGCATCTGAGTATAGGAGCTGGCGAAGGCGAAGGTGAAGCAGGGGATCGCGCACAGGACCATCACTATAGTGAAGGTCCTCCTGGGCCCGAGCCTGTCCGAGAGCATGCCGATAAGGACTCGACCCGGCATCGTGAGGGCCACGTTTGTTATGGCCAGTAGCTTGAGCTGCTGCATCGTGAACCCCGACTCCTGCACGATGACCGTGACGAGCGGGGCCATGTTGAACCACACGAAGAACGTAAGGAAGAAGGCGAACCATGTCTTGTGGAGGGCGATCATATCAACCCTGCCGAAGCTGAACAGGTCGCCCCAACCCATCCTTTCCGAATTCTTTGCCATTATGACCTCCGGGCGTAATTAGTACGAATTAGTACGTTTTAATAATTCGAAGAGCAGTTTCAAAAACGCTTTCGTTTTGATCGATGCATCAATGCATTACAAGGACAGGGCATTCGGCGTGCCTTATAAGGTAAGCGCTCACGCTGCCAAGGGCCATCTTCTCAAGAAGGCCAGCGCCCCTTCTGGCTACGACCAGGATATCCGGGTTTTTGTTGTCGGAAGCCTCGAGTATCATCTTCCTGGGGTCGCCTACCGCCAGGATGGCGTCAACGTTCAATCCATGCTCTACCACCCAAGTGGCGGCCTTCTTAAGGTCCTGGTCCCTCCTGCTCCGCCATTTCTCGAAGCTTTCCTCGTCCATGCTTGTAGCGTCGAGCGGCTCCTCGATCACCGTGACGAGGACTATCTCAGGCTTCTGAATCTTGAAGAGTGCTACCGTTCTCTCAAGGGCTTCCTGAGAACGTTGTGAACCATCATGGCAGACCATAATTTTCATTAAGCACCTCCGTTTTTTACGCCTGGGATTCGATCAGAGCGGCGCATCCTCTTCACAACGGCCTGCCTTTTTCCTCAACAGCAAAAGGGCATGGTGCCGCTAAAATTGTCCGGTATTCTATAAATATAGCAATCCGCGTACCAAAAATCAGCAGATCAAAGAAATGTAACCTAAGTTACCGTTTTTAAAGGTCAAAAAAAAATAGCCTGGGAATTTTGAAAGGACTTGTCTGGAAGGCACTTGTTACGAATTGGTAACGGCAGGAGGAAGGCCATCTATCTACTTCTGCGGTATCTGTAACAAAATCAGCACATTCGGATACTGTTACGATAACGTAACAGCAGTTTAGTTTCTTTCTACGGACGAGCTGGAGCCTAAACCTGCTCCAGCTCCCTCATCTTTTCCTCAAATTCCCTGCTCTTATACTCGTGTTCGACCGTAATGGACTCAAGCTCATCGAAGAGGCGGTCGATCCTGTCGCGCAGTTCATGATAGGCCTTTGACTGGGCGGTTATGTCTTCGGCATCCGCGCGCTCTGAAGCGGCAAGCAGCGCCCGACTGGCCTCTTCTGCGGCCTTTTCAAGGGTTACTATCAGCCCTTCTATCTCAGCCATCCTCTTCTCCATCGGCCCAAGCGACCTGCCTTTGGCTGATATGACCTCTGCCCTGAGCTTCCTGACCTCTTTTTTATTTACCCCCTTCTCCTTGCGCCCCCCGGCCTTTACCCCCACCGCGGATTCGCTCTCCCACCCGGCCTTATCGAGGAACTCCCTATATGTCCCATCGAAGAGGCTTACGCGCCCTCCGTCAAATACGATGAGCCTCGTGGCCAGCGCGTTGAGCATCAGCTCGCTGTGGGTCACGATGATAGCGGCGCCGCCGAAGATATCTACAGCCTCGATGAGCGAATCTATCGATTCCATATCAAGGTGGTTTGTCGGCTCATCAAGCAAAAGCAGGTTCGCCGGGCTTACGAGAAGCTTGCCGAGAAGAACTCTCGCGCGCTCGCCTCCAGAGAGGACGTCTATCTTTTTGAGCGCCGCGTCACCTTCGAACATCATGGCCCCGCAGATCTTCCTGGCAACGCCGCGGCTGTAGTCAGGGTGCGCCTCCATAAGCTCCTTCTCTATGGTATTTGAGCGGTTGAGCCTGTCTATGTTCGTCTGGCCGAAGTATGCCATGCGGGCATTCTGGTGCGCGGCAACAGTACCGTTCAAGGGCTTAAGCTCACACGCGAGCATATTAAGAAGGGTTGTCTTTCCCTTCCCGTTCTTCCCTATTATGCCTATGCGGTCGCCCTTGGCTACCGTAAAGCTCAGGTCATCAATAAGAAGAGGGCCGTCTCCTCCGTAGCCAAAGGAGAGGTCCATGGCCTCGAGCAGGTACTTGCCCTGGAAGGGAGCCTCGTTGAATTTGAAATCGAGGTCTTTGATCTCCTCAAGCTTCTGTAGCCTCTCCTTCCTCTCAAGCGCCTTTACCCTGGACTGCACGGCGCTCGCCTTGGTGGCGGAGGCCCTGAAGCGCGCGATGAACTTCTCGACATCTTTTCTCTTCCGTTCGTCATTTTGCCTTGAAAGCTCGTAGACCTCCTCTTCCATGAGTATCTGTGAATAGAGCTTCTCCGTGGGCCCGGCCACCTTCCTCACCCTGCCCCTGTGGATGCCCATCGTGTGGGTAGTGACGCTGTCCATAAAGTCGCGGTCGTGGGTTATGAGCATGAGGGCCCCGTTCCAGTCCTTCAAAAAGCGCACCAGCCAGCGTATGGAAAGTATGTCGAGGTAGTTGGTCGGCTCGTCAAGGAGAAGGACGTCAGGGTCGGCCACGAGGGCCTTGGCGAGGTTGAGCCTTACCTGATACCCGCCTGAGAGTGATAACGGGCTGGCGTCAAAGAGCTCTTCATCTATACCGAGACCCATGAGGACCGCCTCGGCCCTGTAAGTCTCGTCTATCCAGTCCTCGTTCTTGCGGAGCCCTGAGCAGGCTTCCTTGAGCACGGTGTCATGAGAGAACTGGAGCCGTTGCGACAGATGGCCGATCTTGAAATGCCTTGGCGCCGAGACCTTCCCTGAATCGGCTTCAAGCTCGCCTAAGATTATCTTGAACAGTGTTGTCTTGCCGTGGCCGTTCCTGCCTACAAGCCCGACCTTCTCTCCTGGCGAAAGACTAAAGCTTACGTCCTCAAAGAGGACCTGGCCGCCAAACGCCTTGGCAAGCCCGTTTACCTTGAGCATGAAAAGAACTCCCTTTTTTAATCCGGTTATTTTACATCAGGCGGGGCCTGTTTGGAACCGATTTTGATGTTTTACAGGCGATGAGGGGGAAACCTCCTGAGAAGTTTCCCCTTTACCCTTTCACGTATCGAATACTTACCTGTTCTCAAGCACGACCTTGATGGCCCTCTCCTCTCTGGCGTGCGAGAAGGTATCATATGCCTTCATTATCTCGGCGAGGCCGAAGTGATGCGTTACAAGCCTCTCCGGATGCAGCGCGCCGGAGGCCACGCTCTTCAAGAGCATCGGCGTCGTTACCGTATCAACGAGCCTTGTAGTAAGCGTTATATTATGCGCCCAGAGCCTCTCCATGTGCAGGTCGACGCTTTCGCCAAAGACGCCGATACTGGCTATGTGCCCTCCTGGGGCGACGATCGATTCGCATATCCCGAAGGTCTCTTTCATGCCAACGGCCTCTATGGCCACATCCACCCCCCTGCCCCCTGTAAGCCCCATTATGTCTTCAACCACCCGACCTTCCCTGCCATAGACGACCGTAGCGCCAAGCTCTCTGGCAACCGACAGCCGTGCCTCGTCAACGTCCGCCACGATTATCCTTTCAGGCGAGTAAAACTTGGCCGTAAGAAGCACCGCGAGGCCTATCGGGCCGGCGCCGATTATCGCCACCGTATCCCCGGGCTTTATCTGTCCGTTCAACACCCCGCACTCAAACGCGGTCGGGAGGACGTCAGAGAGCATCACGAACGCGTCCTCGTTCATCCCTTCCGGCAGCCTGTAGAGGCTGGTATCTGCGTAAGGTATCCGCACGTACTCGGCCTGCGTGCCGTCTATCGTGCGCCCAAGCACCCAGCCGCCGTGCTCGCAGTGCGAGTACATCCCTTTTTTGCAGTACTCGCATGAGCCGTCGGAGGTGATGCAAGAGATCAGCACCCTGTCTCCTTTCTTAAAGTTCCTTACGCCGCTCCCCACCTCGTCGATTACGCCGATGCCCTCATGGCCGAGGACCCTGCCCTCGCTCACTTCAGGCACGTCGCCCTTCAGGATATGCAGGTCGGTGCCGCATATAGTCGTCTTGAAGACACGGACGATGGCGTCCATGTCTTCCCTTACAACAGGCTTCGGCCTCTCCTCCCATGCCTTTTTTCCCGGGCCGTGATATACAAGCGCTTTCATAGCAACCTCCCTAAGGCGCACATCTCTTACTTAGCCTTCCTATTTCGAGTCTATCCCTGGGGGAGGTCTTGTCAAGATGCCGCGGCGGCTGAAAAAGTCCATCTGCATCGTTGTCTTCGTAGCTCGTCAGTAGCGGCGTACAACAAGAGTACGCCTCCTTCCTCGCTCTCGCATATGGAGCTTTTTGAGCAGCATGAATATGCGGGGATTTTTCTGTTAACAGGAGAGTTCTTCCTGGAGGGCGCTTCTGAGTATCGCTATGTTCTTATCCATATCTTCCTGACCGTATTGGACAGGATGGGAATTCCCCCATACGGGGCCGGGCCAGGCGCAATCGGTCTTTGACCTGCCTATTATATGGATGTGGAGCTGAGGGACTATGTTGCCGAGAGCGCCGATATTTATCTTGTCCGTTTTGAAGACCTTCCGGATGACTTTGGCAGCGGCAGTCATCTCCTCCATGAGGGCTGCCCTGTCCTCTTTTGAAAGGTCCTGGATTTCTGTCACCCCTTCACGCATGGGGACAAGTATGACCCAGGGGAAGGAAGAGTCGTTCATGAGGAGCGCGACCGACAACTTCAACCGGGCTATCTCTATGGTGTCATCTTTGAGGCGTTGATGGAGGGTGAACATACAAAGCCCTGGATTCTTTTTTCCTCTCCTCCATGGGGAGAGGAAAATGTCTCGATTATTTTTGTTTTGTCTTTAACAATAACAGGGTAAAGTGCGTAGCGAGCATAAGGACGGAGGAAGGAGGCTGTAGCGAGCCGAGCCCTTTACCCATTAGCGCATGGCAGTGCGCAAAAAGGCCTTACCCCATAAAATGCAATCTTAGCCTCTTCTCTCCTCCAGTATCTTCTCTACCTCTTCAAGCACCCTGTCCACTATCTCCGGTTCCTTTATCTTGCCGACAGCCTTGCCCTTTACATAGAGCATGCCTGACCCGTCGCCGCCGGCTATCCCGATATCGGCCTCGATAGCCTCTCCTGGGCCGTTTACCACGCAGCCCATTATAGCTACCTTGAGCGATTCTGTAACGCTTGAAAGCCTTCGTTCCACCTCGCTGGCTATGGCGATGCTGTCAAACTTGAGCCTGCCGCACGTCGGGCAGGATATTACGCTCACACCCCTTTTCCGTATCTCAAGGGCCTTCAATATCTCCCAGCCAGCCCGGACCTCGTCGACAGGGTCTCCTGTAAGGGAGACTCGCATGGTATCCCCTATTCCTTCCGACAGGAGTATGCCGAGCCCGGCGGCTGACTTTATCGTCCCGGTGAAAAGAGTGCCAGCCTCTGTTATCCCGATGTGAAAAGGATAATCGACCTTCCCGGCAAGAAGCCTGTAGCTCTTTACGGTAAGCGGGACGCTCGAGGCCTTGAGCGAGATCTTGATATCGCGGAAGTCCATATCCTCCAATATCGAGACATGGCGCATCGCGCTCTCAACGAGCGCCTCAGGCGTTGGGTGGCCGTACCTGGCAAGTATGTCCTTTTCCAGAGAGCCCGCGTTCACTCCTATCCTTATGGGCACGGAGCGCTCTTTCGCGCCCTTCACGACCTCTTTTATACGCGCAACCTCGCCAATATTGCCCGGGTTGATCCGGAGGCAGTCAACCCCGCCTTCGAGGCAGACGAGCGCGAGCCTCCAGTCAAAGTGTATATCCGCGATAAGGGGTATGGAGATAGCCCTTTTGATCTCCGCCACTGCCTTTGCGGCGTCCATATCAGGCACGGCTACGCGCACTATCTCGCAGCCCGCCTCCTCGAGCGCCTTTATCTGGGCTACCGTTGAGGCTACGTCGGCGGTATCGGTGTTGGTCATGGACTGTACGGTTACAGGGGCGCCGCCCCCTACCTTTACGCCGCCTATCTTTACTTCTCTGGTCTCTCTTCTTGCCATATCAAAAAATATACTACAAAACGCCACCTGTTTTCATCCAATAAATCATGGCCTTGACCGGCAACCTGAAAGGATAGTATCCTCTTTCGTAATGAAGAATATGCTGATAGAAGAGATAGCCGGGATTGGGCCGACCGAGGCGTTCCTGGCACTCCGTGGGCTTGAGCATCCCTTTGTGCTTAACGGCTCTTATTCTTCCGGGTCAAGGTATTCATACGCCGGAGCGGGGCCGCTTAAGGTCGTAAAGACAGAAGGCGGCCTCACCATGATAGATGGACGTCCATCCGGAGACCCAGACCCCTTCGAGGCCATCTCAAGAATAATCGGGGAAAACAGGTCCTCAAACGGCCCTTTTCCATTTAACTCCGGGGTGGTCGCGTACTTCTCCTATGACCTCAAGGGGCTTATCGAGCCCGGGATATCTTTCTGCGCCGGGAAAAAAGGTCTTGGCATCCCCGACTGCATGGCAGGCTTCTATGACCCGGTCTTCGTCTACGACCACCGCGAAGGCAAGGGCTTTCTTGTCTCGTCAACAGGGGACAGGCGCCGCTTCAGCTCTTTTCTGGAAAGGCTAAGGCACGGTCAATACAAAGCCGAAGCCGCCTTAAGCCGCGCGCTCGAAGTCCGCTCCGACATAACAAAAGATGAGTACATCTCTGCAATAAAAAAGGCCAAAGAGTACATAACCGCAGGGGACATCTATCAGATAAACATCTCGCAAAGGCTCTCCATCTCCTGGAGTGGCGACCCGTTCTCGCTCTACCTCTCGCTTATTGACCGCTACCCGGCGCCTTACGGGGCCTTCATGGACTATGGCGCGTTCCAGATAATCTCAAACTCGCCGGAATGCCTCCTTCGTATACGGGAAGGCATGGCTGAGACCTGCCCCATAAAAGGGACGAGGAAAAGAGGGAATACCCCTCAAGAGGACGGTTCCCTTATCGAAGAGCTCAAGGCCAGCAGAAAGGAGAGCGCCGAGCACGTCATGATAGTAGACCTTGAAAGGAACGACCTCGGACGCATCTCGGTACCTGGCACCGTCGAGGTCTCCTCTTTCGCGGCTGTGGAGACATACCCTCACCTCCATCACATGGTTTCCACCGTGCGCGGCAGGATCAAAGAGGGCATAACCGCCCCTCTGGCGCTTAAGCACCTCTTTCCAGGCGGGTCAATAACCGGGGCGCCGAAGATAAGGGCGATGGAGATAATAGACGAGCTGGAGAGGTCCGCGCGCTCTGTCTACACCGGCGGGATAGGCTGGTTCGATATCGGCGGCGGGGCTGATGTGAGCATGGCCATAAGGACAGGCATATACAGGGAAGGCGTGCTCCACCTGAGCGTTGGAGGGGGTATTGTGGCAGATTCGGTCCCTGAGGAAGAATATGATGAGACGATACTCAAGGCCAGGGACTTTTTGGAATCCCTTGGCACAGGAGGTCCTGCTTGAGACTTTATGTCCATCTGAACGGAAGGATATTGCCTGAGGAGCGTGCCTGTGTGTCGGTATTCGACAGGGGCTTGAGTTACGGGGACGGCCTTTACGAAACGCTTAAGGCATATGAAGGAGCCCCGCTTTTTTTAAAGGAGCATCTCAAAAGGCTCCGCGCGGGGGCGAGCTTTCTCGGGTTTACCAAGCGCGCGGTAATGGCTTTTGAGGGAGAACTGAAGGGCGGGGCTGTCGAAGCGCTCCTTAAGAAGAACGGCCTCGCAAGGGGTGAGGCCTACGTAAAGCTTATGATAACCAGGGGCGCTGACAAGGCGAGCCATCTTCCCACGAAGGGGATAACGCCGACCTTCATCATCATAGCCAAGCCTCTGGATACCTCCGTGCTCGCTCGCGCGCGATCAAAAGGCGTGGAAGCGGTATTCGTAGACGATATGGCCCCGGCGCTACCCGGGGTGAAATCGCTAAATTATCTCGCGAGCGTTATAGCGAAGATAAGGGCCGATAGAAAAAAGGCTTACGAGGCCATCTTCGTAAGGGAAGGATTTATAACTGAGGGCACCTCTTCGAACATATTCATGGTGAAGAACGGGAAAATACTGACGCCTCCACTTGAAAAAAACCCGTCCAAAGGGGTGCTTGCCGGCGTGACACGGGACCGGGTCATGAAGATAGCCGTAAAAAACGGCATCCCTTTGAAAGAGGCACGGATACGCCCCAGCGACATGGCGGGAGCAGACGAGGCCTTTATCACAAACTCCATTACTGACGCCGTCCCGCTCATTAAAACCGGCGGAAAGGCGGTAGGGGACGGCAGGCCAGGCCCTGTCACCAGGCAAATACAAACTCTCCTGAGCTACAGGCCATAAGCCTGTGCAGTCCTTGATTTTTCACGGCCGTTAAGTTATATTTTCGCAATGGAAATCCCAAAGGGCCAGGACTTCAATACCCCTGAAGCCAGAGAACTCTTTCAAAAAAGGCAACAACTCGCCATATTCACGGAATTGGGCAAGGCCCTCACCTCCTCCCTCGACTTGAAAGAGATCCTCAACAAGGTAATGGAGAAGATAAGCGAGCTGCTTCGGCCCAAGAACTGGTCGCTATTGCTGCGCGATGAGTCTACCGGCGAGCTCAAGTTCGAGATAGTCGTGGGCAAGGGCTCGGAGAAGCTCAAGGACCTGAGGCTCAAGCCAGGCGAGGGTGTGGCTGGCTGGGTAGCCAGGAAGAAAAAGCCTCTTCTCGTGCCAGACGTCCAGAAGGACCCTCGGTTCAGCAAAAAGGGGGACGAGGTCTCGAACTTCACGACCCAATCGATAATCTGCGTTCCTCTCATTACGCGCGGAAGGTGCCTGGGCGTAATAGAGCTCATAAACAAGGTCGAAGAGGACAAGGGCTTCTCCGAAGACGACCTCCTGGTGCTTACAACGCTCGCGGACTTTACCGCCATAGCCATTGAGAACGCCATCTTCTTCAACCGGGTGCAGGAGCTTACTATCACCGACGACCTCACCAAGCTCTACAACTCGCGCTTCCTCCACTCAAGGCTTGAGTACGAGGTAGAAAGGGCACGGAGATTCAGATACGAGCTCTCGATGATATTCCTTGACCTGGACTACTTCAAGGACGTGAACGACACGCACGGGCACCTCATCGGGAGCAAGCTCCTCAAAGAGATAGCGCAGCTCATCCTTTCGCTCACAAGGAACGTGGACATGGTCTGCAGATACGGCGGCGATGAGTTCATAGTGATGATGCCCGGGACTCCGAAAAAGAGCGCGGCACTGGTCGCCGAAAAGCTGAGAAACTCCTTCAGGGAAGCTGTTTTTCTCAAGGACGATGGCCTAAACCTTCACCTTACCGCGAGCTTTGGCGTCGCTACGTTCCCCTGGGACGCGCGGGACAAGGACGAGCTGATACAAAAGGCCGACCATGCCATGTACGACGTCAAGAACAGGACGAGGGACGGCGTGGCGGAGGCTTGACATACCGCCCGGGCCGGGTCTTTTCCAGCCGGCTTTATGATTACCATCGACTTTAGTATGCGGTATCAGGAGCAATGTTCGCAAAAACGCAGTATGTAATCCACAGTCATATGACCGGGCTCACACGCGGTTGTTAATCCATGTCAATAGCCCGTGAACTACAACCCGCTTTAAAAATCCAGGGAGGTATTGAGAAGAGATGAAGAAATTGTTCCTGCTTATTCCGGCCATTGTCCTTGCGGGGTGCATGTCCATCACAAGGACCGAGGGGACCAGGATAGACAAGTCGAAGGTGCTGGAAATAAAGCCGGGCTCTACGACCCGGCAGGCTGTCATCGAAGCGTTCGGCTCCCCGACTGAGGTAAGCTATGAGAATAGCGAGGAGCGGATGGTATACACTTTTAAGGAAAAGAAAGTCCCCGCGTACCTTGGAGGGGTAGTAGAAAACGAGGTCAGGGGCAGTGAGTCAAAGACAACCCTCGAACTCGTCTTCAGGGACAACGTGGTCTGGTCCTACGGGTTCAAAAGCGCCGGGAACTGACCGATTTACTCGCCGGCCTGTTTAAGGACCTCATCCTTGCAGGCCTTTGAGAGCCTGAACTTCACGGCCTTCTTGGCTGGTATCTGTATCTCCTCGCCTGTCCTCGGGTTCCTTCCGGTCCTGGCGGGCCTGTCAACAAGCACGAGCTTCCCGAGCCCGGCAACTGTAAACTGGTTTTTAGCCTCTCTGTAGGCAAGCTCAGCCAGCTTGGCCATGATCTCCTTAACCGTCTTCTTGGGCACCCCTGTCTCGCGTGAGATGTGATCCTCTATCTGGGACTTGGTCATCGAATTTGACATAAAAACCTCCGTCTCTGCGTTTTTTTTGCCTGCCCAAAGAGGCCGGTCGAGCGGAAAAAGACAGGTCAGATTTGCGATTGCCAGCAGATGAGCCGGTCCCGCAATACTATTATAGTTGAGTTTAAAACGAAATCAAACGAACAGCTTCTAAAGAAAAACAAAGGGACGGGATAACTCCCGTCCCTTTACCTTTATTCCTTGTCAGCGGCCTTTTTCCTGGGCGCCATCTTTGCCGGCGCCTTCTCGGTCTTTTCAGCCGTTTCCTTCTTCGCGGCCGCCTTCTTGGCAGGGGCTTTCTTTTCGGTAGCCGCAGCCTTCGCCTTGGCAGGCGCTTTTGCCTTGGCCGCCGCGGGCTTCTTCGGAGCCTTGGCCTTTACCGTAGCTTCGGCAGCCTTCACTTGCGCACCCTCTACCAGCTCTATGATGGAGATAGCGGCGTTGTCTCCGGGCCTGTTGCCGAGCTTCATTATCCTTGTATAGCCGCCGTTGCGTTCCTTGAACTGCGGTGCGACCTCGGCGAAGAGCTTTGTGACGGCGACCTTGTTCCTCATGAAGGCCATAGCCCTTCTCCTTGAGGCCAGGCTGCCGTTCTTGCCGAGCGTTATCATCTTCTCGGCGTAGCTCCTGAGCACCTTGGCCTTGGGCGTGGTCGTCTTTATCCTGCCGTGCATGACCAGGTCGTTGGTCATGTTGGCAAGCATGCTCTTCAGATGGCTGTATGTCCTGTCAAATCTCTTTTCGTCTCTGTTATGTCTCATAAGGCGTGCCCCTTAGGCGGTCTCCTTGTGCTCAGAATGCATGCCGTCAAGCTCTTTTCTTGAGGGGAAGCCCTCGAGCTTCATGCCGAAATCCAGGCCCATTCCGCGAAGTATTTCCTTTATCTCGTTAAGAGATTTCCTGCCGAAGTTCTTTGTCCTGAGCATCTCCTGCTCGGTCTTCTGCACCATCTCGCCGATATACTTGATATCTGCGTTCTTGAGGCAGTTTGCCGACCTGACGGAGAGCTCAAGCTCGTCCACTGTCTTAAAGAGGTTGTCGTTGAACTGAGGCTTGCCCTCGCCTCTTTCCAAGAGAGCCTCTTCCTCGCCCTCTTCGAAAGTGATGAAGACGCTCAGCTGGTCCTTCAATATCTTGGCGGCGACAGCTACAGCGCTCTGCGGGTCGATAGCGCCGGTCGTCCACACCTCGAGCACGAGCTTGTCATAGTCGGTCCTCTGCCCTACCCTGGCATGGGTCACGTTGAAGTTTACCCTGCTTACGGGCTGGAATATGGAATCGACCGGGATGGTCCCGATGGGCATCTCAGGCAGCTTGTTCCTCTCTGAAGGCACATAGCCCTTGCCGGATGCTACGGCGAGCTCGCAGTCGAACTTCGCGTCCTTCGCGACCGTTGCTATGTGCTGGTCAGGGTTAAGGACCTCGACGGTAGAATCGGTTATGATGTCGCCGGCCTTAAGTACTCCGTCTCCGCCGTTCTTTATCCTCAAGGTCTTGGGCCCCTCGCCGTGGAGCTTGAGCCTGACCTGCTTAAGGTTCAGTATTATATCGGAAACGTCCTCCTTGACCCCGTGGATCGAGGTGAACTCATGCAGGACTCCGTCTATCTTGACCGAGGTGATGGCCGCGCCCTGAAGGGACGAAAGGAGTATCCTCCTGATGGCGTTGCCGATCGTCACGCCAAAACCCCTTTCAAGCGGCTCAGCTACGAACTTGCCGTATGTCGGGGTAAGCGTGTCTTTTTCTACCTCAAGCTTTTTCGGTTTGATAAGGTCACGCCAGTTTTTTTGCATGGTTTACCTATCCTTGTTTAAATTGTAGTAAGACCTAAAAAAGGCTTTCCTTCCGGCAGCCGCGGCCGCCGGAAGGCAGGTCTTTCAGGATTATTATTTGGAGTAGAGCTCGACAATAAGCTGCTCGTGCATAGGCAGCGTGGTATCTTCCCTTCTCGGGAGCCTTGCGACCGTTCCCTTGAGGTTATCCCTGTCAAGCAGGAGCCACTCCGGTATTCCATGCCTGCTCTCGGCCGACTTGATGTTGTCGGCGAGCCTGGCTTCCTTCTTCCTCTTCTCAGCGACCTCAATCATATCGTTCTGCTTGACCCTGTAGGAAGGGATGTCGACCTTCCTGCCGTTCAACCGGAAGTAGCCGTGAGTGACCATCATCCTGGCCTCGCTCCTGGAGCCTGCGATCCCCAGCCTGTAGACCACATTGTCGAGCCTTCTTTCAAGCATCGTGATGAGGTTCTCGCCGGTTATGCCCCTGGACCTGTCCGCGTCCTTGAAGGTGTTCTTGAACTGTGTCTCCATGAGACCGTAGGTCCTCTTGACCTTCTGCTTCTCTCGAAGCTGCAACGCGTATTCGGAGACCTTGCCCCTGGCCTGGCCGTGCTGGCCCGGCGCGTAAGCCCTTCTCTCGAACGCGCATTTGTCAGTGTAGCAGCGCTCGGCCTTGAAGAATAGCTTCATGCCTTCGCGCCTGCAGATCTTGCAAACCGATTCAGTATACCTTGCCAACTTGCTTCCTCCGTTCATCCAGTGCCCGGACATATGGCCGGGCAGGGCGCCAAAATGCGCGTAAATGAATTCTTTGAGTTATACCCTGCGCCTCTTCGGGGGCCTGCACCCGTTGTGGGGGAGAGGCGTTACGTCCCTTATAAGGCTGATGCTGAACCCGGCGGCCTGCAAAGACCTCAATGCCGCTTCCCTGCCAGCTCCCGGGCCGTTTATAAATACCTCAACGGTCTTTACACCGCTGTCCATCGCCTTCTTCGCGGCCGTCTCGGCTGCGACCTGCGCGGCGAAGGGCGTGCCCTTCCTTGAGCCCTTGAAGCCCTGCGCTCCGCAGCTCGACCAGGCTATCACGTTCCCGGCAGGGTCGGTGATGCTCACAATCGTGTTGTTGAAGGTCGACTTGATGTGGGCGACCCCCCTTGATACAGCTCTCTTTTCCTTCTTGACCTTTGCCATCTAAAACTCCTCCGGAGACTCTAAAGCGCCTGTAAAAATGTCCAGGCCCCTGAATTGACCGCAAATAGTTATTATGCCCTAAAACACCTGTGAAAATCCAGTAAATTCTTTATTCGGACTTCCTGGTCGAAACCACGCCCTTGCGGGGGCCTTTCCTTGTCCTCGCGTTGGTATGGGTCCTCTGACCGCGCACCGGGAGGTTCTTCCTATGGCGTATGCCCCTGTAGCAGCCCATGTCGATAAGCATCTTGACATGCATGGAGACCTCTTTTCTGAGATCACCTTCCACCTTGAAGTCGGTGTCGATGGCCTTCCTGATGGCCGCGACCTGCGGCTCCGTGAGGTCCTGCACCTTTACCGAAGGCTCAACGGCCGCCTTCTCGAGTATCTTCCTGGCTGAGGTCTGGCCGACGCCGTAGATCTGGGTCAGCGCGACATCAATCCTTTTGTTCTTTTTCAGGTCTACACCAGCGATCCTTGCCAAAACTTTTCCTCCTTTGGAAAACGGCTGAGGTTAAAAAAAGCTTACCCCTGCCTCTGCTTGTGCTTGGGGTTTGTGCAGACCACGCGGACTACACCGCTTCTCTTTATGATCTTGCACTTGGCGCATATCTTCTTTACTGAACTTCTTACCTTCATCTTTTTCCTCGCTTTTTGAAAACTACTTGGCCCTGTATGTTATCCTGCCCCTGGTAAGGTCATAGGGAGACAGCTCGACCGTGACCTTGTCGCCGGGCAGTATCTTGATGAAATGCATCCTCATTTTTCCGGAGACATGAGCAAGCACCTTGTGCTTGTTCTCCAGCTCCACCCTGAACATTGCGTTCGGGAGAGTCTCGATTACCGTCCCCTCTACGAGTATTGCTTCCTCTTTAGGCATCCTGTTCCTGTTTTCTAAAGCCTCGAGAGCACCAGCGGCCCTTCCGGGGTTATTGCTACCGTATGCTCGAAATGAGCGGAAAGGCGACCGTCAGCCGTAACGGCCGTCCAGCCGTCTTCCAGAACCCTGATGGCCCAGCCACCCGCGTTTATCATGGGCTCTATCGCCAGCACCATGCCTTCTTTTAATCTTACGCCGGTCCCTGGGGTCCCGAAGTTCGGCACCTGAGGCGGCTCATGGAGCTCTCTTCCTATCCCGTGCCCGACGAACTCTCTTACTACCGAGAACCCAAAGGACTCTACATGGGTCTGTACCGCCGAGGATACGTCCATGAGGCGGCCCCCGACCTTGGCGGCCTCTATCGCCCTTGCGAGCGACTCCTCGGTAACCCTCATAAGGAGGCTGGCCTCCTCAGTTACCTTGCCGACCGGCAGGGTAACGGCAGAGTCGCCGTAAAAACCATCGATCCTGACGCCGAAGTCAATACTAAGGATATCCCCGTCCTTAAGCGCCATCTTCGATGGCATACCGTGCACTACCTGCTCATTCACCGAAGTACACAGGCAGTACGGGTAACCCCTGTACCCCTTGAAGGCGGGCACGGCCTTTCTCTTCTTTGTCTCTTCTTCGGCTATCTTTTCAAGGTCAAGGGTCGTGACCCCGGGCCTGACCTTACTTTTGAGGATTGCCAGGACTTCGGCGACTGCGACACCGGCCCTGCGCATGACCTGTATCTCTTCAGGAGATTTTAGTATTATCGCTTCCCTGCTCAATTGCCCCTACGATCGCGCCTGTTATCTGGTCTACAGGCCCCTTCCCGTCGATCCCCCTGTAAAGCTTCTTGCCGGAATAGTGCTCAACGAGAGGGAATGTCTCTTCCTCGTAGACCTTGAGCCTCGCTTCAATGGTCTCTTCCTTGTCGTCGTCCCTCTGGTATATCTCTGAGCCGCACGCGTCGCACATGCCGATGTTCACCGGAGGGCTGAATATGACATGATAGCTCGCCCCGCATTTCCTGCAGACCCGGCGGCCGGAAAGCCTTCTTATCAGTTCCTTCCTGTCGACCTCTATGCCGATGACGGCGTCTATCTTCTTGCCCTGGGAATCAAGGGTCGCCTTGAGCGCCTCGGCCTGGGCTATAGTCCTGGGAAAGCCGTCGAGGATAAACCCAGCCTGGGCGTCATCCTCTTTGATACGGTCTACGACCATGCCGACAACAACTTCGTTTGGCACGAGCGCGCCCTTGTCCATATATTCCTTGGCCTTTAAGCCAAGCTGGGTCTTGTTCCTTACGTTAGCGCGCAGGATGTCCCCGGTCGATATCTGTGGGATCCTGTACTTGTCAGCGAGGCTCTTGCCCTGAGTGCCTTTTCCGGCTCCTGGGGCTCCGAGAAGAATGATGTTCATATCAGATCCCTAAAAGCCCCTGCCTTTTATCTTACCTTTTTTAAGCAGACCCTCGTAGCTCCGGGCCAAAAGGTGCGATTCTATCTGTTGCGCGGTGTCCATGCCGACGCCAACGATGATCAGGAGGGCTGTGCCTCCGAAGTAAAAGGGCGCGTTGAACTCGGTTATAAGAAGCGACGGCAGTACGCATACCGCCGCCAGATATATAGCGCCCCAGAGAGTCAGTCTCGTGAGCACGGTATCGAGATAATCTGCGGTGTTCGCCCCCGGCCTTATGCCTGGCACGAAGCCGCCGTACTTTTTAAGGTTCTCCGCCACGTCCTTCGGGTTGAACTGGATAGCCGTGTAGAAGAACGTGAAGAATATTATAAGAACCACGAACAGGGCGTTATAGAGAAGCCCTCCCGGGCTCAGGCTCTGGGCCAGCCACTTCATCGACGGAACGTTAATGAAGTTGGCCACGGTAGCCGGGAATACGATTATCGACGAGGCGAATATCGGTGGTATGACCCCTGAGGTATTCACCTTAAGCGGCAGGTGCTGAGTGCCTCCCCCCATGACCTTCCGGCCCACGACCCTTTTCGGGTACTGTATCGGTATCCTCCTCTGCCCCATCTCCATGAATACGATGAAGGCGACGACAGACACCATAAGGACGATAAGGAGGATGATGACAAAAAGGCTCATCTCACCGGCCCGCACCAGCTGTATGGTGTTGTAGAGGGCCGAGGGCATGTTAGCCACTATGCCGACGAATATTATGAGGGATATGCCGTTGCCTACCCCTCTCTCAGTTATCTGCTCGCCCAGCCACATGAGAAAACATGTCCCGGTGGTCAGGGTTATTATTGTAAGAAGCCTGAAGTCCCATCCGGGATTCAGGACTATCGGCTCTCCGGCAGGTCCCCTCATCGACTCCAGGCCTACAGCTATCATGAGGCTCTGGACGATGCTCAGGCCTACGGTCGAGTACCTGGTGTACTGGGTTATCGTCTTCTTGCCGGCCTCGCCCTCTTTCTGGAGCTTTTCAAGGTGCGGAACAACAGCGGCGAGAAGCTGGATGATGATGGATGCGCTGATATAGGGCATTATGCCCAGCGCAAAAACGGAAAAGCGCTCTAGAGCGCCTCCGGTGAACATTGTAGCGAAGTCAAGGAGCGTCCCGCTCGCGCCCTTGAAAAAAGCCGCAAGCGCCTCGCCGTCGATCCCGGGGGTGGGAATGAAAACACCGAGCCTGAAGACTGCAAGCATGATAAGTGTAATCAGAATGCGGCGGTTAAGCTCCGGGATCTTGCTTATGTTCGGAGTTATCCCCGCCAAATCAGATTACCTCCGCGGTTCCGCCCGCGGCCTTTATCTTCTCGATAGCGCTCTGGCTGAAGCTGTTGGCCTTTACCGTGATGGCGGCCTTTATCTCGCCCTCGCCGAGGACCTTGACAGGGAGCTGCCTTTTAATGAGGCCTTTATCGAGTATCGAAGCCGGGTCTGCTACCTCTCCGGCCTTGAACGCAGCCGCTATTGCGCCGATATTTACTATCTGATAATCGGTCTTGAATATATTAGTGAAGCCCCTCTTCGGGAGCTTCCTCTGAAGCGGCATCTGTCCGCCCTCAAACCCGGGCTTCACGTTGCCGCCTGACCTCGCGGTCTGCCCCTTGCCGCCCCTTCCGGAGGTCTTGCCGAGCCCGCTGCCTTCGCCGCGACCGCGCCTTGTTTTTTTCTGGTTGGCGCCCTTGGGTGCCTTAAGCCTGTTAAGCATCTCTATTCCCTTTTGGATAGCTTGATAAATTTAGGAGCGGCTCAAATACTATTTTGGCTCTTCGACGCAAACGAGGTGGGATACCTTCGCGACCATCCCCCTTGTAGATGGGTTGTCAAGAAGCTCCCTCGAGCTATTGGTCTTATTAAGGCCCATACCCTTGAGTATTATGCGGAGCCTTTCGGTCGCGGGCCTCTTTTTCAAAGTAACCTTTATCTTCTTCTCCATCACCTTACCTCTTGAAGATGCTTTCCGCGGGTCTCCGCGACGTTCTCCGGGCTCCTGAGCTGCTTGAGCGCGTCCATGGTGGCCTTCACGACGTTATGAGGGTTGTTGGTCCCTATGCACTTCGTAAGGACGTTAGTGATGCCGACAGACTCAACGACCGCCCTGACCCCGCCCCCGGCGATGATGCCGGTACCAGGTGAAGCTGGCCTCAGGAAGACCCTGCCCGCGCCGAATGCACCGGTTACCTCGTAGGGTATGGTGCCGTCTTCGACTATCGGTACCCGTATGAGGGATTTCTTGGCCTGTTCTATAGCCTTCCTTATAGCCTCGGGCACTTCGTTAGCCTTGCCCAGGCCGATCCCCACATGGCCTTTCGCGTCGCCTACCACGACGATGGCGTTGAAGCTGAACCTCTTTCCGCCTTTGACGACCTTGGCGACCCTGTTGAGGTATACGAGCTTATCCTTAAGCTCCAGGGCGTTTACGTCTATCTTGTCCAAAAAAAGCCTCCCTTATTGGTCCCGGTTTGGAGGAAAACCCCAAATCTGCGTTTGATATGCTCAGAACTTCAGGCCAGCTTCTCTGGCGCCCTCGGCAAGGGCCTTGACCCTGCCGTGGTAGATATAGCCGGACCTGTCAAACACGACCTTTTCTATGCCCTTATCGGCGGCGATCTTGCCGATAGTCTGGCCGACCTTCTTCGCCGCGTCTATCTTCTTACCGTCAGCCCCTTCGAGCTCTTTCATCTTTGTGGATGCCGCCGCCAGTGTCTTTCCGGTGGTGTCGTCTATGATCTGGGCGTATATGTGCTTGTTCGACCTGCGCACGTTGAGCCTGGGCCTCTCGGCCGTCCCCTTGATCTTCTTCCTGACGCGCGCCTTCCTTCTCTCCCAGCCGCTCTGCTTCAATACCCTACCATTCATCTGCCTTATTTACCTCCGGCCTTGCCAGCCTTGCCGGCCTTTCTCCGTATTACCTCATCTGAGTACTTGATGCCCTTGCCCTTATAGGGTTCCGGCTTCCTGAAGGCCCTTATGTCGGCCGCCACCTGCCCGACGAGCTGCTTGTCCGCGCCTTTTACTATGACGCCGGTCTGCTTGTCGACTGTGGCGCTAATGCCCTTGGGGAGTTCGTATTTAACCGGGTGCGAGTATCCGAGCGCGAGGTTAAGGACGTTGCCCTGCACATCGGCCTTGTAGCCGACGCCTACTATGTCCAGCCTCTTCTGGAAGCCCTCGGTCACGCCCTTGACCATGTTCGCTATAAGCGACCTGGTAAGGCCGTGCAAAGACCTCGCGAGCCTTGACTCATCAGCCCTGGTCACGGTTATTTGGGAGTCCTTGAACTCCACCGAGACCTCTGTCCTCATGGGCATCTCAAGAGCGCCCTGAGGGCCGGCTACCTTTATCAGGTTGCGCTCAAAGGCGACCTTGACGCTTGCCGGAACAGCTATAGCCTGTTTACCTATCCTTGACATTTCGTGATCCTTCTGTAGTGTCCGTGGATTTAGCAGTTATCAAAATACCGTGCAGACGACTTCTCCGCCAACTCCGAGCTCTCTGGCCTTCCTGTCGGTCATGAGCCCCCTGGAGGTCGACACTATCGCTATTCCGAGGCCGTTGAAGACCCTGGGAATATCCTCCTTGCCCACGTACCTCCTGAGGCCTGGCCTGCTTACCCTCTTGATGGCGGATATCGAGCTCTTCTTCAAGGGCCCCCACTTGAGGAGCACCTTGATATAGCCCTTTGAGCCATCCTTGAAGGAGGACACGTCTTTTATGTAGCCCTCCTCCTTGAGGATCTTGGCGATCTCAAGTTTCACTGTGGAGGCGGGAAGTACGACCTCCTGCTGTTTCGCCTGGACCGCGTTCCTGATTCTGGTCAGCATGTCCGCGATCGGGTCTGTCATCGACATTTCCTGTTTCTCCGTCTCTTAATTATTACCAGCTGGCCTTGACCACGCCGGGGAGGTCGCCCTTGAGGGCCATTTTCCTCATGCAGAGCCTGCACATGTCAAACTTCCTGTAGTAGGCCCTTGACCTGCCGCAAATGGGGCAGCGGTTGTACTCCCTGACCTTGAACTTCTGCTTCCTTTTGGCCTTTGCTATGAGTGACTTCTTAGCCAATTAAAAACCTCCATGGCGGTTAAAAGCTTTAGCTCCTGAAAGGCATTCCCAGGTGCTTAAGGAGGGCCTTCGCCTCCTCATCGCTCTTCGCGGTGGTATTGATGGTTATGTTGAGTCCCCTGATCTTGTCTATCTTGTCGTACTCTATTTCCGGGAATATGATCTGCTCTTTTACGCCGATCGTGTAGTTGCCCCTGCCGTCGAAAGACTTATCCGGCATGCCCTTGAAGTCCCTGATCCTGGGAATAGCGAAGGATACGAGACGGTCGAAGAACTCGAACATCTTGGGGCCCCTGAGGGTCACCATGCAGCCGATTGGCATGCCTTCCCTGAGCTTGAAGGTCGCTATGGACTTCTTGGCCTTGGTCACGACCGGCTTCTGGCCTGTTATCGCAGTAAGGTCGCGCGTGGCGGCATCTATAAGTTTTACGTCCTTTACGGCCTCGCCGAGACCGATATTAAGGACTACCTTCTCCAGCTTGGGCACCTGCATGGCGCTGGTGTAGCTGAACTCCTTCATCATCGCAGGCACTACTTCTTTAGAATATTTTTCCTTTACTCTCGGGTTCATTTATCCAGCACCTCACCGCACTTTTTGCAAAACCTCACCCTGCGGTCGCCTTCGGTCTTTTTGCCAGCCCTCACCGGGCCCTTGCACTTCTCGCAAAGCAGCATCACGTTCGAGACATGCAACGGAGCCTCTTTCTCGATTATGCCGCCGTGCTTGTACTTGGCCGAAGGCTTCTGGTGGCGCTTGACAAGGTTGAGCTTCTCGACGTAGACCTTTTCCTTCTCTGGGTCTACCCTCAAGACCTTGCCAGTCTTGCCCCTCTCCTTGCCGGCTATGACCATTATCTGGTCGTCTTTCCTTATCTTCAATGCCATTTTCAACCAACCCTTGTCTGAATTAGAGGACTTCTGGTGCGAGCGACACTATCTTCATGAACTTCTTGGCGCGCAGTTCCCTGGCAACTGGCCCGAATATCCTGGTTCCCACGGGTTCGCCATCTTTGTTGATTATCACGCAGGAGTTCTCGTCGAACCTGATGTAAGACCCGTCAGGCCTCCTGGTCTCCTTCCTGGTGCGCACTATTACAGCCCTTGCCACGTCGCCTTTTTTAACCTTCGCGTCAAAAACGGCTTCCTTGACGTTGACGACAATGACGTCGCCGATGTTGGCGATGAGCTTGTTGGAAGCGCCTATGACCTTTATGCACGAGACCTTCTTGGCCCCCGAGTTATCAGCAACCCCGAGGATCGACCTGATCTGTATCATTTTGCCTTCTCCAGAATTTCTTTAACGCGCCATCTCTTGGTCCGGCTGAGCGGCCTGGTCTCGACTATGAGGACCTTGTCGCCGGAGCCGCACTCGTTCTTCTCGTCATGGGCCGTGTACTTGACGTTCCTCTTGACGTACTTGCCGTAGAAGGGGTGCTTCGCGAGCCTCTCGATGGAGACCACGACGGTCTTGTCCATCTTGCCGCTTGTGAGCACGCTGCCTACGAGGGTCTTTTTATGCGGAGTTCTGAGTTCTGCTGACATCTGTTATTTCTTCCCCCTCTCCTTCTCGGCTGCGATGGTCCTCATCCTTGCGATGTCTCTGCGCAGCGCCCTGAGCCTCAACGGGTTCTCAAGCTGGCTGGTGGCATGGCGCATGCGGAGGCTGAAGAGCTCCTTTTCAAGCTCACTCCCCTTCGCCTTTAAGTCCTCAAGGGTCATACCCCTTATCTCTGCCGGTTTCATATTGCTTCCCTTTTAATAAACTTTGTGCTGAGCGAGATCTTGTGGGAGGCGAGCCTGAAGGCCTCTCTTGCCACATCCTCTGTCACGCCCTCCATCTCATAGAGCACGCGCCCTGGCTTTATTACAGCTACCCAGTCCTCGGGAGCGCCCTTTCCGCTTCCCATCCTTGTCTCAGCTGGCTTCTTGGTTATAGGCTTATCGGGGAATACCCTTATCCAGATCTTGCCGCCCCTTTTTATGAAACGGGTCATGGCGATCCTGCCGGCCTCGATCTGGCGGGTGGAAAGCCATCCGCACTCGATCGACTGAAGCCCGAAGTTGCCGAAGGACAGTTCAGCCCCCCTGGTGGCAAGCCCTCTCCTTTTGCCCCTCTGCTGCTTCCTGAATTTGACTTTTTTTGGTATCAACATGGCTCGAAACTACCCCTTTTGCGCCGCGGCCGCTTCTTCAACCGCCCTCTGAGTCGGGACCTCGCCCTTATAAACAAATACCTTTACGCCAATGATGCCGAAGGTCGTAAGCGCCTCTGCCTGGCCGTAGTCTATATCGGCCCTCAGTGTGTGTAGCGGCACCCTGCCCTCCCTGTACCATTCGCTTCTGGCTATCTCGGCTCCGCCGAGCCTTCCGGCGCACATTATCTTTATGCCCTTTGCCCCCATCCTCATAGATGAGGTCACGGACTTTTTCATGGCCCTTCTGAACGACACCCTTCTTTCGAGCTGCAGCGCGATGTTCTCTGCGACGAGCTGAGCGTCGGTATCGGGCTTTCTGACCTCCACTATCTCAAGGTCCACATCCCTGCCGGTGAGCTTCGCGAGCTGCTTTTTCATCACGTCTATCTCGGCGCCGCGCTTGCCTATCACGATGCCGGGCCTCGCGGTCCTTATGATGACCTTCACGCGGTTGGCAGTCCTCTCTATATCTATCGAGGATATGCCGGCGTGGAAGAGCTTCTTTTTAACGAACTTCCTGAGCTTCAGGTCCTCGTGGACGAATTCGGCGTATTTCTTCTCGCTGTACCATCTCGAGTTCCAACCCTTGGAAATCCCCAGTCTGAATCCTATTGGATGTACCTTCTGGCCCAAAAACCGACCTCCGTTCTAAGTTCTTTCAGAATAATAAAAACAGCGGCTTTATCTCTCACCGAGCACGACAGTCACGTGGCTCGTCCTTCTCCTTATGACGGCGCCCCTGCCCATGGCCTTTGAATGGGTGCGCTTGAGCGTCGGCCCGCCGTCGACATAGGCGGTCTTGACGTAGAGCTTGTCGACATCAAGGCTCTTGGTGTTCTCGGCGTTGGCAGCGGCGCTCTTTACGAGCTTGACTATTTCCCTGCTCACTGCCTTGTGGTTATAGCTTAGTATCGTGATCGCCTCGTCGACCCTCTTGCCCCTGATGAGGTCTACGACCAGGCGCGCCTTCTGGGGAGAGGTCTTTAAATATCTTAGAATAGCCTTGGCTTCCATCTTGATTCCTGGCTCCTTATGCGAATTGCTTAACCGGACCGCTTAACCCTTGGCCCCGGGCACCTTTGCCTTCTTTATTCCGGAATGGCCGTGAAAGGTGCGAGTGGGGGAAAACTCTCCAAGCTTGTGGCCCACCATGTTCTCGGTCACGAAAACCGGTACGAACTTCTTGCCGTTATGTACCGCTATCGTAAATCCCACCATCTCGGGTGTTATCATGGACCGCCTTGACCAGGTCTTGACTACTTTCCTCTGCCTGGCGTCGGTTGCGGCCGATATCTTCTCCATGAGGTGCTCGTCTACGAACGGGCCTTTTTTTACAGAACGCACCGTTATTTCCTCCTGGTAATTATATACTTGTCAGAGATCTTGCGTCTCCTGGTCTTGTACCCTTTAGTTGGCACGCCCCAGGGGTTGGTCGGGTGGTTTCCGCCCTTGCTCTTGCCCTCGCCGCCGCCATGCGGATGGTCGACCGGGTTCATGGCAACACCCCTTACCTTGGGGTTCCTGCCGAGCCAGCGTGACCTTCCGGCCTTTCCGATGGTAACGTTCTCGTGGTCTTTGTTGCCGATCTGGCCTATTGTCGCGTAACAGTCCTGAAGGACGTACCTGACTTCGTTCGAGGGCAGCTTAATGGTAGCGTAATCGCCCTCTTTGGCCATGAGCTGCGCGTAGGAACCGGCGCTCTTGACGAGCTGTCCGCCCTTGCCCTTGCGCATCTCAACGTTGTGGACGAAGGTACCGACCGGTATCGCGCGGAACGGCAGTGCGTTGCCGGGCTTTATGTCGACATCAGGTCCGGCTACCACAGTATCGCCAACCTTGAGGTCAAGGGGGGCGAGTATGTACCTCTTCTCGCCGTCCACATAGTTAAGGAGCGCAATATTAGCGGTCCTGTTCGGGTCGTACTCTATCGCCGCGACCTTCGCCGGGATGTTTACCTTGTCCCTCTTGAAGTCGATGAGCCTGTAGAGCCTCTTGTGCCCGCCGCCTATCCAGCGGGTGGTCACCCTTCCGGCGTTGTTCCTGCCGCCGCTTTTGCCGAATGATACGGTCAGGGCCCTTTCAGGCCTCTTCTTCGCGACGTCATTGACCAGTGTGGTCTTTTTTCTAAGAGCCGGTGAAGTAGGATTGTATTTTTTTACTGGCATCGTCTTTCTCTTCTCGAAAATTTAATCGTTTTTTTACACGCCTTCAAAGATCTCTATCTTGTCTCCCTCGCGGAGCTTGAGATAGGCCTTCTTCCTCGTGGGCTTCTGCCCCTGGAACTTGCCCATCCTCTTCATCTTGCCGGGCACGCGCTGCGTGTTCACGTCCAGGACCTTTACCTTGAATATATTCTCAACGGCGTCCTTGATGTCCTTCTTGGTGGCGGTAAGCTCCACCCAGAATACGACCTTGCCTTCGGCCGTGGCTGCCGTGCTTTTCTCCGTGATGACCGGTGATTTCAATATTGAGTAATGGTTTTTCATTGCACCATCGCCTCTACTTTCTCAAGGGCGGCCCTGGTAATGACCAGGTTGTCGTAGCTCAGTATGTCATAGACGTTGAGCCCCCCTGCCTTCTGCACCTGGAAGTCCTTAAGGTTCCTTACCGCGAGCTCAAGGTTCCTGTTCGCGCCGTCGATGATGATGAGGGCGTTGTCCAGGTTGTGCTTCTTAAGCACCTCGATCGCGGCCTTTGTCCTGGGCTCAGCCAGCTCTATCGAATCGAGGACCGTAAACCTGCCCTCCTTTACCTTCAGCCTGAGAGCGCTCTTGATGGCTTCCTTCATGACCTTCTTCGGGACCTTGTACGAGTAGTCCCTCGGATGCGGCCCAAATACCGTACCGCCATGCCTCCAGAGAGGGCTCCTGTTCGAGCCAGACCTCGCGCGTCCGGTGCCCTTCTGCTTCCAGGGCTTCGCGCCGCCGCCGCTGACCTCGCCCTTTGTCTTGGTCGAAGCGGTGCCGGCCCTCTTGTTGGCGCGCTGCATCTTGACCACTTCATAGAACAGATGCTCTTTAACATCGCCGGCGAAGATAACGTCGCTCAAGACCATCTCGGAGACTTTTGAGCCATTCGTGTTCAGAACCTCTACGTTCATATCCCTAATCCCTTGAAATTTCGGTTAAACAACGACTATACACAATCCGTAATCAATTCTCAACCAAAAAACAGGCTCTGGCCTACTTTTTAAGCGCCTTTTTTATGACGACAACGCTGTTGACAGCACCTGGCACAGCGCCCTTTACCAGAAGGATATTCTCCTCGGCCCTCACGCCCACTATCCTCAGGTTCTGCACAGTGACCTCGGCAGCGCCCATATGACCTGCCATCTTCATTCCCTTGTATACCCTCGACGGATCAGAGCTCGAGCCGATCGAGCCAGGGGCCCTGTTGTGCATTGAACCATGGGACTCGGAGCCGCCACTGAAGTTGTGCCTCCTCATGGAGCCCATGAAGCCTTTTCCCTTTGATTTGCCGATGACATCGACCCAGTCGCCAGCCTTGAATACGTCGGCCGCGTTTATGGCTGCGCCTGGCTGGTAAGCATCAAGCTCAGTGCCCTTGAGCTCTACGAGGCGGTAGAAAGGAGTGCTGCCGGCCTTTTTGAAATGGCCTTTCATGGCCTTGTTGACCCTCGACTCCTTCTTCTCCATGAAGCCGACCTGCACGGCCTCATACCCGTCCTTGCCCTTGGTCTTCCTCTGGACAACGGTGTTGCCGGTCTTGATGACCGTTACAGGCACCATTGCGCCGTCATCGGAATAGACATGGGTCATCCCGACCTTCTTGCCGATTATACCTTCTATCATTTTTCGCATTCCCTGCCGCAGAGGCCCCCTCGCGGGTGCATGCGCGCCTTATAGGATTGAGTATCTAACAGCCTAGCAGTCTAACTGAAGGAGTATTACTCGAGCTTTATCTCCACGTCCACGCCTGCGGGGAGGTCAAGCTTCATGAGGGCATCGACCGTGTTCTGCGTGGGCTCCATTATGTCCATGAGCCTCTTGTGAGTGCGTATCTCGAACTGCTCACGGCTCTTCTTGTCCACATGGGGTGAACGCAGCACGGTGAACCTGTTGATCCTGGTCGGAAGCGGTATCGGGCCGTTTATCTGCGCGCCCGTCCTCCTTGCAGTCTCGACGATTTCCTTCACAGACTTATCGAGAAGCCTGTGGTCGAACGCCTTAAGCCTTATTCTGATCTTCTGGTTATCCACCCTTTAAACTCCGTACCTTATTGTCCCAGGTTCCGCCTTGGCGGATATCCTACTCAAGTATCTTTGTAACAACACCCGCGCCGACGGTCCTGCCGCCCTCGCGGATGGCGAACCTCAAGCCCTCTTCCATGGCTATCGGGTTTATAAGCTCTACGTCTATGTTAACGTTGTCTCCGGGCATGACCATCTCAACACCCTCGGGAAGCTTCGCTATCCCGGTAACGTCGGTAGTCCTGAAGTAGAACTGAGGCCTGTAGCCGTTGAAGAACGGGGTGTGGCGGCCGCCCTCTTCCTTCGTGAGGATATAGACCTCGCCCTTGAACTTCGTGTGCGGGGTCACTGAACCCGGCTTCGCAAGGACCTGACCCCTCTCAACGTCTTCCTTCTTGGTGCCCCTCAAGAGGGCGCCGATGTTGTCTCCGGCCCTGCCCTCGTCCAGAAGCTTCCTGAACATCTCAACACCCGTCACGATGGTCTTCTGAGTGGCACGAAGCCCTATTATCTCTATCTCCTCGCCGACCTTGACAACGCCCCTCTCGACCCTGCCGGTCACAACCGTGCCGCGGCCTGATATCGAAAAGACGTCCTCAACCGGCATAAGGAACGGCTTGTCTATCTCCCTCTTGGGATCGGGGATGTAGGTGTCGAGCGTATCGGTAAGCTGGTGTACAGCACCGCACCACTCGCACTCCTTCTTGCCGCAGCCGCACTCAAGTATCTTGAGAGCGCTGCCCTTTATCACAGGGATATCGTCCCCGGGGAACTTGTACTGGTTAAGAAGCTCCCTCACCTCAAGCTCAACGAGGTCCAGAAGCTCCTTGTCGTCGACCATGTCGACCTTGTTGAGGAAGACCACCACATAGGGCACGCCGACCTGGCGGGCCAAGAGGATGTGCTCCCTTGTCTGGGGCATCGGGCCGTCGGCGGCGGAAACAACCAGTATCGCGCCGTCCATCTGCGCGGCGCCAGTTATCATGTTCTTTATGTAGTCGGCATGGCCAGGACAGTCGATGTGGGCGTAATGCCTCTTGTCGGTCTGATACTCAACGTGGGATATGGAGATCGTTACACCCCTCTCCCTCTCCTCAGGCGCCTTGTCTATATTCTCGTATGCCAGGAACTCGGCGTATCCCTTCGAGCTCAGGACCTTGGTTATAGCCGCGGTTAGCGAGGTCTTCCCGTGGTCAACGTGGCCTATCGTGCCTACGTTCAGGTGAGCCTTTCCCCTCTCGAATTTAGCCTTGCCCATTTTTCTTCCTCCAGGAAACCTTTCTGATTTTAATAATCCTACTTGGCCTGAACCTTTGCGGTCAGCACCTCGGTGACCGAATTGGGCACCTGCTCATAATGAGCGAACTGCATGGTATATGAAGCCCTGCCCTGTGTCTTGGACCGCAGGTCAGTAGAATAACCGAACATATTCGCCAGAGGCACGTTGGCGGAAACGACCTGGAAGCCGCCCCTGGACTCCATCCCCTGGATCTTCCCCCTTCTCGAGTTGAGATCGCCTATGACATCGCCCATGAACTGCTCGGGCACGACGACCTCGACCGACATAATCGGTTCAAGAAGGATGGGGCCAGCGTTCTTGACGGCCTCCTTGAAGGCCATGGAGCCGGCTATCTTGAAGGCCATCTCAGAAGAGTCGACCTCGTGGTACGAACCATCGTAAAGCGTTACCCTCACGTCGACGACAGGGTAGCCGGCGAGTATGCCGCTCTCGGAAGCCTCCCTCATGCCGTTCTCGACAGGGGAGACGTACTCCTTCGGAATGGAGCCGCCGACTATCTTGTTGACGAACTCGAAGCTCTTACCTTTCTCGCCCGGCTCTATCTCTATATAGACGTGGCCGTACTGACCGCGTCCGCCTGTCTGCCTGATGTACTTGCCCTCGGCCTTCGCCTTCCTGGTGATGGTCTCCCTGTAGGCGACCTGTGGCTTGCCGACGGAGGCCTCTACCTTGAACTCGCGCAGCATCCTGTCTACGATGATCTCAAGATGGAGCTCGCCCATTCCGGATATGATAGTCTGGCCTGTCTCCTCGTCAGTTTTCACGCGGAAAGAGGGGTCTTCTATGGCGAGCTTCTGCAGCGCGATTCCGAGTTTTTCCTGGTCGGCCTTTGTCTTGGGCTCGATGGCGATCGATATGACCGGCTCCGGGAACTCCATCGCCTCGAGCACTATTAACTTCTCAGGGTCGCATATGGTATCGCCGGTGGTCGTGTTCTTGAGACCGACCGCCGCGGCGATGTCGCCGGCGTATACCTCTTTGACGTCCTCGCGCTTGTTGGCGTGCATCTTGACAAGCCTGCCTATTCTCTCCTTGTGCCCCTTCTTGGAGTTATAGACATAAGAGCCTGCTGTCATGCAACCGGAGTAGACCCGGAAGAAGGTCAACTGGCCAACGAACGGGTCGGTCATTATCTTGAAGGCGAGGGCAGAAAACGGCGCGTCATCTGCCGTTGGCCTCGTATCCTCTGCGTCTGTTTCAGGGTCTATGCCCTTTACGGGCGGAATATCTACCGGGGAAGGAAGATACTCAATAACTGTATCGAGAAGGAGCTGAACGCCTTTGTTCTTGAATGAAGAGCCGCATATGACGGGTATTATCTCCATCGCGATGGTGCCCTTCCTCAGGGCAGCCTTAAGCTCCTCCTGCGTTGGCTCCTCACCAGCAAGGTACTTCTCCATGAGAGACTCGTCGAAATCAGCGGCGACCTCTATGAGTTTCTCCCTGTACTCAGCGACCTGCGCCTGCATGTCAGCCGGCACATCGGCGATCCTGAACTTGGCCCCGAGGGTCTCCTCGTCCCAGACGACCGCCTTATTAAGGATCAGGTCGACGACGCCCTGGAATGTATCTTCCTTGCCTATGGGGAGCTGCAGCAGGACCGGGCGTGCCTTAAGCCTGTCGACTATCATGGCGACGACCCTGAAGAAATCGGCACCTACGCGGTCCATCTTGTTTATGAATGCGAGCCTCGGCACGTGGTACTTGTTGGCCTGCCTCCAGACGGTCTCGCTCTGAGGCTCAACACCGCCTACGGAGCAGAAGACAGCGACGGCGCCGTCAAGTACGCGGAGCGACCTTTCGACCTCAATGGTGAAGTCGACGTGCCCTGGCGTATCTATAATATTGATACGGGTATCCTTCCACGAACAGGTGGTGGCGGCGGAGGTGATGGTTATACCCCTCTCCTTCTCCTGCTCCATCCAGTCCATGACCGCGGTGCCCTCGTGGACCTCGCCTATCTTGTAGGTAACGCCCGTATAGTAGAGGATCCTCTCGGTGGTCGTGGTCTTGCCCGCGTCGATGTGGGCCATGATCCCGATATTTCTCTGTCTGTCTAAAGGTACTTGCCTTGCCAAAGCGGCTACTCCTGAGATAAACTCTGCGATTCAGTTACTTTGAACGGGACCGGGTCACGGCCCAAACTATGCGCTCTATCCGGATTTTACGATTTATAAAAAGGGGACAGACGGCTAAGCCTCTTGCAGCGGGGTTTGATCCCCTGACTCCACAACCGGAATTACCAGCGGTAGTGGGCGAAGGCCTTGTTGGCCTCGGCCATCTTGTGCACGTCTTCCCTCTTCTTAACGGAACCGCCCTTGTTGTTCGATGCGTCTATAAGCTCTGCGGCCAGCTTCTCTGTCATCGTCTTCTCTGCGCGAGACCTCGAATAGTTGACTACCCACCTTAACGCAAGCGAAAGCTTCCTCTCGGGCCTCACCTCGACGGGCACCTGATAGGTAGCTCCGCCGACCCTTCTGGACTTTACCTCCAGCATGGGCTTGATATTCTCAAGGGCCTTCTTGAAGACCTTCATCGCCTCGGTCTTCGTCTTCTCCTCGATAACATCAAAGGCGCTGTAGATGATACCCTCTGCCTTGCTCTTCTTACCGTCCTCGGTAAGCCTGTTGATGAGCTTGGCTACTACCTTATCGCCGAACTTCGGGTCCGGCAGCACGTCCCTCTTCGGGACATTCCCCTTACGAGGCATAAACTCTCTCCTTAGAACGCTTCGTTACCGGAAGCCTACTTGGGCCTCTTGGCGCCGTACTTTGAGCGGGCTTGCTTCCTGTCGGCGACTCCTGTCGCGTCGAGCGTGCCCCTGACTATATGGTACCTTACACCCGGGAGGTCCTTGACCCTGCCGCCCCTGATGAGCACTACCGAGTGCTCCTGGAGGTTGTGGCCGACACCCGGTATATAGGAGGTAACTTCCATCGCGTTAGTGAGCCTCACCCTGGCCACCTTCCTCAAAGCCGAGTTCGGCTTCTTCGGGGTGGTCGTGTAGACCCTGACGCATACGCCCCTTTTCTGCGGGCATGATTCAAGCGCCGGTGAAGCTGTCTTCACCCTGGGCTTCTGTCTGCCCTTACGTACGAGCTGATTGATCGTCGGCATACCGGATTACCTTTCGATTTCTTAACCTGCTGGCGTAAATCAAAGCAATCTACCAGCTTTCCATTTCCTTGTCAAGAGCTAAATGGCTCATGAGAGGCACTTAATTCTAAAAAATGGCGAAAAGGGATATTAACACTAACAGCCTGTCTTTAGCAAGAGATAAAGACGGGAGACCGCAAAATTATGCGGTCTCCTTTACGCCTTCTTCCGTTTCAGACGCTGCATCGCTCTGTGCCTGCTCCGTAAGCTCCGCGGCGAACTTGGTGTAGCGCCTGAAACCGGTGCCTGCCGGGACAAGGCGGCCCATGATGACGTTCTCCTTCAAGCCACGGAGATAGTCGATCTTCCCTTCCACCGCGGCCCCGGTCAAGACCTTGGTCGTCTCCTGGAACGA
This sequence comes from Deltaproteobacteria bacterium GWC2_55_46, assembly GCA_001595385.3. Classification (NCBI taxonomy): domain Bacteria; class Deltaproteobacteria; species Deltaproteobacteria bacterium GWC2_55_46. The sequence continues at coordinate 2,255,476 of LVEI03000001.1, read as the reverse complement.
GGCGGCCGAGATGAAGGACTCGGTAGAAAGCGATGCCTTGGTTATACCCTGCAGGAGCGGCTCGGCAATGGCCGGCCTCTTGCCCTTGGAGATGACCCTGTCGTTCTCGTCGTCGAAGATGTGCCTTTCGACCTGCTCGCCGATGAGGAGGTTGGTGTCGCCCGGGTCCTTTATCTTGACCCTGCGGAGCATCTGCCTCACGATGGTCTCGATGTGCTTGTCGTTTATCTTAACGCCCTGGAGCCTGTAGACCTCCTGCACCTCGTCGACAAGGTACTTGGCCAGTTCCTTGACACCAAGCACGCGCAGGATGTCGTGCGGGTTGGCGCTGCCGTCCATCAACGGCTCTCCGGCCCTGACGCGGTCGCCTTCCCTCACGCTTATGTGCTTGCCCTTGGGTATGAGATACTCCTTCGCGTCACCGGTCTCAGGGGTGATGAGGACCTTCCTCTTGCCCTTGGTGTCCTTGCCGAAGGAGACTATTCCGTCGATCTCGCTTATGACCGCCGTCTCCTTTGGCTTTCTCGCCTCGAAGAGCTCGGCAACCCTCGGAAGTCCTCCGGTAATGTCCTTGGTCTTTGTGGTCTCCCTCGGTATCTTGGCAACGATATCTCCGGCCTTCACTGCGTCGCCCTCGGCCACCATGAGGATAGCGCCGACCGGCAGGAGGTACCTGGCCTCGATGTTAGTGCCGGGTATCTTGTACGTGCGGCCCGACTCGTCCTTTATGGAGACACGCGGCCTCAAGTCGGATTCCTTGAAGGTGACGATGACCTTACTTGAGAGGCCCGTGACCTCGTCGACCTGCTCCCTCATGGTCTTGCCGTCTTCGATATCCCCGAACCTTATTATACCGCCGACCTCTGTTATGATCGGTATGGTGTAAGGGTCCCAGTCCGCGATGATCATGCCGATGGCGACCTTCTGCCCTTCCGGCACGCGGAGCCTCGCGCCGTATATTATGGAATCCTTTTCGCGGTCCCTGCCCTGGTCGTCCTGCAGCGAGATGTCGCCGTTGCGGTTCATCACGATCGAGTCGCCCCTGGAGTTCAAGGCCACGTTAAGGTTGTGGTACTTGACTATGCCTTCGTGCCTCGCCTCGAGGGTCGTCTGCTCGGCCCTCCTGGAGGCGGTGCCGCCTATATGGAAGGTCCTCATGGTGAGCTGCGTGCCGGGCTCGCCGATTGACTGCGCGGCGATGACGCCCACGGCCTCGCCCATCTCGACCATCCTTCCACGCGTCAGGTCCCTTCCGTAGCACTTGATGCATATGCCGCGCGTAGAGCGGCAGGTGAGGACCGACCTTATCTTGACCCTGTCGATGCCGGCTTCCTCTATCCTCTCGACCTTGCCCTCGTCTATATCATCGTTGGCCTCGACAATGACCTCCTTCGTGAAGGGGTCGAGGACATCCTCGAGCACGACCCTTCCGAGGATCCTCTCGCCAATGGGCTCGATGACCTCGCCGCCTTCGACGAGCGGGGTCATATAGATGCCGTCGAGCGTGCCGCAGTCGTCCTCAGCAATGATAGCGTCCTGGGCTACGTCGACGAGCCTCCTGGTAAGGTAGCCTGAGTTGGCTGTCTTGAGCGCTGTGTCGGCGAGACCTTTCCTGGCTCCGTGCGTCGATATGAAGTACTGGAGCACGGTGAGGCCTTCCCTGAAGTTCGCGGTTATCGGGGTCTCGATGATCTCGCCAGAAGGCTTGGCCATGAGTCCCCTCATCCCGGCGAGCTGCCTTATCTGCTGAGCGGAGCCCCTGGCGCCGGAATCGGCCATGATAAATATGGGGTTGAAGCTCGGCAGAGGGCGTTCATTGCCATCGTCGTCCTTTACGAGGTCGGTGGAGAGCTCTCTCAGCATCTCCTCGGCTATCTCTTCGGTCGCCTGCGCCCAGATGTCTATGACCTTGTTGTAGCGCTCGCCGTCTGTTATGAGACCTTCGTTATACTGCTTCTGTATCTCCTTGACCTCTTCGTAGGCCGAATCCAGCAGGATCCCCTTCTTCGTGGGGATCTTCATGTCGTCTATGCAGATGGAGATGCCGGCCTTGGTCGCGAACTGGTAGCCCATGTCCTTGAGCCTGTCGGCCAGTATTACCGTCTCCTTGCTGCCGGCGCGCCTGTAGCAGATGTCTATGAGGTCGGCAAGGCGCTTTTTGTCCATTACCTTGTTTATCTCTTCGAACTTGATGGCCGTCGGGATGATCTCCTTCAATATGATCCTGCCGACGGTGGTGTCCGTGAGCGTCCCGTCAAGCTTTACCTTTACCCCGGCCTGGAGGTGGACCTCGCTGGCGTCATAGGCAGCTCTGACCTCGTCTGTCGACCCGAACCTCTTGCCCTCGCCCTTGACTCCAGGACGGTTACGGGTGAGGTAATAGAGGCCGAGGACTATGTCCTGCGTCGGCACGATAATGGGCTTCCCGTGCGCGGGCGAGAGGATGTTGTTGGTCGACATCATGAGGACCCTCGCCTCTACCTGCGCCTCAATGGAAAGCGGCACGTGGACCGCCATCTGGTCTCCGTCGAAGTCCGCGTTAAAGGCGGTACAGACGAGCGGGTGAAGCTGTATGGCCTTGCCCTCGATGAGGATGGGCTCAAAGGCCTGTATGCCGAGCCTGTGGAGCGTCGGCGCCCTGTTCAAGAGCACTGGGTGCTCTCTTATGACCTCGTCGAGGACGTCCCATACCTCCGGGCGCTCCTTCTCGAGCATCTTCTTGGCGCTCTTTATGGTGGTGGCGTAGCCCTTCTCCTCGAGCCTCTGGTAGATGAAGGGCTTGAAGAGCTCGAGGGCCATCTTCTTCGGAAGGCCGCACTGGTGGAGCCTCAAGTCCGGGCCGATGACGATGACCGAACGGCCGGAGTAGTCGACCCTCTTTCCAAGGAGGTTCTGCCTGAAGCGTCCGCCCTTGCCCTTTATCATGTCGGAAAGGGACTTGAGCGGCCTCTTGTTCTGGCCGGTTATTATGCGCCCCCTTCTGCCGTTATCGAAAAGGGCGTCAACCGCCTCCTGGAGCATCCTCTTCTCGTTCCTGATGATGATGTCAGGGGCGTTAAGCTCCATGAGCCTCTTGAGCCTGTTGTTCCTGTTTATGACCCTCCTGTAAAGGTCGTTCAGGTCAGAGGTTGCGAACCTTCCGCCGTCAAGGGGCACAAGCGGCCTTAAGTCCGGCGGGAGCACGGGTATCACCTCAAGGATCATCCACTCGGGCTTGTTCCCGGAATGGAGGAACGCCTCGGTGACCTTGAGCCTCTTGACGATCCTTTTCTTCTTGGCGTCCGAGGTGGTCTTCTTCATCTCAGCTCTGAGCGTGCCAGAGACCTTCTCGAGGTCTATCCTCTTAAGGAGCTCTCTGATCGCCTCGGCGCCCATGCCGGAGGTAAAGCCGTCCGGGCCCCACTTCTCGACAGCCTTCTGGTACTTCTCCTCGTTGAGGAGCTCGCCCGCCTTGAGGTCGGACTCCCTGGCGTCCAGGACCACGTAGTTCTCGTAATAGAGGATCCTCTCCAGCTCCTTGAGCGTTATGTCGAGCATGGCGCCTATCCTGGAGGGGAGGCTCCTTAAGAACCATATATGGGCAACCGGGGTGGCAAGCTCGATATGGCCGAGCCTTTCGCGCCTCACGTTCGAGGGGATGACCTCAACGCCGCACTTCTCGCAGACGACCCCGCGGTGCTTCATCCTCTTGTACTTGCCGCAGTTGCACTCGAAGTCCTTTACCGGGCCGAATATCTTCGCGCAGAAAAGGCCGTCCCTTTCCGGCTTGAAGGTCCTGTAATTTATCGTCTCGGGCTTTTTGACCTCGCCGTGGGACCATTCCCTGATCCTGTCCGGCGAGGCTATAGATATCCTTATGGCATTAAAGTCCATAGGTCTTTTATGCTTTTCAAACAGGGCCACAAGGCTTTCCAAAGGCAACCTCCTCTTATTAAGCAGGTTAATCGTGGCCGCCCGGGTCTTTCCGGACGGCGTTAACTTCTGTTCAGTCCTTCTTCTCTTCTTCCATGAGGTTCACATCCAGCGCAAGGCTCTGAAGCTCCTTTATAAGGACGCTGAACGATTCCGGCAAGGTGGGCTCAAGGTTGTACCTGCCGGTCACGATAGACTCGTACATCTTGGTCCTGCCCGGCACGTCGTCCGACTTTACCGTCAGGAACTCCTGGAGGCTGTGCGCGGCGCCGTATGCCTCCATCGCCCAGACCTCCATCTCTCCGAGCCTCTGGCCTCCGAACTGAGCCTTTCCGCCCAGCGGCTGCTGGGTGACGAGCGAGTACGGGCCGGTAGACCTGGCGTGTATCTTATCGTCTACCAGGTGGTGGAGCTTCATCATATACATGACTCCGACCGTTACCTCCTGGTCGAATTGCTCGCCGTTCCTGCCGTCGTAGAGGACCATCTTGCCGTTGCGCGGCAAAGAGGCCATCTCGAGGGCCTCCTTGACCTCGGTCTCGGTAGCGCCGTCAAAGACCGGGCTCGCTATGCGTATGCCGCCTGCAAGCCTCCTGGCGACGTCGATGACCTCGTCGTCCGACAGGGTATTTATGAACCTGCTGAACTCGTTGGTCGCGTATATCTTCTTGACCTTGTCCCTTACTGAATTGGGGCTAAGGTTCTTCTCTATCATGGCGGATACGGCCTTGCCCAGGTGCTTCGCGGCCCACCCGAGATGGGTCTCAAGAATCTGCCCGATGTTCATACGGGAAGGAACGCCAAGCGGGTTCAGGACTATGTCGACCGGGGTGCCGTCCGCGAGATAAGGCATATCCTCTTCGGGCAGTATCCTCGATATGACGCCCTTGTTGCCGTGGCGTCCGGCCATCTTGTCGCCGACCGATATCTTCCTCTTCATGGCGATATAGACCTTGACCATCTTTATAACGCCGGGAGGAAGCTCGTCGCCCCTCTTGAGCCTGTTTATCCTCTCGTCGAAGACGACCTTGATGAGGTCTATCTGCTCGTTGAGGGCCGTGAGGCACTCGCCTACCTCGGCCTCGGCCTTCTCTTCAGCCGGTATTATCTCGTGCCACTTTGACTGCGGTATGGTCTCGAGGACCTCTGCGGTGATGGGCTTGCCCTTGCTGAGAAGGGTGTTACCCTTCCTGTCCGCGATCCGGACCGCGGACTTCTTGTTAAGGAGGAGCTTTCTTACCCTCGAGTAGGTCGATTCCTTTACGATGCCTATCTCGTCCTCGCGGTCCTTGACAAGCCTCGCTATCTCCTTGTCCTCTATGGACTTGCTCCTATCGTCCTTCTCAGAGCCCTTCCTTGAGAAGACCTTGGCGTCTATGACCACGCCCTCGATGCCGGGCGGTACGCGAAGAGAGGTGTCCTTGACGTCCTCGGCCTTCTCGCCGAATATGGCTCTAAGGAGCTTTTCCTCCGGCGAAAGCTGGGTCTCTCCCTTTGGGGTGACCTTGCCCACGAGGATGTCGCCGGGCTTCACCTCGGCGCCTATCCTTATGATGCCGCTCTCGTCGAGGTTCCTGAGAGCGTCCTCGCCGACGTTGGGGATGTCTCTCGTTATCTCTTCCTTGCCAAGCTTTATGTCCCTTGCCACGACCTCGAACTCCTCGATATGGACCGAGGTGAATACGTCGTCGCGCAGGAGGCGCTCGTTCAAGAGTATCGAGTCCTCGAAGTTGTAGCCGCCCCAGGGCATGAAGGCCACTATCACGTTCTTGCCGAGCGCCAGCTCGCCCTTGTCGGTCGAGGGGCCGTCGGCGATGACCTGGCCCACCTCAAGCACGTCGCCTTTGAAGACGACCGGCTTCTGGTTCAAGCATGTATTCTGGTTTGAGCGCCTGAACTTCGTCAGGTTATATATCTCGACTCCCCCGGTTTCGTTCCTTACGACGATCCTCGTGCCGTCGACGCTTTCTACAACGCCGGGGTGCTTGGCAAGGACGGTTACGCCGGAATCGCTGGCGACGATGGATTCCATACCCGTGCCTACGAGCGGGCTCTCGGTCTGGATGAGCGGCACAGCCTGCCTCTGCATGTTCGAACCCATGAGCGCCCTGTTCGCGTCGTCGTTTTCAAGGAACGGGATAAGGGCCGCAGCCACGGAGACGAGCTGGTTCGGGGAGACGTCCATGAGGGTCGTGTCCTCGGGACGCGCCATTATGAACTCACCGCCCTTACGAGCGGAGACGAACTCGCTTTCGAACCTGCCGTCCTTGTCGATGGGCGCGTTCGCCTGCGCTATGACATGGTTCTCCTCGTCAAGGGCAGAGAGGTACGTTATCCTGTTGGTGACCTTGCCGTCCCTGACCTCTCTGTAAGGGGTCTCGATGAAGCCGAAGTCGTTCACGCGCGCATATGTCGAAAGAGAGACGATAAGGCCGATGTTCGGTCCCTCAGGCGTCTCGATCGGGCAGATACGTCCGTAGTGGGTCGCGTGCACGTCCCTTACCTCGAAGCCAGCCCTTTCCCTGGTAAGACCTCCTGGCCCGAGGGCCGAAAGCCTCCTCTTGTGAGTCACCTCGGAAAGCGGGTTGGTCTGGTCCATGAACTGCGAAAGCTGAGAAGAACCGAAGAACTCCTTTATGACCGCCGAGACCGGCTTGGGGTTTATAAGGTCATGCGGCATGAGCGTTTCAAGCTCGCCGAGGCTCATCCTCTCCTTGACGGCCCTCTCCATCCTCAATAGCCCTATCCTGTACTGGTTCTCCAGAAGCTCTCCGACGGAGCGCACCCTCCTGTTGCCCAGGTGGTCGATGTCGTCGACCACGCCCTGGCCGTTCCTCAGAAGGATAAGGTAACGCACGACCTCGAGGATATCCTCCTTGCGGAGGGTGGTGGTATCGAGGTCCACGTCGAACCCGAGCTTCCTGTTGAGCTTCAAGCGGCCAACCCTGGAGAGGTCGTACCTCTCGGCGTTGAAGAAGAGGTCGTTAAAGAAGGCGTTCGCCGTTTTGACCGTCGGGAGGTCGCCGGGCTTGAGCCTCTTGTATATCTCGATCCTCGCGTTGAGTGTCATGTTGGAGACCGGGTTGTCCGGGTTCTCCTTCCTGTACTCGACGATAGTCCGGGTGTCGTCGCCGCCTATCTTGTCGTTAAGGAGTGTCTCCCTGAAGAAGTTGCCCATGGCCTCGATGAGGAGTAGCCTGAAGGAGGTTATACCCCTCCTGGATATCTCATCGAGCTTGTCGCGCGAAAGTATCTGGTTGCACTCGAGCACGACCTCGCCGGTATTCGGGTCAACGATGTCGGTCGAGGCGATGCGGCCTATTATGTCCTCGACCTCGACTGGTATGTACTTAACGCCCGCCGCGACGAGCTTCTTTAAGACAAGCCTGGTGAACTTCCTGTCTTTCTTGACTATCACTTCGCCGGTGTGCGGGTCCTTTATGTCGCGGCTCACCTTCTGGCCTACGAGGAACTCCGGCTCAACGCTCTTCGATATTTTCTTGTTCTCGAGGATGATCTCCTCGCTAGGATAGAAATAATTGAGCATCTCCTCGACCGAGTAGCCGAGGGCCTTCAAAAGGATGGTGGACGGCATCTTCCTTCTCTTGTCGATGCGGACGTAGAGCCAGTCCTTCTGGTCGAACTCGAAATCGAGCCAGCTGCCGTGGTACGGGATGACGCGTGCGGTGTACAGGACCTTTCCGGTGAAGCCCTTCGGCTTCTCGAGCTCGAAGAATACGCCGGGGGACCTGTGAAGCTGGCTTACGATGACCCTCTCGGTGCCGTTAATAATAAAACTTCCGTTCTCGGTCATCAGCGGTATCTCGCCGAAATAGACCTCCTGCTCCTTTATATCCCTTATGGACTGGGCCCCTGTCTCGGCGTCCTTGTCCCACATGATGAGGCGGACGAGCATCTTTATGGGGGCGGCGAAGGTCATGCCCTTCTGGTGGCACTCGTCCACAGTGTACTTGGGATCGAGGAGCGCGTACCTGACGTATTCGAGCGAGGCCGTGTTGCTGAAATCCTTTATGGGGAAAGCGCTCTTGAATACGGCCTGAAGCCCTACGTCCTTCCTGTCTTCGGGCTTGGCGTCGGTCTGCAGAAAATACGCGAAGGACTTCTTCTGGACCTCGATAAGGTTCGGCATGCTGACTACCTTCCCGATACGGGAGTAGTCCTTCCTCAATGCCTGTGCGTCTATACGTTTAGAGGAAGCCATATTCTGTTTAACTCCTTTTTGGAATACTACAGTGGAATCTGCCCGCCGGGGGTCCCGGCGGGCGATTCGTCATTCCAGGCGCGGCCCTTGAAGCCGCTTACGCGCCGTAATGGCGCCGTTTGTCGGTATGCTTCAGGTGATTGGAAAAAGCGGCTTATTACTGTATCTCCACCTTTGCGCCGGCGCTCTCGACCTGCTTCTTTATCTTCTCAGCCTCATCCTTGGCTACGCCCTCCTTCAGGGTCTTGGGAGCGCCCTCGACGAGGTCCTTCGCTTCCTTGAGGCCAAGGCCGGTTATCACCCTTACTTCCTTGATGACCTTTATCTTCTCTGCGCCAGCCTCCTTAAGGACAACGTTGAACTCGGTCTTCTCGGCGGCTGCCGGGGCAGCTGCGGCCGCTGCGGCCGCTACGGCAACCGGGGCAGCGGCTGAAACGCCGAACTTCTCCTCGAGTTCCTTCACAAGCTCGGCAAGCTCAAGGACGCTCATGCTCTCGATATATTTGATCACATCTTCTTTTTTAAGGTCCGCCATCTCGGTCTCTCCTCTAAATTTATTATTCTATGATTTTTTGTAAGTACGTTAAAGGGCTTTTACGCCCCGGCTTGAGCGGCTTTGCTGTCCTTTACAGCGTTGAGCGCGTAAAGGAGCTTTCTGGGCACTCCGCTCAAGACACCGACGATGCCGGACATCGGCGACTTCATCGAGCCGAGCATCATGGCGAGGAGCACTTCCCTCGACGGGAGTTCGGCAAGTCCCTTGATCTCGTCGGCGCTTATGACCTTGGCGCCGAGGGTGCCGGCCTTGATCTTGAGCTTCGGCTGGTCCTTCGCGAACTGCACGAGCGCCTTGGCTGCGGCGGCTGCGTCCTTATAGCTGAACGCTATGGCCGTGGGCCCCTTGAGCTGCCCTGTTATCGTCTCAACAGGCGTGCCCTGGACCGCGCGCCTGGCAAGCGTATTGCGGATGACACGAAATTCCATGGAAGCGTCACGCAAGATCTTCCTGAACTCGTTCATATCCATAGCCTTTATGCCCTGGTACTCGGCGATAAAGGTCGCGTTGGCCTTTTTGAAACTTTCCTGCACTTCTTCAACTACTTTGGCCTTATCCGTCCTATCCAACTCTCTTCCTCCTTTCTGTCCTTTTTTCAGTCAAAAGACAGAAGAGTAACAAGGCTAAAAAAGCGAGCCGGCGCGAAGGAATACCACCCCCCGCACCGCTGGACCCCATGATCGGGTCCACGACTCTTGCGTCTTAAGGCCTCGGTAGGAATTTTTAAGCTTGCGCCCCTACTGTCTTTGACCGTTATGTAAAAAAACAAAGCTACAGCCGCCGAAGGCGGCATACGCTATTTAAACAGGTTCCTCACCTCGACCGAGTTGAGCCTGATGCTCGGGCCCATGGTCGTGGAGATGAAAAGGCTGCGGAGATAGGTCCCCTTGCTCGCCGATGGCTTCGCCTTTACGATGGCCTCCATGAGCGACAGGAAGTTCTCCTTGAGCTTCAGTGAGCCAAAGGAGGCCTTTCCGACAGGAACATGGATGTTGCCGGCCTTGTCGACCCTGAACTCGACCTTTCCGGCCTTGAGATCCGATACGGCCTTCTTCACATCGAAGGTCACGGTGCCGAGCTTCGGGTTCGGCATAAGGCCCCTGGGACCGAGCACCTTTCCGAGCTTTCCGACCGCGCCCATCATATCCGGGGTGGCGACTATCGCGTCAAAGTCCAGCCAGCCCTTCGACACCTTCTCTATCATATCCTCGGCGCCGATAAGGTCCGCGCCGGCTTCCTTTGCCTCGATCTCTTTTTCGCCCTTTGCGAATACCAGCACGCGGACGGTCTTGCCGATGCCGTGGGGAAGGACGATAGTGCCCCTCACCATCTGCTCGGGGTGCTTGGGGTCAACGCCCAGCCTGCCGGAGACCTCGACGGTCTCGTCAAACTTGGCGCAGACCGTCTCGGGGACCAGCCTGAACCCCTCTTCCATATCGTAAGTCTTATTGGCTTCTATCTTGGCCTTGGCGGCTTCATATTTTTTTCCCATCGCCTCTAACCCTCCACCGTGATGCCCATGCTCCTGGCCGTGCCCTCAATCGTCTTGATGGCCGCCTCCAGGCTTCCGGCAGTTATATCCGGCATCTTGAGCTTTGCGATATCCTCGACCTGCTTCTTCGTTACCTTGGCCACCTTGGTCTTGTTCGGCTCCTTTGAGCCTTTCTCGACTCCTGCGGCCTTCAATAGCAACACCGCCGCCGGAGGGGTCTTCGTTATGAACGAGAACGACCTGTCCGCGTAAACGGTGATGACCACCGGGATGATCATGCCTTCCTGGGCCTGCGTCCTTGCGTTGAACGTCTTGCAGAACTCCATGATGTTCACGCCGTGCTGGCCGAGCGCGGGGCCTACCGGGGGAGAAGGGTTAGCCTTCCCGGCAGGTATCTGCAGCTTAACCTGTCCTGTTACCTTCTTTGCCATCTCTTCCTCTCATTATCCGAACCGTGCAAGCGGCTTTTCAGGCCTCCGGTCACGTCATCACCAACGTTAAATCGCCGGTGTGGTTGAAACCTTCTTGAAAACCTTCGGCCACCTGAGGCCTCCGGTCACGTCATCACCAACGCTAAATCGCCGGTGTGGTTGAAACCTTCTTGAAAACCTTCGGCCACCTGAGGCCTCCGGTCACGTCATCACCAACGCTAAATCGCCGGTGTGGTTGAAACCTCTATTGGATCAAGCCTTCTCTACCTGGACGAAATCGAGCTCAACCGGTGTGGCCCTGCCAAAGATGCTTACGAGCACCCTTAATTTGCCCTTCTCGGGCTTCGCTTCCTCGACTACCCCGGCAAAGTTTGTAAAGGGGCCGTCTATGACCCTCACGTTCTCGCCCCTGTCGAAGCTCACCTTGGGCTTGGGCTTTACCGCCCCTTCTTCCATCTGGCGGGTTATCTTGCGGACATCCTCCTCGGAGATCGTCGGGGGCGCTTCCTGCCCGCCCACAAAGCCTGTGACCTTGGGTATATCCTTTACCAGGTGCCAGGTCTCGTCGTTAAGCACCATATTAATCAGGATGTAACCGGGGAAGAACTTGCGCGAGGTGGTCCTTTTTACCCCTTTGACCATGTCCACGACCTTCTCGGAAGGAACCAGCACCTCTCCGAACAGGTCCTCCTTGCCGACCGCCTTTATCTTCTCATCGAGCGCGGCCTTGACCTTGTTCTCATACCCTGAATAGGTATGCACTACGTACCACTTTTTCCCCATCTAAACCCTCACACCCTCACTTCAAGATTAAGCCGACCAGTTTTGAAAAGACCAGGTCGACAAGGCCGAGGAATATGGCCAGCACGAACGTGACCGCGAGGACCACCCATGTGGAGGTTACCGTCTGCTGCTTCGTGGGCCAGGTAACCTTCTTGAGCTCCTGCTTGGACTCGTTAAAAAATTCTTTAGCCTTGTCTAATTTTTCCATAGTTCCGGTCTGACCAGCCTTCCTTCACTACCGGACAAAAAATGGCAGGGCAGGAGGGATTCGAACCCCCAACATGCGGTTTTGGAGACCGCCGCTCTACCGTTGGAGCTACTGCCCTGTGGCTCTGCCTTTCAAGTCCGGAAAATGCCTGGGAACAAAAGCGATACAGGCCCGTTTGACCGGGCCTTGGACGCTTACTTGGTTTCCCTGTGCACCATGTGCTTCTGACAGAACTTGCAGTACTTCTTGAGCTCAAGCCTGTCAGGCGTGGTCTTCTTGTTTTTTGTAGTCGAATAGTTTCTGCGCTTGCATTCGGTGCAGGCGAGAGTGATTATGTCCCTCATCTTATCCTCTTATCCTCCGCGGGAGCCCCGCTTTACTCAAGTATCTTTGTAACAACACCCGCGCCGACGGTCCTGCCGCCCTCGCGGATGGCGAACCTCAAGCCCTCTTCCATGGCTATCGGGTTTATAAGCTCTACGTCTATGTTAACGTTGTCTCCGGGCATGACCATCTCAACACCCTCGGGAAGCTTCGCTATCCCGGTAACGTCGGTAGTCCTGAAGTAGAACTGAGGCCTGTAGCCGTTGAAGAACGGGGTGTGGCGGCCGCCCTCTTCCTTCGTGAGGATATAGACCTCGCCCTTGAACTTCGTGTGCGGGGTCACTGAACCCGGCTTCGCAAGGACCTGACCCCTCTCAACGTCTTCCTTCTTGGTGCCCCTCAAGAGGGCGCCGATGTTGTCTCCGGCCCTGCCCTCGTCCAGAAGCTTCCTGAACATCTCAACACCCGTCACGATGGTCTTCTGAGTGGCACGAAGCCCTATTATCTCTATCTCCTCGCCGACCTTGACAACGCCCCTCTCGACCCTGCCGGTCACAACCGTGCCGCGGCCTGATATCGAAAAGACGTCCTCAACCGGCATAAGGAACGGCTTGTCTATCTCCCTCTTGGGATCGGGGATGTAGGTGTCGAGCGTATCGGTAAGCTGGTGTACAGCACCGCACCACTCGCACTCCTTCTTGCCGCAGCCGCACTCAAGTATCTTGAGAGCGCTGCCCTTTATCACAGGGATATCGTCCCCGGGGAACTTGTACTGGTTAAGAAGCTCCCTCACCTCAAGCTCAACGAGGTCCAGAAGCTCCTTGTCGTCGACCATGTCGACCTTGTTGAGGAAGACCACCACATAGGGCACGCCGACCTGGCGGGCCAAGAGGATGTGCTCCCTTGTCTGGGGCATCGGGCCGTCGGCGGCGGAAACAACCAGTATCGCGCCGTCCATCTGCGCGGCGCCAGTTATCATGTTCTTTATGTAGTCGGCATGGCCAGGACAGTCGATGTGGGCGTAATGCCTCTTGTCGGTCTGATACTCAACGTGGGATATGGAGATCGTTACACCCCTCTCCCTCTCCTCAGGCGCCTTGTCTATATTCTCGTATGCCAGGAACTCGGCGTATCCCTTCGAGCTCAGGACCTTGGTTATAGCCGCGGTTAGCGAGGTCTTCCCGTGGTCAACGTGGCCTATCGTGCCTACGTTCAGGTGAGCCTTTCCCCTCTCGAATTTAGCCTTGCCCATTTTCTCCTCCCGGCAATATATTTTATTCTTTGATGTTTTGAACTGGAGCCCATGAGCGGGATCGAACCGCTGACCTCTTCCTTACCAAGGAAGTGCTCTACCAACTGAGCTACATGGGCGTTTGCCTTTATCTTCCCTGTTGCGCTTCGCGCAACCCCCTACTATGTGGAAATGGAGCGGGTGATGGGAATCGAACCCACGCATCCAGCTTGGAAGGCTGGAGTTCTACCATTGAACTACACCCGCGGGATTTCCTGATATAATGGTGGAGAGGGGAGGATTCGAACCTCCGAAGGCTGAGCCAGCAGATTTACAGTCTGCCCCCTTTGGCCGCTCGGGAACCCCTCCGTGCCAAGCTTTTTAAACCCTTGATCCGTCTTTATAAAACGGCTCAGGCTTTTAATCCCCGCGGGGAATCTTCAAAAAGCAAACTTCTGTCTTCGCACGCCTGTCCCGACATGCATGTCAAGGACCGGAAGCAAAGCTCCGGGAGATCGAAAAACATGCGGGGAATGGTCCCCACGTTGCCCCGGACATAGTTGCTGGTTAGCACACCGAATCAGCTGGAGCTGGCGATGGGATTCGAACCCGCAACCTGCTGATTACAAATCAGCTGCTCTACCGTTGAGCTACGCCAGCGTAAATACTGGAAAAACGCGAAAATAGAAAAACGGCAGACCCCACCTGTCCTGGACGGCGGAAACTGAATATAAATATATAAAGCACTGTCTCTACTTTGTCAAGGGCTTTTTTAGCGGCAGGGCGGCAACAAACAGGCCGAATCGCTCGCAATCCGGCCTGCATCCGGCTCCCATCCTCTTTCAGAAGAGATTATTTATTATAACACCTGTTTCAAAAACCTGCCGGTTTTTTTATAAGTCCCAAGGAGGCCCGGCTTTAACAGATTGCCGAAGAACTCCGGGTTATTTCGCGCCCACCCCTGAAAGCATCTGCAAATAAGCCTCTATGAACTGATCGAGGTCTCCGTCGAGCACCGGGTCGATGTTGCCCACCTCAAAGCCCGTCCTGTGGTCTTTTATCAGCCTATACGGCTGCATCACATAAGACCTTATCTGGCTTCCCCAGGCTATCTCGCGCTTATCCTTAGCGAACTCCTGCATCTTGGCCTCCTGCTCCTTGAGCTTTAGCTCGTAGAGGCGGGCCCGGAGGAGCTTCATCGCAAAGGCCCTGTTCTTATGCTGGCTCCTCTCGTTCTGGCACTGGACCACGATGCCGGTCGGCATGTGGGTTATCCTCACCGCCGAATCGGTCTTGTTGACGTGCTGGCCGCCTGCGCCGCTCGCCCGGAATGTATCGACCCTCAGGTCGACATCGTTTATGTCGACCTCGACGTCCTCTTCTATCTCCGGATATACGAAGACAGAGGCAAAGGAGGTATGCCTTCGCTTGTTGGCGTCGAAAGGTGAGATCCTCACGAGCCTGTGCACGCCACCCTCAGCCTTCATGTACCCGTAAGCGTACTCGCCGGAGAGCGTGAATGTGACGCTTTTGACCCCGGCCTCGTCCCCTGGCTGGAAATCGACCACCTCGGCCTTATAGCCCCTCGACTCGGCCCACCTGAGGTACATGCGCAGCAGTATGTCGGCCCAGTCCTGCGCCTCGGTGCCGCCTGCACCTGGATGGATGGAGACTATGGCGTTCGAGCGGTCGTGCTCCCCGGAGAGCATCCTCTGTATCTCCGCCTTGCGGATGGCCGCCCTCGCCTCCTTGAGCTTTTCTCCAGCCTCTTTGGAGACGGCCTCGTCATGCGCCTCGTCAGCGAGCTCAAGTAGCACCTCGGCGTCCTCGACAAGGGAGCCGATCCTGCCGATGCTGCCCATGCCAGAGGTGAGCTCCGCCTTTCTCCTGGTGAGCTTCTGCGCCTCCTCCTGGTCTGACCAGACCGTGGGGTCGGAGAGCCTCGCATCTATCTCGTCAAGTTCGTCTACCTTGGCAGCCTGGTCAAAGAAAGCTCCTTAGGTCCTCGAATTTTCCCTTGACCGCCTGAAGTTCTTCTTTTAGCTCCTCGAACATCCCTTATCTTCTCCTTTTAAGTCTTGTGCCGACGAATACCGCGGCTATGACCGAGCATCCCAACGCGAAGAGGTCACCATACATCGTATAAAACGTAAGCGCGCCCTGGCGCATGCGCACCTCATCGACTATCATCGTCCTCTCGAAAAGCCCGGTCTTTTTTCTTACCCTGCCGTTCGGGTCTATCACGGCGCTTATGCCGGTATTGGCCGCGCGCACCAGGAATGACTTGTTCTCAACGGCCCTGAAAACAGACATCTGAAAATGCTGGTACGGTGCTGAGGTATATCCGAACCACGCGTCATTAGTAAGGTTGGCGAGCACCGTGGCCCCGCCTCTTACGTGACCGCGAGATATCTCCGGGAAGATGGACTCGAAACATACGAGCGTCCCGATGCCGCCCCCCTCGAAAGGGATGGGCACGGGCCCCGAGCCTTCGTCAAAGTCCCCTATTCCAGCGGTAAGCTTCTCAAAAGGCAGCATGCCCCGAAGCGGCACATACTCGCCGAAAGGCACCAGGTGAAACTTGTCGTACTTGCCGACCGTATCTCCCAGGGGGTTGAGGAGATACGCGCTATTGAAATACCTGGCCTCGTTCGAGACCGGATTATAAGTATAAGAGGGGCTCCCGGTCAATATATATGAACCTGACTTTCTCGCTATCTCGCCAACGGGGCCATCCTTGACCTTGCCAGGTTCATAATAGAAGGGTATCGCCGTCTCAGGCCATATGACAAGCCTGGCCATGGCATCCGATGCCTCAGCGGTCAAGGCAGTATAGATGTCGATAGTGCTATCCTGGTATCGCCCGTCCCATTTCACGGCCTGGTCTATCGAGCCCTGCGCGACCCCGACCTTTATACCGCTCCACCTCTCGACATCCCTGTCGACGGCCTTCATTCTGACGAAGCCGTAAGAGGCGATCGTCGCGACCAGGGCGGCGGCGATGGCCAGGGGCAGCACAGGGGCCCTGCCCTCCCTGCGGAGAAGATAGGAGGCGGCAAAGGACGCGGCCGTATTGAAAGCGATAACCGCGAAGGATACGCCCCATACCCCGGTCGTGTCCGCCACCTGGATAAGGGGCAGATAATCAGATTGCGTATAGCCCACAAGCACCCATGGGAATCCTGTGAGCAGATAGCCCCGCATGTATTCGAGCGCCACCCATACAGCCGGGGCTATGAGAAGCTTGGCGGTCCTCTCCATCGGAGAGGCAAGGGTGTAGACAAGGCCGAATACGCCCCAATAGAGGCTCAGGTAGATCACGAGCAGGAGCATCACGGCGATGCTCGCGTACACAGGCACCCCTCCGTAGTTGCTCATCGAATGCACTACCCAGTAGACCGCGCCAAGGGAGAAGGCGGCCCCGGAGGCTATTCCGAGAAGGAAGCCCTTGAGCTTTCCCTGCCCTTCGAGGGCCAGAATGAGCGGGATGAAGGTAAACCACGCCAGGGCCCCCAGCCCAAAAGGCGGGAAGGCGAAGACAAGCGATATGCCTGATATCAGCGCGAGGGCAAGCGGTCTCATTTCAGCGTCAGGAAGAATATGCGGAAGACAAAAAAGGTAAGTCCGAAACCGAGGAGCCCGCCGAGGAATATCTCAAGCCGGGTATGTATGCCGCCCAGGAGCCTTGAGTGGCTCACCATGACGGCAAGCGCGAAAGAGAGCATGACAACGAGGGGGTCGAGGCTCAGAAGGCTTATGCTCGTAAATATCGAGAAGGCCACAGCAGCGTGTCCGCTCGGCATGCCGCCGTGAAGGGGCCTGCCCCTGCCTATAGTCGCCTTGAAGGTGACGACCGCGATAAGGACGAGGAGGAGCGAGATGATCGCGATGTGGCCTGAGAGCGTCCTGGCCTCTCTCAGGGCAACGCCCATCGGCTCATAGATATACTTGTTAAATATCATGTATAGCATGAGGGCCACGCCCACCGATGCTATAAGGACAGCCCCTGCCGATACGTCTTTCGCGTTCTTGGCAATCATATTATGCTTCTCCTCGACGAGGTTAACGGCCTCTTCCACGGCCGTGTTCATCATCTCAGCGAAAAGGAGTATTATAATCGACATCGCGAAAAGAACGAACTCGACCATCGGGAGTTCGAGAAAGAGGCTTAGAAGGAGCGCGGCGGCGGCGATCACGTAATGGTATCTTATGTGCCGCTGCGTCTTGAAGGCGTAGATAACGCCCTCAATGGCGTAGTTCAGGCTTTCGAACCAGTTCCTCGGTTTTCTTACTTCTCCGTTCTCCATGCTACCTTTTTAGCCCAGGAAGCCCGCGTAATAAAGCAGCGACACCGACGAGGCCATCATGAGCGCTATGACCGCGGCAGCCTCAAGGCGCCGAAGTTTGTGGACGCTCTCCAGGACGACGACGTTCACCGGTATGCTCCAGACGCTCAAGTAGGTGCCTACAACTGGTATGGCCTGTGTCCAGCTTACGATAGAGGCCAGGGCCGCGGCCCTGTAATACGACTGGAAGGAGGCCTTGCCCCCGAAGAGCCTCGCGACCGTATGGAAGACCGCGATAAAAAGCGAGAAAAGGAGCACATTGAGCACCGGGGCGAAAATGAAGAGGAAGAGGGCCTCAATGGGCGACCCGGCGCCACCCTGCAATACCGCTCCTATGGCGACGGCCAGGCCGCCTATGGCCAGTACCGCTATGCCCGGTAGAAGGGCCGCTTCATCAGAGGCGGCTTCACTGGCCGCCTCCCCTTTAAGCTTTACTATCTCAAACGCCTTTATTAGGTACTTCCTGAAATCACTCCGGATCGACATCCCTTTCAGACCAACCCCTTTTCCTTTAAGAGCCCAAGAAGCGCCTTTTCGCTCTCTTTCATTTTACTGGCCTGACGCCCGCCCTTTACATGGTCGTGGCCCAGCAGGTGCAATATCCCGTGCACCATGAGCCTGGCAAGCTCCTCGCCCTCGCTTACGCCGAATTCGACCGCCTGCGCCCTTGCCCTCTCCATCGATATCACGACGTCGCCCAGCATATAGGGGTCGCCCATGGGGAAGCTCAATACGTCAGTGGGTTTGTCCTTGCCCCTGTACTCGCTGTTTAGTTCCCTTATCCCCTTATCATCGGTAAGGAGCACTGAGAGCTCGCAGTCGTCAAACCCCAAGCCTTCTAAGGCGGCCTCTGCCATCTTTTTTATCGCTATCCGACCCTTTTTTCCCTGGACCAGGACCTTCAAAATCCTTCTCCTTCAGTATATCTACCGTCTCCGGATACTCTATCCTCTGATGGTACATCCCGGCGAATACACGGTTGAAGCTCCTTGTAATGGCGTGCAGGTCCTTGAGCGTAAGCTCGCACTCGTCAAGCTGGCCGTCCGAGAATATCTTGTTTACTATCTTCTGAGTAAGCCACTGTACCCTGTCTGGGGTAGGATCTGGCAGCGTCTTGCTCGCCGCCTCGATGGCGTCCGCGAGCATTACGATGCCCGCCTCCTTTGTCTGCGGCTTGGGTCCCGGGTAGCGGTAATCTCCCTCCCGCACCTCAAGTTCCCCTTCCTCGGCCTTTGCCTTCCGATAAAAATAGGTAATAAGGGCGGTGCCATGGTGATGGCCCACTATGTCGGTTATCTCCGAGCCCAGCCTGTACCTCCGGGCAAGCTCCACCCCTTCCTTCACGTGGCTGGAGAGTATGAGGGAGCTCATCGAGGGGCTTAGCTTGTCATGCCTGTTCTCGCCGGAGGTATTCTCGATGAAGTACTGCGGCATCCTCACCTTGCCGATATCGTGGTAATACGCGCCGACGCGGGCAAGCAGCGGGTTCGCGTTTATGGATTCCGCGGCAGCCTCGGCCAGGGTGCCTATGACGAGCGAATGGTGGTAGGTGCCCGGCGCCTTTATGGCCAGCTCTTTTAAAAGCGGGTGCTCCATCCTGGAGAGCTCAAGGAGCCTGATATCGGTAGTGTACTGGAAGAGCACCTCAAGGACCGGTGCCAGCCCTATGGCGAGTATCGAAGCGATGACACCGTTGAGCACCCCGGTTGCCGCGAGCTGGAATGCCGAGTCCAGAAGAGTGCCCTTCAAGGAAAATACGCAGAGGAGCACAGCCGCGTTAACCGCCCCGAGCAGCAATCCGGCCTTGATCACAATAGACCTGTGGGTGCAGTGTCTTACCCCAGCCGCGCCAGCCATTCCGCCGGCTAGCGCAAAGGCCGCCATATCAAGGCCCCCGACGAAATAGCCCGCTATGACAGAACTTACGGCGGCGAATACAAAGGCGGTCTCCGAGTTCAGAAGGAGCCGCACCAGCATCGGCCCTACAGCCACAGGCACTATGTACCTGTAAACGGAGGATGACCCGGGGAAGAGGTCGGTCATCACAAGGGCCGCGGTATCTGAAAGATTAAGCAGCACGAGTACGCCGGCGAGGACCGTTCCCATAAGGAGCAGGTCTTTCGGGGACGAGGAGAACTTCCGTATATTCCTCTTGGAGAAGTAATAGCTTGCCGAGATAAGGGCCGCCGTCAGGGCAAAAAAACCGAGCGCCGGAAGACTTGACCTCTCCCGCCTGACCGAGGACTCGATGGCCTTGAGCTTCCTGATCTCGCTCGCTGTTACGACCTGCCCTTCGCGGACGACTATCTCGCCCTTTCTTACGATAACGTCCTGGCCTGCGGCCTCCACCGGGGATTTCACGTCGGTCCTGGCTACCTCGCCGGGGCTGTACTCGTATCCCCTGAACGTGAGGTTAGGGAAATAGAGGACGGTCGCTAGCAGGCCCATGAGAAGCAGCAGCCCCAACTTTCTCGCTGAGTCTCCGAACGGATCCTTTTTCCTTGGAATGGCCTGCTCCTGTGAAGACATCAGGGCTCCTCTACCGCGGACTTTCTTTTCTGCTCTATCCGATCGAAGGCCTTTACTACCTTCTGCACGAGCGGGTGCCGGACCACATCGGTCTCAGAGAACATTATGAAGTCGATGCCCTCCACGTCCTCGAGTATCTTCTGGGCCTCGACAAGTCCGGATGGCTTCGCAAGCGGCAGGTCTATCTGCGTGATATCCCCCGTTATGACGGCCTTTGAGCCGAAGCCGAGCCTGGTGAGGAACATCTTCATCTGCTCTATCGTAGTATTCTGCGCTTCGTCAAGGATGATGAACGAGTCGTTCAAGGTCCTGCCCCTCATGAAGGCGAGAGGGGCGACTTCGATAGCGCCCCTCTCCAGGAACTTTTGCGCCCTGTCGAAATCTATCATGTCGTGGAGCGCGTCATAGAGCGGCCTCAGGTACGGGTCTACCTTTGCCGCGAGGTCACCGGGGAGAAAGCCGAGCTTCTCTCCCGCCTCGACCGCTGGCCTGGTAAGTATTATCCTGTCGACCTCCTTGCTCATAAGGGCCGCTACGGCCATCGCCATGGCAAGGTATGTCTTTCCGGTGCCGGCCGGCCCGATACCAAAAACGATGTCGTGCCCGCGTATGGCGTCTATGTACCTTTTCTGGGCGACGCTCTTGGGGGCTATTACCTTTTTCCTGTACGAGATGTAGACGGTGTCCATGAAGACGTCAGAAAGCTTCACCTCGCTGTTGTTGATCATCATCCTGACGGCATAGTCAAGGTCGTGAGGATAAAGGGGGTAGCCTTTTTCAAGGAGGTCGTAGACGCCGAGTATGAGCTTTTCGGCAAGCAAGGCCTTCTCAGGGGTCCCGTTTATGGTCACGAGCGCGCCCCTGGTGTTTATCTCCACGCCGAGCTTCTTCTCGAAGCGCTTAAGGTTCTCTCCGCCCTCCCCGAAAAGGCGCACGGCGAGGTTATTGTCCCCGAGGGTGACCTGCTTTTTTATCGTCCCGTTTTTCTCTATCGCCATGCTTTTCACTGAGAGGCATGAATAAGTCCATCTGCGTCATTGGCTTCAAAGCGACTCACTGCGGCGTACACTCCAGGTACGCCTCATTCATCAAACGGCGAGAATCGCCTCGCATATGGGGCTTATTTGACTTAAGCAAACTCTGTGTTCTTAAGCGTCCTGTAAGTCAAAGACCCCTCTTGGGAGGGGTCTTTCGTTGTGTTTATAAAGAATCTTCCCACACTTCCGTAAAAATAATAACATAAATCAGATATTTTTGCAATTTCAGGACTCTCAAGAGGCTATCCGTCAGCCAGGCTAAAAAAAAAGCCCCACAAGGGGGCTTTGACGGTATCGGTCAATACAGGCTAAATTGTCGCCATCTTCTCAAGGAGCGCGGCGCTCGGCGCAAAAACAGCGTCCTCGACCGGAGAAAGATCAGAGAACTCCCACCTGCCCGGCTTTCTCCATATCTCCTGCGCAAGCTTGTGGTTGAGAGCGTGACCTGACCTGTAGGCGATAAGCTTACCCATTATAGGCGCGCCCACAAGCGAAATATCTCCCATAAGGTCTAGCACCTTGTGCCTTACAAACTCATCAGGGTACCTTAGCCCGCCTTCATTCAATATCTCGGTATCGCTTATGACTATGGCGTTTTCAAGGGAACCGCCCCTGGCAAGGCCGTTGGCCCTGAGCATCTCCACGTCCTTCAAGAATCCGAAGGTACGGGCGCTGCCCAGCTCTTTCCTGAAGACATCCTTCGAAAAAGGCCTTGAGAAGGACTGCTTGGCAAGGAACGGGTGCGAGAAGTCGATAGCGTAATTTATCGAGAGACCGGCTTCTTCAGAGGGCATGAGGAAGATGTACTTGTCATCCTCGACCACCTTGATGGGCTTCTTTATTACCATATAACGCCTCGGGGTAGAAAGCGTTACGAGCCCCGCGGACTCAACCATGCCGACAAACTCGGCGGCACTGCCGTCCATTATGGGGACCTCCGGGCCGTTGAGTTCCACGATGGCGTTATCAACGCCCATACCGTAGAAGGCGGCCATGAGGTGCTCTATAGTGGAAACAGTCGCGCCCCTTGAGCCTAACGAGGTCGCATAGCTTGTGGAAGTAACATTAGACGAGACGGCCCTTATGGCAGAAGAGCCGGGAAGGTCGCGTCTGAAAAAGGTTATACCGGTATCCCCGCATGAAGGAAGGATCCTTACACTGACCTCGCAACCGGTGTGAAGCCCTACGCCAGAGAACTCTATAACGTTCCTTAAAGTCTGCTGCATCATCATTACTTCTGTATGTAGCAATAAACATGCCATAAAAAATCCTCTGATATTTCAAATGATTTAAAAAATGACTTCGGCGAAGGTGTAGTTTTATTACCACAAAAGAGCGGATTTTCTCTTTTTTACAACACTATCGCCTTGTGAATAGATATATGATGAGAGTCAGTATTATGCTGACAATGACTGAAGTGGCGAGCGGAAAGTAAAAGACGAAATTGTCCCTTTTTATATAGATATCGCCGGGCAGCTTCCCAAGAAAAGGGACCCTTGGACCATAGGCGACAAGAAGGCCGATGATGATAAGTGCTACCCCTATTATTATGAAAGCTTTTCCCAGGCCCGGCATCGCGTCAACCTTATTGGTAAAGTATAGGCGCGTAGACCCGGAGTGTCAATCAGAAGTGGAAGGTCAAGGGGTTTTAAAGCGACTACGACCCAACGCTCAGAGCCCGAGCCTGCCAAGCTCGCAAGACAATTCCTTGACGCACTCTGCCGCCTCCTCGCTTGAGCCCTCCTCCAGACCGGCGAGAACCGACTGGAGGCCATTCCTCAACATATGCTGCAGGTAATGCCTCGCGTTGAGAGAAATAGACTTTATTTCCACGATCGCGCTCTTCTCATCGATCATGGCCAGTACTCGAAGTGGTTGGCGTCCCAGCCGGTCTTCACGTCATAGTCGCAGGCCCTTACCCCGAACCTGCCTCCCCAGTTGCCGCCCAAGGCCTCCCACTTTTCACCAAGGGCCCTGTAAGCCTCTCCATTGGTTATATAATCCCCGTCTTTGAAGAGGTTGAAATCAATGGCAAGCCTGTCCCTGTGGCGCGAGGCCATTGTCTTGCTCCTGCCTTCCCGCACGTATACTCTCTGCTGCTCCTCTGTCCTGTACGCCTCTCCAAATGTAAGCTCGAAACCGCTGTCGTAAGCGAAGCGTATAAGCTCTGCTACCAGTTGCGGGAACCTGCGCTGCTTCTCTGAAAGCTCCAAGTACGGCCTCCTTATCTGAATGTCAGGTGCCCGGCGATGTAAACATATACATCCTTGAGCACCCATAGCATGACCGCGCCGCATATCCATAAAAAAGCCCTTACAGCGTTCCTCTTGGTCCGAAGCAGGTCTTTTACAGCCTCCTGCTCCGCGGGCGTGAACCCGCACGCCCCGAACCTTGCCGAGAGCTTTTGGGCCACCAGCTCTGCCAGCTCCTCTGCCGGTTTATTCTCCCGCGCCTCCATCGGTTATCCTTTCCGTTTAAGCCCTCTCACGGCTATCCCGTAGTAGACCGCTTCCTCGTCGAGGTCGACGAGGAAGTTCTCGATTATATACTTTGTCCTGTCCATGCTCACAACGACAGGCATGCCGGCCTCATCCAGTTGAGCCTTCGGCGCGCTCGCCCCTTCTATTTCCATCGCCGTGATGGTATCGAAGTTTAGCCTGGCGTGAGCAAGCCCTTGCGGCACGCCATCAAACCTCAGCATAGGCCTGCCCGGCTCCGCTGGCAGGGTATCCGCGCAGTAACATGCCTTTATATCCCCGGTAGCGTCATGGAGCACCTCAGCGTACATACTTCCTCCTTTAATTCGTGTGATAGTCCCAGTAGACATAAAAAATCTCGTTGCTGCCGGCCTGAGCCCTGGCGGTCACCTCATAGAGATCTGAAGCGCCTCCGGTATAAGACGGATGCGTATCGCAGAAGAGCTGGATCGCGTAATTACCAGTGGGCTTATAGAGGCCGGGCATATGTGAGTACCTGCTTATGGAGATATAGAAATCACCGCCTGTAGAGGCTGAAAAACTGCCACGCGCCATCTTGAGCTTGGCCACCGTCACGACCGAGTCGGCCAGGAGGACGCTTTTGCTGTTTATGCCGTCGTGGTCGTGGTCCTTTGCAGGCGAGAAGCTTTCTCCCAGCCATTCCTTCATGTGCGTAAGGTTCTGCCTTATGCCCTCCATCAGGGTAGTGTCTATGGGGCTGTCCGCGTCGGTCTGAGACGCGGCGATATCGTTCCATTGGTATGTCGGCTCTGCCATGTCCTCTCCTTACCAGATATAATATCCGTCCTCTTCCCCTGTAGAATTGCCAACGCCACCCACAAAACCATAGGCCCTCTGCCGTGCGGTTGCGGAAGGATGATCCGGCAACCCCGGTGGAGCGACAAATCCATACCTCCTCAGCATCCTTGTCTCTATCGCCTCGACTGAGACCTTATGGGTAGAAAAATCCGGCCTTACGCTCGTGAGCATGAGCCTGTTCTTCTCCCAGCCGTCATAGCCCAGGGTACAGGCCTCTTCAGTAGTCAAGTCCTTAAGGTCGGCGGGTTTTATGAACAGGCCCTGGAATGCCATATTGTTGATATCGATATCGAGGCTCGCTGTAGCAACCGGGTCCCGGTACCTGTTGAGCAACTTGGACGCTATCGCCGTCGCCTGCCCCTCCCCTTCTTTTCGCGAGATCAAGACCGTATCCGCGGAATCACCAGCTGGAAGCTCCTGCGAAGTGACGATCACCCTTACGTACTTGTTCCTGTCCGCATCAAAGACCTGGTACCTGCCCTCCTTCGATAGCTTCACAGGCTCTCCGGCAAGCCCCCCTGGCGCGGTCCATGTCAATGACATGGAAGATATCTCAAAGGAGAGCGTGCCTTCCCCGGCCCCGTTTGCCCTTGAGACGTGGTACACCTTGACCCCGGTTATATTCGATGTGTCCGTGAAGGCGGTGGAGCGCATCCACCTGCTCTTGATGACCCTGGTGCTCGCCTCATCCCACTCGGCCGGCGCCTGGGAGGAAGGGTCGACGGCTATTATCACCGACTCGAAGCTCTCCTCATCTTCTCCGCCTGACTCGTCATAATCGAAATAGACCACAACGCGGTTATAAAAGTTATCCCTGCATCCGCTCTTCAGGCTGAAGGAATTACCAAGGATGGTCTTGTCCGTCCACTCCTCAACGTCTTCCCATGGCGCTGGCGGGGCAAAGACCTTGAAAGAGATCTTCTCGCCGTCATGGACGATAAAGGAATTGGTCTCAACCTGCAGCTCGTTAAGATACTGGTTGGCCTCTTCAGGCTCGGTCAATACTCTTTCAAACCGGCAGCCGGCGAGCCACGTATCCCTTTCCAGACAAAAACTTTCAAGATCGACGACGGCAGGCGGGATACCGAGCCTGTCAAGAAGGATATCCACCATTATGTCAACGGGGTTCATGCCCCTGTAGTCTATATACTGCGTCTTGGAAGCGTTCTCTTCAGGGATCTTCGCGGAAGCGTCCTTGAGATCGTCCGCGATGACTACGGTCAGGTCATCGCCTTTTCTCGACCAGTCGAGTATCTTTCCCGTGAAGGTCGCGGCGTAGTCAGGCCACGCGAACCCAGGCGAGAGGAAGCCGTCCCGCCTTACAGCCCGCCTGTTCTTAAGGTGCTCGCCCGAGACGAGTTTTCTGAAGTTTTCCCTGCCTGATATGACAATGGAAAGCTGCCCTCTCGTGGAGAAGCCTGACTTCGGGTCGAGCTTGTTCTGGAGAGAAGAGACCGATTTAAGCGCAGGGACCACGCCAGGCAGCTCATCACTTCCAGCCGCGAAAACGGCGCCATCCGCACCATGGCTCCCGTCTGCCAGGAATCGGACGACGGGGAGCACGTTCCTGCCGTGATATCCGAAGCGTACCGTCCCTCCGTCAAGCTTAAGCTCGATAACGACATTCGGGACGTTCACCCCGTTTTCAAGCTCGCTTACAAACCTGTTGCTTAAACGTATCGCCATCTCCCGCCTTCCTGCAGCCGTTATTCTTTTCTGCCTGTGAGATCGATAGATATGTCTCTGCGAGCCCCGCCGTACTTCAAGGGGTTAGAGAACCTCGGCTCCGGCCTCATGAGAAAGACCTCCTCGGGATGTCCTGCCGGTTCCCACATGACGAAGATGTTCTTCATGCCGCTACTCTCCCACCATTCGCTCACTCGCTCATAAAGTGACGGGTCAGCGTCTTCAAATTTAAGAGAGATCGAGCGTTCGGTGTAGCTGGCGTGCGCCCCTGCAAGGTACCCGCCCTGGCTCAGGTTCACTGCCGCCTTTATCTCCTGCTCATGGGGATCGAATGAGGAGGTCGCGTAATCGAGCTCTGAGGAAAGGCCCCATATGCAGATACCGAGACAGGGCTGGACCGAAGAGTTCTCTATGACGAGCCTCCAGTACCTGAACGGGCCCGGGTTTAAGAACTCCCTTACGAACGACCTGTCCGAAGACGGGGTAAAGGGTGTTAACGCGTCAGTATAGGCCTGCCCGTCACTTGAATATTGTAGCGAGACCATGGCCCCTGAGGAGAAGAGGTTGTGCCCTGACACCGCCAGGTAATCCGCGCCCTCCCCGCCCCCAACGCCCGCGTCATAGATAATGTAGTGCGGCCCGGCAGCTTCCGAGGCCATCCACATGCCGGTCTCCATCATGTTATGGATATTCCCGACGTCGAAGCCTGAAAGGGCCGAACTCGCGGTGAGAGAAGAGCCCTCAGAGCCCAGCATCGTCTTCCAAAAGAACTTTATCTTAGCCCAGGGCGCCATCCGAACTCCTTTAGCTTTCCATCTTCCTGATGCTGAGCGAGATATTCCTGTCGCCTGCATCCTTTATCGCGGGGATAATATTGTCCTCTACTATCTTCTGCCAGTTCTGCTCTGAGAGGGGGTTATATATCTGTACCGTTATGAACTGTGCAGGCCCTCCTTCATCGAGCCTCGTCGGGACCGGATACGCGCTTGGAGAGCCTCCGGAGTACTGCGGGTTGGCCCTGCCGCCGGCGCTTATTGAGGCTGTCGCGCCCCTGGGCTCGGTACTCCTTATCTGCTCTACGCGCGCAAGCCCCGCCGCTATGGCCGCGGCAGCCGCGGCAGCGCCGAGAGCCGGGCCGACCACAGGTATAGGGGCCAGGGCTGCGTAAGCGCCCTGCGCGGCCCTGTATGTCTGTACGACCGTCTCCGCCACGGCAAAGGCCTTCATCGCCTCAAACATGGCCCTGTGCTTGCTGCCTGTCGCTATGAAGAGGTTCTGGAAGGTATTCGACATCATGGCCGAGGCGGCTTCGGCGTACTGAAGCCGCGCAGCCCACGAGACCCTCTCCATCTCCTCTGTCTCCCTGAGGCGACCTTCGGCAAGCGCCCTTTCCTCAACCGCGAACCTTGTCTTCTCGTCTATAAAGAGCCTGTTGCCGGTTTTGAGCCTCTGAAGGCGGGCCTCCTCGTCCGGTTCCTTTTCATCGAAGGGCTTTAACTCCGGGACCTCCTCAATTACCTTCCTGAGTCCGGCAAAGGCCCTGCTTACGCCAGAGACATACCTTTCGGCCGTAGACGAAAAGCCCTCAATGCCCTTCGATGAGTTGAGCCTTTCAAGGCTCTTGCCTGCTTCCTCAAAGGCTGATGAAAACTTCTTCCCGAAACCGTCCAGGGGGCCGGAGAACTCGTCCTTTGCCCTTATCACTACATCCATCGCCTTCTTAGCCATCTCTCTCTCCAGCGAGCCTCGCCCTTTCAGAATTGAAGATCTGCACAGCCTCGACCAGCCAGCATGGCTGGTCAGCCCATTGCCCGGCGTGGTACAGCCGCCCCGTCCCTTCGAGCAGGAATACGAGGCTCACGATTTTAAGCGTCTCCTCGTCGAAGTAGCTTGAAGGGCACTCATAGAGCCTCAAATCACCGAGGCTCATGACCTTGCTGCAACCTTTCCTCTTAAGCTCCCCTGTTATCTCCGGGGTATATTCCACGACAGAGAGCGCTTCACCGGACAGCCCTTTGAAGTTACCGCAGTTCCTGGCCTCCCTGTCGCTTTCACCGCAACAGCCGCATTCGAAGGGGCTCCCGCTGGCTGCTTTGTAAGCCCAGCGGAAGCCCGCGATCAGTTTTTTCTCTGTCCCTCGGTCAGCTTCGAGTTCGATTCCATCGCCCTTATGACCTCTATCACCAGGTCTGTATCGGCGGTATCATAGAACTCACCCGGGTCTGTGACCCTCATCTCGGCTACAAAGTAGCCCTGTATGCCTTCGACGTTTTCAACGAACTGCTTTCTCTGGACCTGGTGCGCGAGTTCAGCTGCCCTGGCCTGGTCAGCCAGCCCCCTTGTCCTGGCGACAAGAAGCCTTGAGTACTCCTGCACCCTGGAATACGGCACAAACTTGAGGCTTACTATGCAGGGGTCCAGGCTCTCCCTGTTGCCGCCGTACTCCGGTATGTAATCGATCACGCTTTCCCTGTCGAAGCTGATTATAGCCATGTAAGCTCCTTTTCTTTATACAGCCTGGGCTGTGTTTCTGAGCATGACGCCAGCCATGTACTTCGTCGTATCAGGGTCATAAAGCCCCTCGTACCTGAGGGTTACCATCGGGTCCTTATCGAGCGAATATTGAGGCTCCCCTCCGGTCCTCAGGAGCTTCGGAAGGTCTATATAAAGGCCGTGGTTATCGCCAGTTCCAGCCTGTGTCCCGGTATCCCAATGGAAGAGGAGGTTTGTTGTGGATGCGCCGGCCATCCAGCTCCTGAACTCGCTTGCCGATGAGAAGCCGTTGGCCGGGTCTTCCCAGTCGATAGAGATCTCAGCCGTTACCATGAACTGCCCCATGCGCGTCTTGTCCGGGTAATCCAGGCCTGAGAGCCTGAGCGCGTCCTCAAAGCCGTTTTCCATCTTTATCGTTACCTTATCGGGGCGCAAGGGTGTTGCCCCGGTTGGCGAGAACCCGGTAAAATCCGGCGCCGTCCCTGTCCTTAAGATGGGGCCCGTATATATGGCGAGGTTATTGTAATCGCACCTCAGGTTCTCCTCAGCGAATACGGGGCTGCCCAGTTCAGCCGTGTCCTCCTCCCGCCTCTGTCCCACAAGCTCCGCCGTGAGCTTAAGCGGATGTCCCGCCTCCTGCGCGAAGCTTAGGCTTTTGACCCTGCCGCCCACGTACGGCCAGTTCCTGACGCTTGCGCCCTCGTTTATATTGAGGTTGAGCGTTATCCCCTTCTGCCCCAGACATTCATCCGAGAACGGGTCAGCCGCCGGGCGCATCATATGATGGTACTGTCCTGTAGCGCCGTTCTGCCCCGACGAGCAGCTACCGAAGAAGTGCTTCAAGAGCGTCCCCATAAGCCCCTTTGACGGTGCTGTCTCGGTGAAGAACGGGACCTCGAGGGCCGCGCTCCATTTACGCGAAAAACGCGTTACGGAGATCTCTCCCAGAGAGGCCTCCTCGCCTCTGAACTCCTTTCGCCTCCTGTCATCGAACTCCGTCTTGGGTATGCCGGGGCTTAAAAGGGGCACGAATCCCACAACCTGGGACTCCTTGGTACCTCTTTCGGCCTCCTCGCCAAGCGCCGCGTATATAGTGTTTCTGGCCATATCTTCTCCTCCCGGGATCAGGGCTCCCTGTACCTTACAGCCGCTTTCATATTCAGGTCCGACATCCCGGCCCTGTTCACGACATCGGTCTTTTCTATATTCACCCTGCTTACGCTTTTGATCGTCGAGAGCGCGCCGCTGTTGAGAAAGTCCACAGTGAGCGCGCCCCGTATTGAATGAGTGGTCCTCTGCTGCTCCCGTATGAGAGCCGACGGTTCTCTGGCGGCCAATATTATCCTTATGAGAAAAGCCGCGTCACAATACTTTGGCTTCTCTCCAAGGCTCCCCCCGAATTCTTCTCCCAGATAGAATATCTGCCCAAGTGGGAGCGCTCCCGCTGGTATGCTCTCAGGGCTCTCGAACGTCTTTCTTGAAAAGTTAAGCCCCTGCCTCTTGAGCGCACTCTCGATATTATCCGTGATCGCGGCTATCACTTCGTAATTTGTCATCCCCTGCCCGCCTTAAGGCCCATGAGCCTGGTAGCGCGCTCTTCGCCGGAAAATGCCCCGTCCTCGCTCGAATCATACTTGAGGGTCATCCCTGAAAGCGCCTCATCGGCCTTCCTCTCGTATTCTTTCCAGAGCTCCCACCACAGGCCCTTGCTTTGCGCGGCAAGCCCCTTGCACGCTTCAGCGACGGAAAGGAAGATATGCGCCTCGCGGAGATCGTAAGGATCAAGGATCAGATGCGGCCTCTTGCCCGACCTCAGGAGCCTTGCCTCGATCTTTTCGAAGGCCCTCTGTATCTCCCTCGCAAAAGACCTGGTAAGGATATAGCTCTGTCCGGCGGCTACCGCAGATGAGAACGGCTCGACCGTTATCGTCCCGGTCCCGGCTGTAAAAAGGATTATCTCCCTGGTCTCATCCTTCTCCGGGAGGCAGGCGAGCCCGCCGGTGAAATAATCGTCGCCATACCTTTTAAGCCCGGTGTCGATTATGGCGCTCTCCGTCCCGCCCTCTGCCGTCCCCCTCACGCTCCATCCGCTCTCCTTGAGCTGCGGCAACTCGGCTGAAAGGTCTTCGTCGGTGATGACCTTCGCGAGCCTCGACCTGACCACATCATAGAAGATAGTGGCGTAATGCGTCCTGGACTCATATACATACTCGATAGCGGCCTTGTAATTGAGCCCGGCTGTTGAATTTTCAGACTGGGAGAGCCAATAGCTCAGCAGGCCGTCCAGGCCTATCCCCATCTGCGCGTTCTCGACGAGCGATTCTCCGCCAGGACTGTATATGACAACAGATGCCGAGTCGGGGACGATCCTTCTATTGTTCTCGTATATATAAGTCTGAAAACTGTCGGCCGTATTTACGATGAACTGCTGCTTCATCTCTTCTCCGTTTTAAAAATTCGAATGCGGTTATCGCTGAATTGCCGCCTGCTATCTACTGCCCATCTTGTTATCTGCCTTCCGGGCCGTGTCGTGAGCGTTCTTCTCCATTTCGCGCACCTCTGCCTGACCAGGGAGCTTACCAGTCCTTTTGAGCCTGTCCCTGTACATCCGTTCAATGAGCCTCTCGACAGCCTTTCTCTCTTTCATAGGCGCTTTCATCCTCATCTTTTGCAATCGGCACTGCCCCAGGCTCCGGAAGAAAACGTCCGGCAGGGAATGCCACGCCCTCGGCCTTTAGCCCTTTATGGGCCCTCAGCGCGTCCTCCATCCGCTTAAGGAGATCCTCATCCCACTTGAGAGGCACCCACTTATCCCTCCAGTACCTTAGCGCCGCCTCTTTGAGGGCTGTTACCTTAACGGTCTGCGGCGTACTCCCCGCTCCAGCGTTATACTGCCCGTTCCACATCCAGAAGTCGCCGAGGTACTCGCCCTGCCACGCGATTGCGGCATACCTGTTGAGCGCGAGCGGGATATACCCTTTTTTCATGTACGCTTTAAAAGTCATGTCCATTTAAAATCGGAGGGGCCTTGCGGCCCCTCCCCTGCTGTCTACTCGTGGTTGGTTATTATCTTCACGCCGCCGTTTGCGGCCGTGTTCACGCAGCTGTGGCCGTAAAGGGCTGTCACTATGATCTCTGTGGCGCGCAAAGACGCGTCCCTCTGGAACTCGGTCTTGGCCCCGGTCTTCAGGACATAGGCCAGACCTGACTGATTTCCAAGCGGCATCATCACGCCCTGCCTGTCGGCGTTAGCGTTGACCGACGGGCAGTTGGTGGACTGCACGATGTCCACGCCGTAGAGCGAGCCGAGCGAGCCTACCTGGGCGGCTGGCGCGGACGCCCCTCCCCATACTGCGCCGGTGGACGAAGCGATAGCTCCCCTTAAGTTGCTCACCTGGTACGGATGGAGCACCGCCACGAACGGGCCCTTGGCGTTCCCCAGTTCGAGGGCGTAGATAGCCGAAAGGAAATCCGCCTCCGTCATCTCCGCGCCAGAGGTGCCGACGCTATTAGTGAAGCTGGACGCGCTCAACAAGAGGTCGGCGTCTATCTTGCTTGCCAACGCCTTTCCAAGCTCCTCGGCAAATGGCTCAAGCCCGCCCAGGCCAGCACCGTTCAGGAGCATGTCCGTAACGGTTATCATTATGCCGGCCTCATCGGCGGTAACGAGCATCGAGGTGGTATTCACGGCAGTATTGCTCATGTCGGTCGCTTCTGTAAGGTCAGAGGCCGTAAGGAGAGGCCACTTCGGGAAGTCCACGCTCAATGTCGACGACCCGGATATATCCGCGACCCTTACAAGTGCCGGCATGACCGCTTCAGCGTACGCCGCGTCGATTACAAGCCTTGATACTATTTCAGCCGCTATGAGCTCTCCTGCGGAACCCGCAGCGGTAGTCACTTCATTTGCCATTCCGGTTCTCCTTTTTTTCCTTGGCTCCGCTCTTTATCAGACCGCCGCGGAGTTGAACTTTCTCCGGCGGGCCTCAAGGAACGGGTTTTTCACATCCCTGAACCTGTAGGTCTGGCCCGCGGAGCCCTGTACGCTTACGCCTTCATTGAGTAGCCTGTCGAGGTCTTCCCTCGGCATGGTGCGCCACGATGCCGGATCCGTCAGGTTCTGCTTTACGCCGCTCCCGCCGAAGCGTGCGCCCTGAGAACCTGCCCCGATGCCCCCTGCCGCCCTCAGGTGATGGGGACGCTCGCTCAGCCAGTCAGCGATGAACTCGTCTATTGTGGCGGGCTGGCCGGAGGTGTTGATCTTGACGGCGCCTGATTCGCCGAGCACCCTGAGGCTTCCGTCCTCTTCCAGCCTCACCCTGCCCTTCACGAGCTCCGCCACCTCTTCGACATCGACAACGCTGTGCCTTGATATGGTCTTGAGCAAAGAAGAGGTCTTCCTTTCCTCCTTGAGCCTTTCGACCTCGCCCTTGAGCTTCTCTACCTCTTCGGCCCCACCCCTGGCCTTCTGCGCCTTGGAGTATGCCTTTCTGTAGGCCTCGTCGATAAGCTCCTGCACCCTTGCCTGCTGCTCTGGGAAAAACGTCACCTTGCGGGCGTCCTCTCCGGTCCTGCCGTCGCCTTCAGCCGTTTTAAGTTCGTCAACCATGTTATCTCTCCTTTCCCGTATCCCCCTGAATACGCCGCGCCTCTTCCGGGGTATAAAAGATGCGCACCTTCCTATTTTTACGCCGAAGCCTCGATCTCAACGCAGATCTTATCCATCACTTCATCTCCAGCCTTTGGCAGTACCGAACGTACTATCCTTTTCTGGATCTCTTTTCTGAAAGTCGATGAACCGACAGCCGCGCCCTGCGCCTTGAACGCGTTCTGAAGCTCCTTGTCGACGTCCCTTACCGAGAAATCATCAGGGTAGTCGATACACCCATCGAAGCTCCGTCCCTCCCACTTCGCCCAAAGCTCCAGGACCTTTGCCTCTGCCTGCTCGATATTGTCCGCCTTTTCGCTAAGGGTCGAATAGAGCTGCTGGTACTCGAGCTCTATGGCTGCCCCGGACCTTGCGCCACCGTAATCCTCGACGGACCTGACCCCTCCGAGCTTGGCTATCCTGTATATCTCCTCGATATCATGCCTCACCCACTCCCTTATCTCGGAGAGCGACGAGTGCGGGGCCTCCAGCCAATATGGCCTGGAGTTTGGCTCGGCCGGATCGAACTGCAGAATGTTTCTCGGCCCCAGCTCCTTTTCGCCCGATTCGTTTCGTGAGTACGGGACCGCAAGCATTGGGAAGGCCGTATTTTCTATTATCTCCCTCGCGTCGCTGCATAGGTAGTATATGTTCCTGTTGATGTCGGCTATGTCCTGTATATCCGATGTGCCGATCATCCTTGTGCCTGAAAGCTTGTTGTAGAGGTTCACCATGGGCACCTCTCCTAGCCCGTGCCATCCGGCGTCAGCGAGCCTCACCTCGCCCGTGCCTTCGACGCATTGCCACAGCTCCCAGCCGTCCCTGTTCCATATCCTGTACGTCCCTGGCGCCTCTTTTATCTTGACCATATCGAGGACGAACTTGCCCGAGTAGGGCAGCCTTACGTACGACCAGTCGAGCAGGTTCTCGGGCGTAACGAGCGCGAGGTAGGGCCTTATGCCGAAATCCTCAGCCTCCGCCCTCGTGACCGCCAGCGCCTGGGGCTTGTCGACGATAATAGAGACCCTGCCATAGACACTCGCGAACCTCTGCGCCTCCCGCATGAAGTGCCTGAATGTATTCCCCTCCAGGTCGGCGTCCTTGAGGAACAGGTTAAAAAGGCTGTCCCCGGAAAGCGCGCCGTAATCCCTGAACGCGTCCTTCCTGAACAGGTGCGACACGAAGATATCGATCACCGGGCCGCAGTAGTTGTAGTAATAGCTCGTCTCCTTCCTTCTGGCGTAATTGGAAGAGCTTTCGAACGGGTGCTGAAGCAGGTAATCGCCGTCCCTGTACATCCTGCCCCCGAAGTAGGACCTGACGTAGAAGATCCATTCGTCAACGAAAGTCGAGTACAGATGGTGCGTCCGTTCAAGGTCCTCTCTTGTCATGCACGCTCTCCGAATTTTATTTGTAGAACCTTACACCGGGGTCCGGCCTGTCGATCCTTAAAGGGAACTCACACTCGATGAAGTACCCGAGCGCATCCGACGCGTGAGTGCGCTCGGGGTTCGACTTGTCTATCTCGGAGCCGCCGCTTCTCCACTCGACGGTCTCAAGGTCCTTTCTAAGGTAAGCGCACCTTGGATGGTGAAAGAGCCGTGCCTCCCCGCGCGTGTTCTCGAGCATGGCGTTTACACCATTGACCCTGTCCCGCACAGCCGGGTTTGACTTTCGTACCCTCTGGGCCTTAAGCCCAAGGTCATAAAGGATTGCGTAATCGCTCTTCCCGGCTGTAGACCTTGCCATTCCGGCGGCATCCCCGTAGAGCACTATCCCGGCCTTATGGCCGCCGTATTTTTGAAGAAAGGCCTTCCCCATCTCTGCCGTGTTGGTATTCCTGAGCGCGATCTCGTCTACGGTCCAGACAGACCTCCCGTCTGTCTGGACGACCTCCCACACGCACGTGTCCACGTTGAAATCGCAGCAAAGGGCGATCTTCAAGTCCATCCTCAGCGCGATCGACGGGTCCTCGTGCCTTGCCGGGTCGTATGCGTAATACGCGCTGCCTGAAGAGCCCTCGAAGCTCGCCTCATATTCCTGCCTGAAGGTCTTCGCGTCGAGCACCCTTTTTGCGGCCTCGATCTCATCTGACGGCAATATCCCGGATGAATGCCACCCGTACAGGCCCCAGTCCGGGTCTACAGCGCTCATGGCGTAATCTGCCAGGGCCTTGTAGTGATTGAGTCCTTCAGGCACGCCTATGAACCAGCACCAGCCGCGCCTATCGGAAAGGGCCGGCCTTACGTTCTCTGTCCACGCCGGCTCCTTCATGTTGGCGTACTCGTCAAGCACCCCGCCGTCCCAGGGCACCCCTTCTATCCTTTCCGGCTTATCAAGCCCTATGACCCATAGCTCGCTACCGAAACGGGTCTTCACGCAGAGCTCGCTTTCGTATATCTTTGATATCCACTCCCTCGGCGTAAGCTCTTTCAAGTCATTCCAGAATATCCTCTTTGCCTGCTCCCTCGTGGGGGCCGCAGCAAAGTACCTCGGGTCCTGCCAATCCTTCTTTTCACAAAGGCTTACGACGAGCTTACGTTTGGCTATCTCGGTCTTGCCGCTCCTTCTTCCCGCCGGTACAACCGCGAACCTCTTCCCCTCGTTCCAGAGCCTCATCTGTTCCTGATGGGGCCGTAGCTTGAGCCATCTTGACGGCAAGGGCCTCGGCATCTTTACGCTCCTGTTCTTCGCTTACCTTCTCGACAAGTCCCAACGCCAGCTTCTCCTCTTTCATGTAATCAGAAAGGACTTCCAGCGCTGTCTTGGCGACCTTCAGCTCCTCAAGCCCCTTTTTCACGTCTTCGTTCTCAAGCCCTTTCACAAGCCGCCTCTTTACGCCGTTAAGAAGGGACCTGTGGTCGGCTGCCGCGCCGAGGGCAGCCGTTTTCTTCCCTGCTTTTCTCCGTTCGCCTGTTTTCCACCGCTCCTTCTTTGCCCTTCTCCGGACCGTCCCGGCATTGCAGCCGAAACCTTTCGCAAGCTCATCTTCCGCGACACCCGCCTCAAAGCCTTTCCTTACGGCCTGCCAATCTATCGCCATCAAAACCTCTTGTAGTTTTCATATCTTTTCAAGGCCTTCGTGGTCCCCGCAGCACCTTAGCGAGTACAGTGCCAGGTAGACCTTATTGCATTCCATGCAGACCTCAGGCTCTCTCAGGAGGACCCTTGGCCTGGAAGGCCTGTAATAACCGAAAGTCTTTTTACCGGGTGCGCTCAAGGCGTTATTGTTTTCCATACTGCCCTCCATGACGCTCGCTTTTACATATGGTGTCCGGTTTCTACCCGCATTCCCCTAACTTTCGGTACTGCTGGTGAAAATGGCCCGGTTTTATTCTGCCCGCCTTTCTCAAAACGAAAAAAAAGGCCAGGCATTTCTGCCTGGCCCTTTGATATTAGAGCGCGTTATTTTATTTCGTCTTTTTTTTCCCGCTGGCCGTCCAGTCCTGAAAACCATCCTCAGCCGGGTTCCAGGCCTTATTAATGATCTCTTCTATCCCTCCCCTGTACCCATAAAGCCGCATGCTGTCCAGTATCTCTCCAAGCGGCTTATATTGCTTCATGATCTTGTAATCCACCCAGCTGACCTCATGCTCCTTTGTCGCTTTCTCGCGGACTTCAATCGTCCTTCTCCTCTTCCTGTGCCCTTGCAACTGAGATCTTTTCCTCTGCCCTGTAGAGTATTTCATACGTCCTCCCGAGTGAGATCCTGTGGCTTTGAGCTATGACCTTCATGTGCGTCTTCCAATAGTGGTATTCCGTGAACACCGCCCGCTCGCGAGGGCTCAAGGAAACCAGCGGCCAGAGCAAATCCCTTATCTCCAGCCCAGAATGCCTGAAACCTTCGTAGAAAATCTCCGGATCTACCTTCTCCCTGGACAATTCGCCCCTCCCCCTCACGAAATTTGTGCGTAATACGCACATTACAAGGCCATAAAAAAAAGGCCCTCGCATTTCAAGCTCAACTGATTTTTGCGAAGACCTCTCTTTATAGTCAACTTCTGACAATAATCAGGGCGGAACTTACATCAGTGCTAAATATTATACTTTTTAAGAAAAAAATTGTCAATGACGGCAGGGCCAAACGTGCTGTCAACTGTACTTTAGTCCAGAATAAAAAACCCCCGCGACAAGACGGGGGGTTTCAATATCTCCTCCAAAATCGCAAGACCGCTACACGTTGAACCTGAAGTGCATAATGTCGGCGTCCTTTACGACATAGTCTTTCCCTTCCAGCCTCAATACGCCCTTTTCCCTGCACGCGGCCTCAGAGCCGTATTTGAGGAAGTCATCGTAAGCCATGACCTCAGCCCTTATGAACCCCCGCTCGAAGTCACTGTGTATGACTCCAGCGGCCGCCGGGGCCTTTGCCCCTGCCTCGAGCGTCCAGGCCCTGACCTCCTTTTTGCCAGCGGTAAAATATGTGATAAGCCCCAGCACTCTGTAGGCCGCGCCAGCGAGCCTGTCAAGCCCGGACTCCTTAAGCCCGAGGCCGGAGAGGAATTCGGCCCTTTCCTCTTCAGAGAGCTCGGCTATCTCGGACTCTATCTTGCCGCAGATTATTACGAACCCCGCTCCCTCGGAAAGAGCGTACTCCTTGACGGCCTTAGCCGCCTGAGACTCTCCAGCGAGGTCGTCCTCGCCCACATTGGCCACGTATATGACCGGCTTCGCCGTAAGGAGGTTGAGGTCCTTTACAAGAAGCGCTGTATCGTGGTCAAGAACGCTCCTTGCCATACGCCCCTCATCAAAGGCCTTCTTGAGCTCAAGGTAGACAGGCATCGCTTCGGCAACGGTCTTATCTCCCGACTTGACCATCTTGGCGGCCCTCTCAAGCCTTCTATCGAGCGACTCAAGGTCCGATAGTATGAGCTCGGTGTTTATGACCTCGATATCGCCCTTCGGGTCGACCCTTCCGTCGACGTGGACCACCTGCTCGTCCTCAAAGCACCTTACGACGTGGGCTATCATGTCAACGCTTCTGATGTTGCCGAGGAACTGGTTCCCAAGTCCTTCGCCCTTGCTCGCGCCCTTCACTATTCCGGCTATATCTACGAACTCGACCGCCGTGGGCAGGACCCTTTCAGGCTTTACCAGCTCCGCTATCCTGAAGATGCGCTCGTCGCGCAACGGCACCATGCCGATATTCGGGTCTATAGTGCAGAACGGATAATTTGAAGCCTCCGCCCCTGCCGCTGTCATGGCGTTGAATATCGTCGATTTGCCCACGTTAGGCAGGCCTACTATTCCGCAATTGAATCCCATCTGAAGCAGCTCTCCTTGATATTATTGTCCTTAAAATAAAAACAGGGCACAAGTGCCCTGTTAGTTTTACCTGTTAAAACTATTGAGCCAGAAGCGGAGCGATAGTGAGCGAGATTATGCTGATGAGCTTTATGAGTATGTTCATGGCAGGGCCTGACGTGTCCTTGAACGGGTCGCCTACGGTATCGCCTACCACGGCCGCCTTATGGGCCTCAGAACCTTTGCCCCCGAACTCTCCTTTTTCAATATATTTTTTAGCATTATCCCATGCGCCGCCGGCATTTGCCATGAAAATCGCAAGCAGTATCCCAGTTACCGTCGCCCCGGCGAGCATCCCTCCGAGGGCTTTGGCGCCAAAGACAAAACCGACGAATACAGGGGCGGCGACGGCGAGCACGCCTGGCAGCACCATCTCCTTGAGCGCCGCCCTGGTGCTTATATCGATACATCTATTTACATCGGGCCTCGCCCCTTCCCTGCCCTCAAGGAGCCCAGGGATCTCCCTGAACTGCCTCCTTATCTCCTCCACCATCTTCATAGCCGCCTTGCCGACGCTCGTCATCGTAAGCGACCCTATGAAAAAGGGTATCATCCCGCCTATAAGCATCCCGATCATGACCTTAGGGTCCGAAAGAGACATCTCCAGCGTTTTGCCGGTGGCCGCCCCTACAGACTCTCCGAAGGCCGCGAAAAGCGCGATAGCGGTTAAGGCTGCGGAGCCTATGGCAAAGCCCTTGCCTATCGCCGCGGTTGTATTGCCGAGGGCATCGAGGCTGTCGGTGATCTTGCGGACATCCTCGCCAAGGCCGCTCATCTCGGATATGCCCCCGGCGTTATCTGCTACAGGGCCGTACGCGTCCACGCTCATTATGATCCCGGTTGTGGCGAGCATGCCTACCGCGGCTATCCCTATGCCGTAGATACCTGCCGCGTAATTAGCTATATAGATGGCGATGCATATGGCGATAAGAGGTAGAGCGCAGCTTTCAAGCCCGACGGCTATGCCGGTTATGATGTTCGTCCCTGCTCCAGTGACCGACGACCGCGCTATCCTCTCAACCGGCTTTCCACCGGTATAAAATTCGCTTATGAGACCTATAAGGCTTCCTCCGAGGCATCCCGCTGCTACCGCCAGGTAGCAGCCCATGCCGCACTCAACGAGCACAGTCAGAAGGAACGCGAGACCAAGAAAAATTGCGGCGGACAAGAGAGAGGAATACCTCAGCGCGCTCGCCGGGCCGAACCTGCGGAGTATCCGCATGGAGGCCAGGCCCAGGAGGGAGGCGAGAAGGCCAGCCATCACCAGCAGGACCGGATATGACATGAGGACTTCCCTTGAGGCAAGCCCCTCGAGCTTATCGGCTGAGATAGTCGCGCCGATGGCTATCGAGGCCACAACCGCCCCGACGTAAGACTCGAAAATATCCGCGCCCAGGCCAGCGACGTCGCCGACGTTGTCGCCGACATTGTCGGCTATGACACCCGGGTTCCTCGGGTCGTCCTCAGGTATGCCGGCCTCGACCTTTCCGACGAGGTCTGCCCCGACATCAGCTGTCTTGGTATAGATGCCGCCCCCGACCCTGGCGAAAAGGGCTATCGAAGAGGCCCCCATAGCGAAGCCGTTTATCACCTGGGCCTCGCCAGGCCTCCCGTAGAATATAAAAAAGATACCCAGGCCGATAAGGCCGAGGCTCGCTACCGAAAGGCCCATTACCGAGCCGCCGAAAAAAGCCGCTGTCAGGGCTTTCGAGCTGTCCGGCTTGTACCTGTTGGCCGCTTCCGCGGTCCTTACATTCGCCTTTGTAGCGCCCTTCATGCCGAAAAAACCCGCGAGCATGGAGGAAGCCCCTCCGCAAAGGTACGCTATCGAGGTCGGTATGCCAAGGTAGAAGGCGAGGGCAGCAGCGACTATAAGGAGGAACAGAACCAGTATCGTGTACTGCCTCTTGAGATAGGCCATCGCGCCGGAATGTATGAGGTCGGAGATCTCCCTCATCTTCCCGCTCCCGACAGGAAGGTTCTTTACGTACAGATAGATAAAGAGTGTGATTACAAGACCGGCTGCGCCAAGAAGAGGCGCGTAAAGGACTATCTTAGGCATTTTATGGCCACCCTCTTAAAGGTATTTGGCCTTCTCGGGGCTGCGGGGTGCAAAAAAAACGGGACGAATGAAGGATCAGGAGTTGAAGCTGTTCATCGCCTGCTCTATGCCGTTGGCTATTATTGACTCAACAGCTTCCCTGGCGCGGCCAAGCATCTCTTCCAGCTGAGGCAGATCATCAGGAGCAAACTGGCTCAGGACATATTCGACTACGTCCCCGTCCTCTGGCCGTCCTATGCCCAGCCGTACCCTGGGGATATCTTTTGTGCCGAGCGTATTTATGATAGACGAAAGGCCCCTGTGGCCGCCGCTACCCCCGCTCTTCCTGATCCTTACCTTGCCGAGCGGGAGGTCGCAGTCGTCATAAACCAGAAGAAGAGAACCCGAAAGCTCAGGATATTCCCCAAGGAGTTCCGAGACAGCCTGACCGCTGAGGTTCATGTATGTAAGGGGCTTTAGCAGGGTGACTTCCGCGCCAGCTATCCTTCCAGCGCCCCAAGCCCCCTTGCCATGCCTTGACATCCTGATAGAGTAGGCCTCGCTCAGGCGGTCGATGAGCATAAAGCCGGCGTTGTGCCTGGTCCTGGCGTACTCGGTTCCGGGGTTTCCCAGCCCAACTATGAGCAGCAACAGGCGACCCCCCGTGGCGGCATGGAAGCTTAAGAAGGAGTATTACTCCTTCTCCTTCTTGGCCCCTTCCTTCTCCTCGAAGCTCTTCGCGAGCTCAGCCTCGACCTCTTCAGCCGTCTTTGGCGCGACCTCGGCTGTCGGGGCCACTATAGAGACGACCGTAAGCTCCGGTTCGTCGAGCGCCACAAGCCCTTCCTTGAGGCTGATATCCTTGACATGGAAGGAATGGCCTACTCCAAGCGGGGTGATATCAACATCGATACTGTCCGGGATATTCCCTGGCAGGCACTCCAGCCTGACCTTCCTGGTCTCGTGCTGGACTATGCCGCCGAAAGCCAGACCTGCCGCCTTGCCCACAAGGTGGACCGGGACCTCGACCACGACCTTGTGGTCCATCTGTACCTCAAGGAGGTCTACGTGCTCTACCGTACGCTTGAGGGGGTGGCGGAGCACCTCCTTGAACATGACGGTGCGCTTCTTATCTCCGGCTATGTCAAGGTTCACAAGGACGTTGCCGCCCGCGTGTGTATGGAGCGCCTTATCGAGCTCCTTAAGGCCGATCGTCACCGCGATCGCCCCTTCGACTCCTGGGCCGTACAGGACGCCAGGCACCATTCCATTCGCCCTGAGCCTTCCCGCGGGGCCTTTGCCCCTTTCATTCCTCTGCTGAGCAGCAAGATTTATCTGTTCCATCTGTTTCCTCCGGTATTATTCAAAAAGTTAGGCGTTGAATCGATTTTAAATTGTTTAGACGAAAAGTGAGCTTACCGATTCGCCGTAGTGTATCCTCTTTATCGCCTCGCCCAGGAGCGGGCCGACTGAAAGCCTTTTTATCTTTGGAGAATTGGCGCTCTCCCTCATGGGGATGGTATTTGTCACGACCAGTTCCTTTATAGGGGAGTTATCGATCCGTTCGATAGCCGGCCCCGAAAGCACCGCATGCGTCGAGCAGGCGTATACGTGCTTTGCGCCATTGTTTTGCAAGGCGACAGCGGCCTGGGTTATGGTCCCCGCGGTATCTATCATGTCGTCAAGCAACACGGCTGTCTTGCCCTCGACCTCTCCGATTATGTTCATCACCTCGGAGACGTTGGGCCTGGGCCGCCTCTTGTCGATTATGGCAAGCGTGCTCCCGAGCCTCTTCGCGAAGGCCCTCGCCCTCTCGACGCCGCCCGCGTCAGGCGAGACCACGACAACGTCGTTATTGAAGTTCTCCTTTATGTAGCTCAAGAGCACTGGTGTCGCGTAGAGGTGGTCGACCGGGATATTGAAAAACCCCTGTATCTGCCCGGCGTGCAGGTCTACGCATACGACCCTGGTGGCCCCGGCGACGGTTATGAGGTCCGCGACCAGCTTGGCTGATATCGGTGTCCTCGGCGCTACCTTCCTGTCCTGCCTGGCATAGCCGTAATAAGGTATAACGGCTGTTATTGAACATGCCGACGCTCTCTTGAAAGCGTCGAGCATTATAAGAAGCTCCATCAGGTTGTCGTTGCATGGCATGCAGGTGGACTGGACGACATAGACCTCAACGCCCCTGACGCTCTCCTGTATATCTACATATACCTCGCCGTCGCTGAAGCTCCTGACGTCGGATTTACCAAGCTCTATTCCAAGGTGTTCGCAGATCTCGACCGCGAGCGCCTTGTTCGAATTACCCGCGAATACCTTTATCCTATCCATCGTGTCCTATCCAGCTTTAAGTTTAAGTACAACATGGTTGGGGCGGGAGGATTCGAACCTCCGGGTGCGGGGATCAAAACCCCGTGCCTTACCGCTTGGCGACGCCCCAGCAGTACCCCGGTTCCAACTGTTGCTGAAAAAAAAGCGACCCAAAGCGCTTGAGCTTTGGCAGAAACTAAATGCCTTTCACGGCGAAGACCAAAGACCTCTCATCAAGGCTTGCCTTTATAGCCACGCTCGCCTTCCGGGCCGTATCCCCGTCTTTGAACATCCCAAAGACCGTCGGGCCGCTTCCCGACATGAGAGCGCCGATGGCGCCGTTGTCCACAAGGGTCCTTTTAAGCTTACCCAGCTCAGGGTGCCTTTTCAATGTCACGGCCTCAAGGTCATTATAAAGCAAACCCTTAAGGCTTTCAGCCCCCCCGATGGACTCAAAGGAATATGTTAAGATATTATCTTCGGTTTTTTTTGTCAAGTCCAAATTGCTATATACCCAGGCCGTGGAGACATGAAACCCGGGGTTTACCAGAACATAGTGAAT
Source organism: Deltaproteobacteria bacterium GWC2_55_46 (assembly GCA_001595385.3). Classification (NCBI taxonomy): domain Bacteria; class Deltaproteobacteria; species Deltaproteobacteria bacterium GWC2_55_46. The sequence continues at coordinate 2,212,062 of LVEI03000001.1, read as the reverse complement.
TTCCGGCAAATTGACCTTCTGGAGCGTCGTGCCGGTCCCTGTGGCCAGAGCGCCTGACTTGAGTATGAAGAAAGGCACGTCCGCGCCTAAACCGGATGCCGTCCGCAGCATCACATCCTCGTCAAGGCAAGCGCCTGTAAGGGCGTTGAGCCCCAACAAAACTGAAGCGGCGTTAGAACTTCCACCACCAAGCCCGCCCCCGACAGGGATCCTTTTTCTTATATGGATCTTGACCGATCTTTCTATGCCAGCGGTCTTAAGGAAGAGAGAGGCTCCGCGGTAGGCGAGATTTTCAGGGCCATCGGGCAGGGCGCTGTTATCAGAGCTTACAGTTATCCCGCGCCCCTCTTTGAGGTCGATTGTGACCTCGTCAAAGAGGGACACGGGCTGCATGAGGGAATATATATCATGGTACCCGTCGGGCCTTTTCCGCAGTACGCGCAGGAACAGGTTGACCTTGGCGGGGGAAAGTACCTTGAGGGACATGGCCCTTAAGACAAGAAGATTACTGCGTTTACGAGGAAGAGAAGCCCCAGGAGTATTGTTATCGCGTAGTGCTGAAGCTTGCCGGTCTGCAGGCGGCGGAGATCCCCGGATACGTATACGACCAGCCCGGCAACACCGTTGACTATACCGTCGATCCACTTGAAGTCGAACGCCCAGCACAGGGCTGCCGCCTTCTTGACGCCGGAGAGTATATGCCTGTAAAGGTTGCTGATGATATCGTCAAGCGCTCCGAACAGGCCATAGGCGAGCTTCAGGAACATCACGCCGCCCCTGCGGTAGAACCAGTCGGTATCGAGGCTTATGGTCCTCTCCCCGGCGAGGTGCTTTTTGAAGACCATGAACCCGAATCCGGCAAAAACAAGCATCTGTGCGGTCCAGACCACATGTTCGGCGGTATAAGGATGATACTCCAGCGCGTACGGCAGCAGCCCGTAGAGGAACTGCGGGAAGACGCCTATGAATATGCACATGAAGGCGGCAAGGCCCATGCCTATAAGCATGTTCTTCGGCGGGTCCTTTGCCTGTACCCCTGAGTCCTTGGAAAGGAAGGTATAATACGGAAGCTTAAGCCCCGTATGGATGAACGTGCCGACAGAGGCGAGCGTCAGGAATACCCAGGCCAGCATCAGGTGCTCTTCGCCGGCGGCCGAGAGGATCAGAGATTTACTGACAAAGCCGCTGGTAAGCGGGATGGCAGATATCGCAAGCCCACCGACCATATAGAGGACAAAGGTCCACGGCATAGACTTATAGAGGCCACCAAGGTCCGTGAGCTTCGACCTGCCTGTCATATAAAGGACAGAGCCGGCGCCCATGAAAAGAAGGCCCTTGTAGAGTATATGCGCGAAGGCGTGCGCAGCAACGCCGTTTATGGCAAGCTCGGTGCCTATGCCGACCGCCGTGACCATGTAGCCGACCTGGCTTATGGTCGAGTAGGCCGGGAGCCGCCGGATGTCGTTTTCAAGGATAGCGTATATAGTGCCATAGACGGCCATTATGACACCGAGCACTATGAGTATATCTGTCCCCGCGAAGCCCCTCGCCAGCGTATAGACCGCGCTCTTTGTGGTGAAGGAAGACATGAAGACGGCGCCAGGTATCGTTGCCAGCGGATACGCGTCAGTAAGCCACGCGCTAAAGGGCGGCACTGCGGCGTTTGTTATGAAGCCTATGAAGAGGAGGACCGCGGCAAGCCCGCCTGCCGTTACATGGTCAAAGGCGAAACTGCCGGTCTGGGAATACTGAAGAAGGGCGCCTCCCAGCATGCATACGCCGCTGAAGATGTGCATAAGTATGTAGCGGTATGCCGCCCTGGTCGACTCCGACGTCCTTCTGTAAAGGATGAGGCACAAGGAGCCGAAGGCCATGAACTCCGCGAAAAGGAAGAGCGTCAGGTAGTCACCGGCGAAAGTGAGGCCGGTGGCGCTCCCGGCGTAGACATAGGCGGCTATATGGTGGCCGCTCTCCTTCACATTGAGGCTGTAGACGCCGCTTATGAACGCCATCAGCGTGAATATGAAGGCGAAGGCGTAAGAGAGCCTGTCTACCCTCCCGAACGTTATATCAAGGCCGAGGACGTGATACGTTCCGTAGGTCCCGTAGTCCATCGTAAGCACGCTCAGGAAAGCGAGCGCCGGTAGCAGGAGTATATAGGCCTGCCTCACCCTGCCCTTGAAGAGCGGGATAAGGATCGAGCCGAGTACGAGTATGGCGGCCGGATGTATCCAGTTAGGCATATGAGTCCATTCCCCTGAGGCTATTTTTCATAATAGTCCTCGTCTTTTTGCAGAAAGAGCCTTCCAAGGGCCTTCGCTACTACCACTACGACAACGAAGGCCGCGAAGCCGAAGGCCGCGCTGAACCCCGGGACCTCGTCCCAGAAAAACTCGACGTGATGCCTCGGGATAACAAAGTCGAGGACGATGAAAACGGCCATCGCCGCGTACAAGACCCACTTGAGGGTCTGCAACCTCTGCGGGTTATCGAAGATCTTCTCAAGTCTCATCTCAGGACCCTCTCAGCCAGCGACAGGAAAAAGTCTGGGTAGATCCCTATCCCTACGGTTATGACCGCCGTTATAATGAGCGGCACAAGGACGAAGCCAGGGGCTTCCTTTACTCCTTCGATATGCGTGTTGCCCTCAGGGCTCTCAAAGAAGGCCTTGAAGACGATCGGGAGGAAGTACGCCGCGTTAAGGACCGTGCTCGACAGAAGGACGATAAGCGGGACGATATCCTTGGCTTCAATCGCGCCGATGCCCATATACCATTTGCTGGTGAACCCCGCCACCGCCGGGACGCCGATCATGCTCAATGAGCCTATTGTAAAGGCAGCCATCGTAACGGGCATCTTGTGGCCGATGCCGCTAAGGTGGCTGATCTTCTTGACGTGAGAGGCCACGAATATCGAGCCTGCGCAGAAAAAGAGCGTGATCTTCGAGAAGGCGTGGTTCCCGATGTGAAGTATGCCGCCGGTTATGCCATGGGGCGTCAGCAGCGCCACGCCGAGTATGACATATGAGAGCTGGCTGACTGTCGAGTAAGCGAGCCTCGCCTTGAGATCGTCCTTCGTAAGGGCGATTATCGAAGCCAGAATTATCGTGAACGAGACGAAATAGACCGTAGGCATGCCGAGGTTGAAGGCAGAGAGGACATCGATACCGAAGACGTCGAGCATCACCCTCACCACGGAGAAGACGCCGACCTTGACGACCGCGACCGCGTGCAGGAGTGCGCTCACTGGCGTCGGGGCGACCATCGCGGACGGCAGCCAGTTATGTAGCGGCATGATGCCTGCCTTGGCGAAGCCCGCGAGGAAGCATATATAGGTGATGGTCACGAGAAGCTGCGACATATCGGTCGTGAAGATGCCGCCCTGCTTGAAATCGAGCGTGCCGGTGAGCATGTACGTCAGTATGAGCGCGCCCAGGAGGAACGTCTTCGACGCCCCCATGAGATAGACGATGTACTTCTTGCTGCCCTCCCAGGCCTCGTCGTCCTCATGGTGCGCCACAAGCGGATAGGTCATCACGCTCAGTATCTCGTAGAAGAGATAGAGCGTAAAGAGGTTCGCCGAGAAGGCTACACCTATGGCCGAGGCGAGCGCTATGGCGAAACAGGCGTAATAGCGGGTCTGCGCGTGCTCGTTTAAAGAGCGCATATACCCGATGGAGTACGTCGTCGCGATTATCCAGAGGAAAGAGGCGGTGATAGCGAAGAAAAGGCCAAGCGGGTCGACCCTGAACTTAAGCTCGATGCCCGGAAGAATGCTCAGGACAGTGTACTCGACAATCTTCCCGGCGTATATGTCAGGTATGAGCGATATTACCACCGCGAACTTGACGGCGGCGGCAGCATACGACCAGAACTCCCTCAGATTCGGCCTGTTTTTGGACAGGACGATCAGGGCCACGGCCAGCGTCGAGGCCAAAACCGCTATGAACGGTCTTATGGAGACGATCGTTTCCATTCTATTCCTTTCCCTTCCCTATAAAGGCAACGCCGCGCCGCGCGCGAGATTGATGAAGTATGACGGATAAACGCCGAGGGCGACGACAGCCGCCAGGGCTATTACCAGAACGCAGAGCAGGCCCCAGGACTTCACAAGGGCGAACTCCTTCTCAGGCTCCTTCATGTACATGAGCATGACTATTCTTATATAGAAGTAGGCCGCGGCTGCGCTCATCAAGGCCGCTATTACCGCGAGCGTTACCATGCCCTTGTTTATAAGGGCCATGAAGACGTAGAACTTGGCGACGAAGCCGGCCGTAGGCGGAATACCGGCGAGCGAGAAAAGGAATATAAGCATGGCAAGTGCCGTAAGCTTATTGGACTTGGCAAGCCCGGCGTAATGGCTTATCTGGTCGCCGGACTGTCCGTCCTTCCTCATCATTATCACGATGCCGAATATGCCGAGGTTCATGAAGGAGTAGGTGAACATGTAGAACATGACACCGGCGACCCCTTCCTCGCTTCCGGCCACCAGGCCGAGGAGGGCATAACCGGCGTGCCCTATGCTTGAATAGGCGAGCATGCGCTTTATGCTGGTCTGCATTATGGCTGTGATGTTGCCAACCACCATGCTTCCTACCGCCACGACGGCGACAGCCATCTGCCATTCGCCGTACGCCGGCTGGAGCCCCTCGATGAAGACCCTGAGGATCGCCGCGAAGGCCGCTGCCTTAGGCCCGGCGGACATGAAAGCCGTAACGGGCGTCGGGGCCCCTTCGTAAGCGTCGGGCGCCCACATATGGAATGGGAATCCGGCGATCTTGAAGCCAAAACCTGCCACGAGCATTATAATGGCGACCGCGAAGAGAGGCCCCTGGGTAGAGCCGCTTCTAAGGGCCTCCGCTATGGCTGAAAGCTCGGTCGTGCCGGTCAGGCCGTATACAAGGGACATGCCGTAAAGGAGGATAGCCGACGAGAAGGCGCCGAGTATGATGTACTTCATCGACGCCTCGTTCGACTTCCTGTTCTTCTGAAGGAATCCGACGAGCACATAGACAGGCAGCGACGCAAGCTCGAGGCCCAGGTATATGGTCAGGAGGTCAGCGCCAGAGGCCATGACCATCATCCCTGTGAGGGAGAAGAGCATGAGGACGTAATACTCGCCCATGTCTATCTCCTCGGTCTTCAGGTACTTGAGCGAGACGAGTATCGTGAAGACCGTCACGACGTAGAAGATGAGCTTGAAGAAGGCCGAGTAATTGTCTGCCGCGAACATCCCCGAGAAGGCCGTCGCGCTCATGCCCGCGAGGTTATATGAGAACCACGCGGCGACGAGCACGGTTATGACGGAGAGGAACGCAATGGCCCCCTTCTTTGCGCGCGGCAAGACCAGGTCCACGAGCAGCAGGAGGCATGCCGCGCCTGAGACGATTATCTCTGGCAGTACCGCTATTATGTCTGCTGTTGAGAAGAACATTTATACCCCTGTGCGCCTCAGAATCCTGAGACCAAAAGCTTGTTGGCCTTAGCCTGGCTTATGAGATTGCTTACCGATTCGTGCATATAGCCGAGGAAGTCCTCGGGATGGAAACCGACCCAGAAGACAAAGACTATGAAGGCGGCCAGCGCCAGCGCCTCACGGAAGTCTATATCCCATACCTTATGGCCGTGGTCGTCTCCCCCATGGCCGTGCCCTCCGTGTCCGTGGGTGTCCGCTCCATAGGCCATCCTCTTGAACATCCAGAGCATATAGGCCGCGCCAAAGACGATGCCTATGAGCAGGAATATCAGATAAGGCTTGTACGCCTCGAAGGCTCCGAACGCGATAAGAAGCTCCCCTATGAAGCCGTTCGTACCCGGAAAACCAAGTGAAGCTATCGAGAATATGAAAAGGAAGGTGGCGTAGAAAGGCACGCGGCTTGCGGCCCATCCGTAGTCGCCTATATCCCTCGTATGCGTCCTTTCATATATTATCCCGACGCAAAGGAAGAGCGCGCCGGTCGTTATTCCGTGGTTGAACATCTGCAATATCGCGCCCTCTACCCCGTTCTTGTTGAAGAGGAAGAGGCCCATGGTTATGAAGCCCATGTGGCTTATGCTCGAGTACGCGATGAGCTTTTTGAGGTCTTTCTGCGCGAGCGCCAGGAACGCGCCGTAGATTATGGCAACGAGCGATATGATGACTATCGGCGTGGCGAAGTACCTTGACGCGTCCGGGAACATCGGGATCGAGAACCGGAGGAATCCGTAGGTGCCCATCTTGAGCATGACTCCAGCCAGTATTATACTGCCGGCGGTCGGTGCGTCGACGTGCGCGTCAGGCAGCCATGTGTGGAACGGGAACATCGGGACCTTCACCGCGAAGGCTATGAAGAAGGCGATAAAGACCCATGCCTGGAATGCGAACGAGTACTTCGTCTGCATAAGGGCCGGTATGTCGAGTGTGCCGCCGCCCGCGTAATAAAGGGCTATCATCCCGACGAGCATCAGTATGCTGCCGGCCAGAGTATAGATGAAGAACTTTATTGCCGAATATATGCGGTTGGCCCCGCCCCATATGCCGATCAGGAGGTACATGGGTATGAGCATCGCCTCCCAGAAAAGGTAGAACAGGAACATGTCAAGCGAAGCGAAGACCCCTAACATCGCGGTCTGCATGACCAGGAGCGATATCATGAACTCCTTTACCTTCTTCTGGATGGCGTTCCATGACGCGAGCACGCATATGACGCCCAGGAACGCGGTAAGGAAGATAAAGAGCACGCTTATGCCGTCGATGCCGAGGTAATAGAATACATTCCACGACGGTATCCACTCGTATCTCTCGACGAACTGCATGTTGTGCGTCGAGTTATCGAAGCCGGACAGCAGCGGTATCGTAAGGGCGAGGTCGGCTGCCGCCGCGGCAAGGGCTACCCAGCGGAGCGCCCTTTCGTCCCTGATGAAGAGCAGGAGGAGCACGCCCAGCAGCGGGAGGAAGATTATCAGACTCAGAAGGTGACCGGCCATCACTACCCCTTCAACGTGTCGAGCTCGTCGACATTGAACGTTTTGCTGTTTCTTACAAGTGCTATCAGTATGCCGAGCGCCACAGCCACCTCTGCCGCTGTGACCGTTATGGTAAAGATGGTGAATATCTGCCCGTTCATATCGTTAAGGAGATACGAGAACGCGACGAAGTTTATGTTCACCGAGTTGAGCATCAGCTCTATGGACATAAGGACGATTATGATATTGCGCCTCGTAAGGACCCCGGCCACCCCGATAAGGAACAGGATCGCGGCAAGGGCTATGTACCAGGAGATCGGGACCATCAGCTCTTACGCTCCTTTACCATGACTAACGCCGCGACCAACGCCGCGAGCAGGATGACCGATACGACCTCGAACGGGAAGAGGTACTTCGTGAAAAGCAGCTTCCCGATGGATTCAACCGTTGACCCGTCTGTGGGCGCCGGGACGACGTCGACCCCGGGGCTGGCGAATATGAAAAAGAGCATCTCGGCGGCAAGGACCAGGATGACCCCGAAGACAAGCCTCCTGTCCACCGGCGGGAACGTCTCCATCATGGTCTTTCGCATGTCGAGCACAAGGACCACGAAAAGGAAGAGGACCATGACCGCGCCAACGTATATGAATACCTGGACCATGGCTACGAACGGTGACCTCAAAAGGATAAAGAGGGCCGCCACCTGGAAAAGGCAGAGCATGAGCGAGATAGCGCTGTGAACCGGGTTCCTGAGCGAGACCACCGCCGTAGCGGAACAGACGGCTGTGACGGCAAACATCAGGAAGAAAAATTTTTCCATAATCGTCCTTGGTATATATATATCTCGCCCCCTCGCCCTTAAATACGCGTGGCGGGGGCAACCGGCCTCTATAAGGGCCTTTTCTTCGACATCCTCAGGTCCGGGACCACCTTTATGCCTTCAGGCGACCTCACGAACTTCGACCTTACTACGAAACCGCCCTGTATGCTCTCGGGGATCGACTGCGGCCTCAGAAGCTCTTCCTTCGCCTTTGAAGTGCAGGAGAGGTCCACGCAGGCAAGCTCAAAATCCCTTCCGAGCCTTACCGCCTTTGTCGGGCAGGCGTCCTCGCAGTACCCGCAGAACAGGCACCTCGTAAGCTCGACCTTCCAGACCTTGGCAACCCTGTCGGATATCCCGATGCCAGAATCGTCCTCCATCGGGATGACGGTTATGCACTTCGTGGGGCAGGCCTTGGCGCAGAGTTCGCAGGCAACACAGAGCTCCCTGCCGTTCGCGTCCTTGTTGAGCGTGTGCTGGCCGCGAAAGCGCCTGTACGGGACCCACTTCTCCTCGTCAGGGTACCTGAGCGTTATGCTCTTCGATACGTTATACCTGAGCGTTATAGCGAGCCCCTTGATGAAATCGACGAAAAGGGCCTTCTTTATGAAGTCTGCTATCCTGCTTGCGCCGTTACTCATATTTTCATCAACCCTGTTATAAGCACGCTAACCAGCGAAAGCGGTATCAGCACCTTCCAGCCGATGGTCATAAGCTGGTCATACCTGTACCGTGGGAGAGTGAACCTGAGCCACATGAAGAAGTATATGAAAAACACCACCTTGCCGATAAACCAGAACAAGGCCGGCACCATGTTAAAGAGCGGATGGTCTATGGGCGGGTTCCACCCGCCGAAGAACATTATGACGGTGAGGACCGATACCGTCACAAGCGCGATGTACTCGGCGAGCATGAAGTACGAGAACCTCATGCCGCTGTACTCGGTATGGAAACCAGAGGCCAGTGTGCCTTCGTCCTCCGGGAGGTCGAAGGGTATGCGGTTCATCTCGGCGAGGGCCGCGATGAGGAATATCACGAACCACACCGGCCCGATGGGAAGGTACAGGATGTTCCAGTGGAATATGCCGCCGGCCTGGCTCCTCACCATGTCGAGCAGGTTTAAAGAGTCGGACATCATAACAACGCCGATGGCGGCGAAGCTCAGGGATATCTCGTAGCTTATCATCTGCGCCGACGAACGGAGGCCGCCCAGGAGCGCGTACTTTGAGTTTGACGCCCATCCGCCGAAGATGACCCCGTAGATGCCCAGGCCGCCTATGGCGAGTATGTAGAGGATGCCGACGTTCATATCTGAGAGGTAGAGCGTAAGCTCCTTGTCAATGAACGGGATGGTGACCTTGTCGCCGAAAGGTATGGCCACGAAGACAAGGAACGCGGGCACCATGGCGATAAGCGGCGCCAGCTTGAAGAGGAACCTGTCGGCCTTTTCAGGGACGATATCCTCCTTGAGTATGAGCTTGAGCGTGTCGGCCAGAGGCTGCAGGATCCCGTGCGGGCCTACCCTCATGGGGCCGAGCCTCACGTGTATGTGGCCCGCTACCTTCCTCTCCATCCAGGTAAGGGGCATGGGAAGGCTGAACAGGATCGCGGTCACGGCCCACACCTTCACGATTATTATCAATACTTCTATCAGGGTTCCTGTATCCGGCATCTTGTCTATTCCGAGGGTTAAAACCTACCCTCTTTTTCTGCCCCACATGTAATTTATCATCTCTATATATCTCGAGTTCATGCCGCGCACTATCGAATGGATAGTGAACACGATATTTCTAAGGAGCTTGTATATTATCCTCGGGTGATCGTCTACAAGCGTTTCAAAGTCCTGCTTATCTATTACGTACGTCTCGAGGTCGGAGACGGCCACTACGGTAGCTGACCTTGGCCTGCCGTCGAGGAAGCTCATCTCGCCGAAGATATCTCCGTCCTTCATTATTGTAAGGGTAAAGAGCTCTCCGTCAGGGGCGGTCTTGCAGGCCTTTACCTCTCCCCTCCTTATTATGAAGATCGACTGGCCGTCTTCGGACTCCTTGAAGATCGTGTCCCCGACCTTGAAGCTTTTCTTGTTCACTATCGGGGCGATAGCGGCAACCTCGTTGTCCGTAAGGTCGGCAAAAAACTGGACTTCCCTCAACAATTTTGCGTCGATCATTCCCTACCTCCTTTAAGAGGCGTTCCTGTTTTTTTTTCAAACCCGGTCAATACGACTTCTCTATCGCGACCCTCTGCAGACCCTCGCCCCTTTTGAAGAACCTGTTGACCGGGGCGCTCTCAAAATTCTCAGGGATAAAGGCTACTCCGCTCTTCGTGCCCTGGCGCGTCCGCAGCAGCAGGCTCGCTTCGTAGTTCTTGCCCCTTACCTTCACCTTCTGGCCGCTTGAAAGGCCGAGCCTCGCCGCGTCCTCTTCGCTTATCTCCACGATCGCTTCCTTCAGAAGCCCCATGAGGCTCTCGGACTTCCTCGAGACCCTGCCGGAGTGGAAAAGGTGATTTCCAGTGACGAGTATGAAGGGATAGCCCTGAGGCCCGGCTGTCGCCTCCGCCTTGAAATCAGAGCTTGCCTCTATCTTCGCAGCAGCGGCCATGACAAGCGCTTCTTTATTATCAAGCCCGTTGTGCTTGGTCTTTTTATTGTTGAAGAGAAGGCTTACCCCTGCGTAGGTGCCGGTAGCAAGCCTTATCTCATCGAAGAGCGCCGCATGGTCCGCCTTTGCCGGGAAGGCGCCATCCAGGCAATTGCCGAAGGCAGAGAAGATTTCGAGGTCCGTCTTTGCCTGTCCCGGCGGGTTCGCTATCCTCTTAGTCGCCTGCACCCTGCCTTCCTGGTTGGTAAGGGTCCCGTCCTTCTCAGCGAGAGCCGCCCCTGGCAGCACCACATGCGCAAGCCTCGCGCTCTCTGTGATGAAGAGGTCCTGGACTATAAGGAGCTTAAGCCGGGAGAGCGCCTCCCTGGCGAACGACTCGTCGCCATACATCGCGAGGACGTCGGTCCCGGCGAGATAGAGCATCTCAATGGAGCCGCCCCTCGCGGCCTCCAGCATACGGTCGGTGCCCAGGCCCTGTTTGGCCCCCCGTTTGTATCCGGGCTCCAATCCCGGGTGGACTCCCATCTCCCACGCGCCGCGCTGGTTGCTCCTGTCAAGGAGTGGTAGCTTTGAGACCTTCTTGCCAAGCCCTTCGAGCGTCCTTATAAAGACAGAAAGCGCGCCTATGCCCTGCGGGTGCCTCAGGAAGGCGGTCCCCGCCATGACGCTTACCTTCTCGGAGCCCTTGAGCTTCGCAGCGGCAGCCCTTACCTCTTCTATGGAGACCCCGGCGGAATCGAGTGTCTTGGCCTCCGACTCCTTACCGGCAAGTATGGCAGCTATAGCTTCAAGGAGGGCCCCCTCGCCGGCCGGCGTATGCCTTACGGTCAGGTTGGCGGAGCTATCGAGCTTCATGCCTCTTGACGAGGCTATTATCAGGTTCATGTTCCTGGCGCCCGAAGTGCGCCTTAAAATATAGTCGACGACCGGGTTTTCATCGGAGACAGCGGAGCCGATCACAAGGACCGCGTCAGAGGTCACGCAGTCGAATATCGACGTGCCCCCTGAGTCCATGGACATCGCGGAAATAAAGCCCTCGACGGCCTCAGAAGGCCACCTTGAGGTCGAGTCGATATTCGCGGTGCCGATGGCGCCCCTCATGAGCCTCTGGAAGGAGAATAGCTCTTCGTTCGTAAGCCTCGCCGAGGCTATGCCTCCTATAGCGTCAGGGGATATCGAGCCTGTCTTTTCCTTTATGTAGTCGAATGCCTCTTCCCAGCTCACAGCCACGAGGTTCCCGGATTTTCTTACCATCGGGGAGGTCAACCTCTCCGGGCTGGAGATGTAGTCGAAGCCGAACCTGCCCTTTGCGCAAAGCGTTTCGCTGTTGATGCCTACGCCGAGCTGGGCCCTTGACCTCAGGACAGTCCCGTCCCTTTCCTCAAGGACCGTCCTGCACCCGGTGGCGCAGTACGGGCAGACGGTATCCGCCCCCTTCAGGTCCCATGGACGCGCCTTGTACCTGTAGGGAAGCCTCATGAAGCAGCCCACAGGGCATACCTCGATGCAGTTGCCGCAGTGGTCGCAGTCAAGGAGGCCTCTAAAGAAGCTCGTAGGCTCCTGGTGGTCTCCCCTTCCGAGGGCGCCGAGCACGTTCTGCCCGACTACCTCGCGGCAGACCCTTACGCACTTCATGCACTGCACGCACCTGTTGGAGTTCTTTATGATGACCGGGCTTAACTGGTAATCTTTCTGGTGGAACTTGAACTTGGGCTCAGCGTGCCTCCCGGTGTGGGGGCCGTGCTTGTGGACCATGTCCTGCAGCTCGCACTCGCCCGCCTTGTCGCAGACCGGGCAGTCCATGGCGTGGTTGGCCAGCAGGAACTCGAGCACGCCGGCCCTGGCGGCCTGCACGTTGGCTGTCTCGGTATTGATGGCCATCCCGTTCAACACGGGAGTAACGCACGAGGGCTGCAATTTTTTCTGCCCCTCAATCTCCACAAGGCACATCCTGCACGAGCCTATGCCCATGAGGTCGGCCTGGTAGCAGAAGGTAGGGATATCGAAGCCAGCCTGCCTCGCGGCGTCCAGTATGAGGGTATTCTCCTCTACCGCCACCTCTATTCCGTTTATCTTTATAGTTACCATCTCGCTAAACCGGTCCCGTTATGAGGCTTCTATGAAGCCATGCACCTTTTGTGTTCTATATGGTATTCGAACTCATTCCTGAAGTGCTTCAAGGCCCCTCTCAAGGCCATGACCGCCCCGTCTCCAAGCGGGCAGAAGGTGCGCCCGAATATGTTGCCGCACAGGCTCTCCAGGAGATCCACATCGCCCGCCCTTCCCTCGCCGTGCTCGATCCTGCGGAGCACCTTCGTGAGCCATGGCGTGCCGTCCCTGCACGGGGTGCACTTACCGCATGACTCGTGGCTGAAGAACCTGTTTATGATGTAGGCCGTCTTCACCATGCAGGTGGACGTATCCATCACTATAACCGCGCCGGAACCGAGCATCGTCCCCTTCGCCGCCAGCGAGTCGAAATCAAGCGGGGTATCGAGGTCTGCGGGCAGGAGCATCGGGGCGCTTACGCCGCCGGGGATAAATGCCTTGATCGGCCTGTCCTCGCGTAGCATCCCGCCGCAGTGGTTGTATATAAGGTCCCTTGCCGTCGTCCCCATGGGCAACTCATAGAGGCCCGGCCTCTTAACGTGCCCGCTTACGCCGAATATCTTGGGCCCTGGGCTCTTCTCAGGCCCCATCCTGGAGAACCATTCCGGACCTTTCTCGATGATGGCCGGTATGCAGGCAAGCGTTTCAACGTTGTTTATGACCGTGGGCTTCCCATAAAGGCCAGCGAGCGCCGGGAAGGGCGGCTTTTTCCTGGGCTGCGCCCTGTAGCCCTCAATAGATTCGAGCAACGCGGTCTCTTCACCGCATATATAAGCGCCGTACCCGCGGTGCACGTACATGTCATGGTCGAAGCCGCTCCCCATGATGTTCTTGCCGAGGTAGCCCTTGGCGTACGCCTCCTGAATAGCCTCTTCGAGCCTCCTCGCGCCGTATACGAACTCGCCCCTTATATAGATATAGGACACGGTCGCGCCTATGGCGTAACTCGATATCATCATTCCCTCGACGAGGAGGTGCGGGTCATGGTCCATGATGCCCCTGTCCTTGAAGGTCCCCGGCTCGCCCTCGTCGGCGTTGCAGCACAGGTACTTCTGCAGGGTCGGGTCTTTTGGTATGAAGCTCCACTTGAGGCCGGTTGAGAAGCCCGCTCCTCCGCGCCCCCTCATCCCCGAGTCCTTGACCATCTGGATGATGTTGTCGGGCCTGAGCTTCAAGGCGGCCGCAAGCGCCTTGTACCCGCCGTTCGCGATATAGTTCGCTATCTTGTGCGAATCGGCTTTCCCGTGATTTTTCAGGAGTACTTTTTCCATTTAATAATTATCTTTCAAGGCTCTTGCGTTGCCCCGGCCCGGCCGATTTAGCCGCAGTCCGGGTTTCGCTCCAGCTTTCGTTTGCGCGCTTCACTTCAGGTTCTTCAACAGCTCGTCGATCTTCGCCTCAGTCAGGTTCTCGTAGAAGTCGTCGTTGATCTGCATCATGGGGGCCGTTCCGCATGAGCCGAGGCACTCTACCGTGGAAAGGGTGAACCTCTTGTCCTGTGTGGTCTCCCCTGTCTTTATGCCAAGGGTCCTTTCCATGTGGCCTATCAAGTGCTCGGCGCCCATGAGCGAGCAGGATATGTTCCTGCACACCTGGATATGATTTTTGCCCACGGGCTTGTCTATGTTATACATGGTGTAGAAGGCCGCGGCAGCGTTGACCTCTACGGGGCGCATTTCAAGGATCGCGGCTAGCTCATCCATCTGCTGTCTGGTCAGATGCCCGCCGTTCTCCCGTTGCGCTATGCGGAGCGCCTCCATGACCGCGGACCTCTTGTTATGGTACTTCTTGAGGGCCGTTTCAATTTCCTTTTTTGCCTCTGCTGAAAGCATACCCATGCCCTTGAAATTACTTGTCGCACTCCCCGAAGACCGGGTCGATGCTTGAAAGTACCGCTATTACGTCCGCCAGGTAAGAGCCCTTGACCATATGCTCAAGCGACTGGAGGTTCATGAACGACGGCACCCGCAATTTAAGCCTGTAGGGGCGCTCTGTGCCGTCGCCGACTATATATACTCCAAGCTCGCCCTTGGGCGCCTCTATCGCCGAGTAGATCTCGCCCACAGGGGCCTTGAAGCCTGAAGAGACGTACTTGAAATGGTGGATAAGGTTCTCCATGTTATTGTAGACGTCGGGCTTTGGCGGAGGCACTATCTCCGGCATCTCCACGTTGAAAGGCCCGCCGGGCATCTCTTTCAGGCACTGCTCTATCATGCGGACCGACTGCCTCATCTCGATGATCCTCACCATGTAGCGGTCGAAGGAGTCGCCGTTGGTGCCTGTGGGGACGTCGAAGTTCAGCCTGTCGTAGACGAGGTACGGTTCGTCCTTCCTGATGTCCCAGTTGACGCCGCTTGCGCGAAGAGGCGGGCCGGAAAGGCCCAGGTTTATCGCCTCATCCGCGGATATAATGCCTACGCCCCTGTTCCTCTCCAGCCATATCCTGTTGCCGCTGAGTATCGTCTCGTACTCGTCGATCTTGCCCGGCAGCGTCTTTACGAGCTCGGCACAGGCGTCCCTGCAGCCATCGGTGAATTCGTACCTGACACCGCCGACCCTGAGATAGGTGAGCGTAAGGCGCGCGCCGCAGAGCCTCTCGAATATATCGAGGACCATCTCCCTTTCCCTTATCGCGTAAAGGAGGATGCTCATGGCCCCGAGGTCGACAGCCCAGGCGCCAAGGCCCATCAGGTGCCCGGCGATCCTGGAAAGCTCCGCCGCTATGACCCTTATATACTTGGCCCTCTCGGGTATCTCGATCCCGATGAGCTTTTCAACCGCCGTAACGTACGCCAGGTTGTTGCTCATGGCGCACATGTAGTCGAGCCTGTCGGTATACGGGACGAACTGGTGATAGAGGAGGTTCTCCGCTATCTTCTCGGTGCCCCTGTGGAGATACCCGATATCTGGCTCGCAGCTTGTGACCCGCTCTCCGTCCAACCCGATGACAAGGTGCAGTACGCCATGGCTTGAAGGGTGCTGAGGGCCAAGATGCAGGCTCAGTTCGCGCGTTGTTAGTGTATTGTCTTCAGTGTTTTCTATCATGGAAACCGTCCCGCCCATGTAAGGCGGAAGCCCTTATTTTTTCTCTTCCCCGAAGGGGTTGTACTGGTCCTTGTAGCCCTTCAAGGGGTAATCCTTGCGAAGCGGGTGCCCTTCCCAGTCATCAGGCAGGTAGATGCGCTTCAAGCCGGGATGGCCCTCAAAGACTATCCCGAACATGTCGTAGGCCTCCCTCTCAGGCCACTGGGCCCCGGCCCAGAGGGCCGAAACAGAAGGGACCGTCTCGTTCTCGCCCACCCTGGCCTTTACGGCGAGCCTGTGCTTGTTCTGGATAGAGTAGAGGTGATAGACCACCTCGAACCTCGGCGCGCGCGGCATATAATCGACGCCGGCGATATCCACGAGGTAGTTCATCCTGAAGTCCGGGTCTTCCTTGAGGAAGCGGCAGATATTGAAGAGCGCCTTCCTGTCGACAAGGACGGTAAACTCGTCCCTGAAAAAGGAGACGTCCTGGACGTCCGCGCTGAAGGAATCCTTAAGCCTGTCTATAAGCTCTCTAAGTTTTTCGACGCGGTTCATAATGGCCTATTTGACCCCCCGTATCTTCCTCTGCTCAAGGATGAACGGGGTCTCCCTCTTTATCTTCTCCATAAGTTGCAGGAAGCCGTATATCAGGGCCTCCGGCCTCGGCGGGCAGCCCGGTATGTAGACGTCCACCGGTATCACAAGGTCCGTGCCCTGCACGACCGAATATGTATTGTAAGGCCCTCCGGCGGATGCGCACCCGCCCATGGCGATGACCCACCTCGGCTCCGCCATCTGGTCGTAGAGCCTCTTTACCAGCGGGGCCATCTTCTTTGTCATCGTACCGGCGACTATCATCACGTCGGACTGGCGCGGCGACGGCCTGAATACTATCCCGAGCCTGTCGGTATCGTACCGGGAGCAGGCGGTGGCTATCATCTCTATGGCGCAGCAGGCCAGGCCGAAGGTCATAGGCCAAAGCGAAGAAGTAAGCCCCCAGTTGGCCACCTTCCTTGTTATCTCGTTGTCCTTGAGCTTGTCGACAATGGGGTTATTGCGGAGGACTTCCGCGACGTTTTCGAGGGTCGTAAAAAGGAACGAATCGTCGAGCTTCCCGCCGGCATGCATCATGGCACCTTCTTGAAGATTCCTCTTATCCACGTCTAAACCCAATCCAAGGCGCCTTTAGCCCATGCGTAGACAAGCCCGATGGCCAAAACGACTATGAAGATAATCATTTCAATGAATATAGGAATTGCCAGGGCCTTCTCCGTGAGGGTAACGGCCCAGGGGAAGAGAAAGAGTGTTTCTACATCGAATAGTACGAAGAGTATGGCGATTATAAAGAAGTGCACCTTGAAGTGGCCGGCAGAGGCCTCCCCGATAGGCTCAAGACCGCATTCCCAGGGGGCGAGCTTCTCCTTGTAGGGGTTCCTGGGGCGAAGGAGAAAACTGAAGAAAAGCACGCCCAGAGCCATCGCTGTGGCTATCCCCATCATCACAAGTATAGGCAGATAAGAAAGAAGCATGCAGACCCCGCTCATTCACCGGAAGAAGCACCTGACCGGTGTTCCAGCTGTTATAATAAACTCGCTAAGGTAGAGTGGGCAAGATAAAACACCTCGCCTTTTTTGTCAAGCGAAAAATGTATACTGTATACAAATAGGCCGCCTTGGTCGCGGCCATCTATAAACATGCGGTTTAGCTTGTCTTTTAATTTTTTCAGAGCTTGAAAAGGTCCTTTCTCCTGTCGCCGAGACAATCGTTCACTGGCGTTACCAGCTTGGACCTTGCGCGCCTGGGGTCGATTTCCACCACACAAGATCCGGCCCTGGTCCTGCCCGCCCTCGCGAGGAGCTCTCCATCGGGTGAAGTTACCTGGCTTGTGCCTATGAAAGCAAGCTTCTTGCCCCTGACCCTGTCTTCTGTCCCGACCCTGTTGGCGGTGATGGTAAAGACCCTGTTCTCAAGAGAGCGGGTTATCATGGCCTGCGGGCAGTAGGGGAGCACAAGGTTGGATGGGTGGCATATGATGTCGGCCCCCATGAGGGCCAGGGTCCTGGCGGCTTCAGGGAAGAGCCAGTCAAAGCATATCATCATGCCTATCCTGGCATTGCCGGCCTTGTAGACGGCGAAAGGGGTATCCCCTCTGGTGAAGATCTTTTTCTCGTCCCAGAAAAGGTGCGCCTTGCGGTAGGTCCCGATGTGCCCCCTGGGCCCAACGAGCACGGCAGAGTTGTATGCCTTGCGCCCCTCCCTTTCGGCCACTCCGGCGACTATGAAGGCCTTACCGGCCTCCGCGGCCTCGGCAAGCCTTTTTACGGCATAGCCTCCGGGGACCTCTTCGGCAAGCTCAAGGAGCTCACTTCTATTCCGGAACTGATAGCCGGTAGAAAAAAGCTCCGGGAGCACAACAAGCCCGGCGTCCAGCCTCGTGATCCTCTTTACCGCTGCCTCGACATTCGCCTTAACATCTCCGAATTCAGGGGAAGTCTGGATGAACGCAACTTTCATTTTCCACTCCGCGTGAACGGTTCGCTCTTCGTCAGGTCCGGGTCTAGCGCGAATTCAAAAGGACGGTATGATAAATAACGGTGTCAGATTTGTCAAGGCAGCGGTAGAGAGGAACGAGGTTGGGATTTAATGGCCGGGGGTTGGTGGCAGGGAGGGGAGGATACCCTCTCCCCTCCCGTCTGTGTCGTGCTCAGCGGCAGCAGCCGGATTTTTTCGCCGGGGTCTTTTTGGTCGCCTTCTTCACAGTGGTCTTCTTCTTTGCAGTGGCTTTCTTTACGGTAGCCATCAACTTCCTCCTTATGGGGTTTGGTGTAGAGAAGAGAACCTACTCTCCTTTTATCACTACTATATTTCGGTGTCAATACGATTTTCTTTAATTTTTAAAATGTTTTACACGGACTTTTCATCCATCAGGCTTGCAACGTCGGCGCTTGTGTGTTAATAAAACTTTTTGGGTTTTTTTCAGTTGTATTTTCAGACCAGGGGAAGGAAGGGCTCATCAGATGTCCATAACGAAAAAAGACGTCCTGAAGGTCGCGGACCTCGCAAGGCTCGCGCTCACGGAAAAAGAGACCGAGCTTTACACGGAACAGATGCAGCGCATACTGGGATACGTGGAGAAGCTATCTGAGATCGACACGTCCGGCGTGGAGGCGACGACCTATACCGTACCCATGAAGACCGCGTTCAGGGAAGACCGGACGCGCCCGTCGCTTTCCAGTGAAGAGGCGTTGATGAACGCGCCAGAGGCGGAGCGGGGCTGTTTCAAGGTCCCGAAGATAATCGAATAAGGACACCACAAAGGAGCGAAGGCATTGGATCTTACCTCTTTGGCCATACACTCTCTTTCCGAGAGGCTCAGAAAAAAAGAGGTCTCTTCGGCAGAAGCGACCAAGGCGTACCTCAAAAGGATAGAAGACGTCGAAGGCAAGGTGCGCGCCTTCGTAACAGTCACGGCTGAAGAGGCCTTAAAGGCCGCGGCGGCGGCGGATGAGCGCATAGCCAAAGGCGATAACGTAACGCCTTTGACCGGCGTACCTATCGCCGTAAAGGATATCTTCTGCACGAAGAACGTGCGGACCACTTGCTCATCGAAGATACTCGAGAAGTTCATACCGCCGTACGACGCTACTGTAATAAAGAAGCTCAAGGAAGCCGGGGCCGTGATACTCGGCAAGAACAACATGGACGAGTTCGCCATGGGTTCCTCGACAGAGAACTCGGCCTTCGGCAAGACCCTTAACCCATGGGCCCTCGACCGCGTGCCAGGCGGCAGCTCTGGCGGTTCCGCCGCGGCTGTAGCAGCCGGAGAGTGCGCGGCCTCACTCGGCACCGACACGGGCGGCTCCATACGGCAGCCCGCCTCCTGCTGCGGCATAGTCGGCTTGAAGCCCACCTACGGAAGGGTGTCGAGGTTCGGCATGATAGCCTTCGCCTCTTCACTCGACCAGGCAGGCCCCCTCACCAGGGACGTCGAGGACTCTGCCATAATCCTGAACGCGATAGCAGGGCACGACCCGTCCGACTCGACATCCATCGAGGCGCATGTGCCCGATTACACTTCAAGGCTTGAAGACGGCATCAAGGGCCTGAAGATAGGCATTCCAAAGGAGTACTTCATCGAAGGGCTCGACCCTGATGTGGATTCCTCCATTAAAAAGGCGCTCGACACCTTGAAGGCGCTCGGCGCCGAGCTCGTGGAGGTCTCACTCCCCCACACCCAGTACGCGGTCGCCGTATATTACCTTGTAGCCACCGCCGAGGCATCGAGCAACCTCGCGAGGTTTGACGGGGTGAAGTACGGATTGAGGGTCAACAAGACCGGCGGCCTCCTCGACATGTACAAGAGGACGAGGGACGAGGGCTTCGGCGGAGAGGTAAAGAGGAGGATAATGCTCGGCACCTACTCGCTTTCAGCCGGGTACTATGACGCCTATTACAAGAAGGCCTCGCAGGTGAGGACGCTTATAAAGAATGACTTCGACTCGGCCTTCTCATCCTGCGACGTAATAGCCACGCCGACGGCCCCGACAGCAGCCTTTAAAATCGGGGAGAAGGTCGAAGACCCGCTTACCATGTACCTCTCGGACATATTCACCATCTCGTGCAACCTCGCCGGAATACCCGGCATCTCGCTGCCTTGCGGCTTCACGCGGGAGGGGCTCCCTGTGGGGCTTCAGATACTCGGAAAGTCCCTTGACGAGGAGACTGTGCTCCGCGCCGCCTATTCCTACGAGCAGGCGACAGAGTGGCACAAGAGAAGGGCAGCGCTGTAAGATAATGTACTTCCCCCTTTTCTAAAGGGGGAAGAGGGGGATTACAAATGAAATACGAAGCTGTTATAGGACTTGAGGTACACGCCCAGCTCCTCACCGACTCCAAGCTCTTCTGCGGCTGCTCGACAAAGTTCGGCTCCGAGCCAAATACCCAGGTCGACCCTGTCTGCCTAGGGATGCCAGGGGTGCTCCCGGTCCTCAATAAAAGGGCTGTCGAGTACGCGATAAAGATGGCTCTCGCCACAGGCTGCCGGGTAAATCACAAGAGCGTATTCGCGAGGAAGAATTACTTCTACCCGGACCTCCCGAAGGGCTACCAGATCTCCCAGTATACCGAGCCTCTTGCCGAGCACGGCTGGCTTGACATAGACGTCGACGGAGTCAGGAAGCGCATCGGCATAACCCGCATACACATGGAAGAGGACGCCGGAAAGCTCATCCACGGAGAGGGGCCGGAGGACGAGGCATATAGCTTCGTCGACCTCAACCGTACAGGCGTGCCCTTGATAGAGATAGTGAGCGAGCCCGACATGCGCGCTTCTGACGAGGCTCAGGCGTACCTCAAGGCCATACGGGACATACTCGTCTACCTCGGCATCTCAAGCGGCAACATGGAGGAGGGTAGCTTCCGTTGCGACGCGAACATCTCGGTACGCCCCGTGGGGGCTGAAAAGCTCGGCACAAAGGCAGAGCTTAAGAACATGAACTCCTTCAAGTTCGTAAAAGAAGCGATAGACTACGAGATACAGCGGCAGATAGACCTGATAGAGTCCGGCGGCAAGGTCGTGCAGGAAACGCGCCTCTTCGATTCGTCAAAGGGAATAACCGCATCCATGCGCTCAAAGGAAGAGGCCCACGACTACAGGTACTTCCCGGAACCCGACCTCCTGCCCCTCATGGTGGAAGATAGCCTTGTGGAAGGGCTCCGCTCGACTCTTCCAGAGCTCCCCCAGGCCAAAAGGGAGCGCTTCACCTCCGAGTACGGCATACCCGCGTACGACGCCGGGGTGCTTACCGCCTCAAGGGACCTGGCCAACTATTACGAAGAGGTCGTAAAGGAGACGAGCGAGCCGAAGGTATCGTCGAACTGGGTCATGGGAGAGATATTGAGGCTCCTCAATGAAGACAATAAAGAGATATCGGACTGCCCGGTAAGCCCCAAGGCTGTGGCAGGCGTAATAAAGATGGTCAAGGACGGGCAGATAAGCGGAAAGATAGCCAAAGAGGTCCTGGAGGAGATGTACAAGACCGGAAAGTCCGCCAATGAGATAGTCAAGGCCCAGGGGCTCACGCAGATATCCGGCGAGGATGAGCTTGGAAAGATAGTTGATGAAATAATATCGGCGAACCCGGAGAACGCGGCAAGATACAGGGAAGGCAAGGTAGCGCTATTCGGCTTCTTCGTCGGAGAGGCGATGAAGGCCACGAAGGGCAAGGCCAACCCGCAGGTGATAAACAAGCTGCTTAAGGAAAAGCTGGGGTAGGCGTACTTATCGTTAGCCATTTAAAAAGGGGCAGCCGAAAACGGCTGCCCCTTTTTAAATTTGATGTTATCTACACGAATTTTGGCGGGAGAAGCCCGGATTGCGCCGGGTTATTTAATCAAGGAACCTCTGATTAATCGCCGTGTTTGTCATTCTGAGCGAAGCGAAGAATCTCGGCGCTCGATAATCAGCGGACTTACAAGATCCTTCGGTCGCTTCGCTCCCTCAGAATGACATGCAAATATAACTGAACCACACCGCCTGGAAGGCGGCAGGTTCGAAAAACAGTCGGCTGAAAGCCCGACTGAAATCTCCCCCTTTTCCAAAGGGGGAGAGAGGGAGATTATCCGCTTCCATTTGATATCGCGCTTTCCGCCTGGCATGGGACGTAAGCTTGAAAATCTCATTAGACGCACTGGAAGTCTTCGCCTGTAAGGCGAGGGATTTCAGGTCCCATTGTGAGACATTAATCAAACGTTCCTTAATCACGAACTCCTTCCGTAGACCAGGTCTCCCTTCAATGCGGCGGTCATGTCCTTTGTATTGGCCGGGTCCCCGTCCGGGTGCTCGAATACCTCTATGTACCTCCAGTCGTCAAGGTAATCCGCATAGACGGACGTAACGTAGCGCCCCTTTCCCCCGCCGTCGGTTGTGAAACTGGACCTGTCCACACCCGCAGGGGCCCTCTCCCCTTTTTCATTCGTATACCATACCGAGTAGACGGTATGGGGCTTCAGCCTGTAGAAGTTTATCCCGAGGCTCATCGAGCCCGGCATCAACGCCATCCTGTCAAGCTCGGCCTTGCCGTACGCGCCCCCGCCGAGAACGTCCTTCAGCTGCACGAAGTACCGCGCCGGATAGCCTCCCCAGGTGCTCCAGCTGAAGGCTGTCACGAAAAAATAAAGAACGGCTATGGAAACGAATGTTTTTCTTTCCATGGCTTTATCCTTTCTTTTCTATTGTTGAACAGCTGATGAAAAATCAAATTGGTTCAGGCTTCAAACAAGCCCCATTATGCGAGGCCCCCATTAAATCAGGGAGCAAGGAAGGAGGCGTACTTCTTTGGTACGCCGCTACTACGAGCTTCTGAAGCCAACGAAGCAGATGTACTTTTTCAGCAGTCTGATCAGTACTCGAATACCTTCCACCCCTCCCTCTTCCACCTGAAGTACTCGGAGATTATCCTGGCGTGGTCGAAGGCTATCGGTCCCGGCAGCGTACCTTCTGTAAATACCCCGGCGCCTTTCGCGTCGTCCATCGCCACCGGCTCGCCCTCTGCCTCTGCCACGAAGACTACTGAAAGGGTGTGTTTTCTCGGGTCCCTTGCCGGGTCTGAATAAGCGTGCATCTGGCATTTAAGCCTCACGGCGAGCGAAGTCTCCTCCCAGGCCTCCCTCCTCGCGGCCTCTTCCAGGCTCTCCCCGTAGTCGACGAACCCGCCGGGCAGCGCCCATCCGTCGGGCGGGTTCTTCCTCTGTATGAGGACGATCCCACCATCTATCTCTACGATGATGTCTACCGTAGGCGCGGGGTTCCTGTAAGCGGGCATGAACGGCTCCCTTGACTATCAGGTTGCTGAAAAACACAGCTTTATTCGGGCTTAACCGCCCTCATGTACTCGGCGTTATTCTCCGGCAGGCTGGTGTTGATGAACATGCCGCTTCCAAGCTCGAAGCCGGCCGCCATCGTTATCCTGGGAACCAGGCTCAGGTACCAATGGCAGTACTCGTTGCCGTAGTCCTGGGGCCTCGACGATCTTATGACATAATTATAATCCGGATCTTCGAGGCCATAACGGAATTTCGAGAGTATGTTCTTCAAATGGACCGCGAGGTCCCTTACCTCGTCATCCGTGACCGAGGCGAATGACGCGGAATGCCTCTTCGGGAATACCCAGGTATGGAATGGGGAGAGCGCGGCGTAAGGTATGAAGGTCAGGAAATGCGGGGTATCGAGGATCACCCTCGTGCCGTCGGCAAGGTCTTTTTTAAGGACGTCGCATATGAGGCACTCGCCTGTGTCGTCGAAGTAATGGAGCGCTGCCTGGACCCTGTCCCTGAACTGAAGCGGGACGACAGGGGTGGCTATGAGCTGCGAGTGGGGGTGGTCCAGAGAGGTCCCGGCCCCTTCGCCGTAGTTCTTGAATATTATCGTATGCTCGACCCTCGGGTCGCGGTTGGCCTCTATGAAGCGTGATTTATATACCCTCACAAGGTCTTCGAGGCGCTCAAGGGGCTGTAGTCCTGTCGTCAGGTTATGGACGGGCGTTTCGATTATGACCTCGTGCACGCCCACGCCCGAGACGGTCCTTGAGATGCCGTCGGCAGACCTTTTCTTCTCGCCTTCGAGTAAGAGGGCCGGAAACTTGTTGGAGACGACCCTTATCTTCCAGCTCTCGCCGTCAGGGACCCTGAAGCGCTCGGTCGGGGTCTTGTGCTCATTTCCAGGGCAGAACGGGCAGGTGGAGAGGTATTCCGGGCGAAGCGGTCTTTCCTTCTTGCTCCTGAAGTCCTTGGGGCGCTTGGCGCGCTCTGTGGCGATGATGACCCATTCCCGTGTGACCACGTTTAGTCTTAACTCGGGCATGAGTGGATTATATCACCTGGAGGGTCTCATGACAAAGTTTATCCGGCGATCATCGCCTCTATCTGGACGACGTGCGACCTCTCCTCGTTGGCAAGCTCGCTGTATATGCGCCTGCCTTCTTCGGTCCTCGATCTGGCGGAGAGGTTGTCGAAATAGTCTACAGAGTGTATTTCGGTATCGAGCGCGACCATCAGCGCCTTCTTCGGGTCGTCTATCAGGCGGACAAGCTCGTCCACGTTTATGCGCTTTGTGAACATATCCGCCCTGCCCTCTTTTTCCAGGTAGTCCTCTATCTCTATCTCCTCTTCCGTTATCTGTTCATTGAAACCCGCCTCAGGAAAAAACTTCGTCTCTATGAGCTTAAGGTGCCTCTTCTCATCCTCGGCGAGCCTCTTGAATACCGTTTTCGCCTGCTTGTTCTCAGTCTTCTCGGCAAGGAGCTTGTAGAACCGATAACCGTTCACCTCCAGGAGCGCGGCTGTTTTCACGGCCTCTTTCTCTTCTATGTGCTCGAACATGGGTGACCTCCCCTATTGTTATTATTCTACCTGATTCGGCTCTTCCCGGCAACCCTGGGGAAAAGCAGTTGAAACCACGGCAGATTAATGTTAGAAGTTAAATCCGTAAAATGAGGGCCTCGTTCCTATCCATGTTCACGCCTTTCCGGCAAGACCGGAGGCAAAGGCCTTAAAATCCCAGCACTTTTCAAGGAGGTATCTATGGGTCTGCTCGACGGCAGGAAAGGGGTCATCTTCGGGGTGGCCAATGAAAGGAGCATCGCCTGGGCCATCGCGGAGGCCCTTCACAGGGAGGGGATGGAACTTGCTTTCACCTATGCCGGAGAGGCCCTGGAGTCGAGGGTCAGGCCGCTTGCATCTTCGCTTGGCTCAAAGCTCATACTCCCTTGCGACGTGACCGACGACGGCCAGATAGAGGCCGTATTCAATACGATTAAAAGCGAATGGGGCGCGCTCGACGCCCTGGTGCATTCTGTAGCCTTCGCCAAAAAGGAAGAGCTCAAGGGCGAATTCCTTTCTACGTCAAGGGACGGCTTCAAGCTCGCTCTCGACGTAAGCGCCTATTCGCTTGTGTCCCTCGCAAGAGCGGCCGCTCCGCTCATGGAAGGCAGGCCCGGCGCGATAGTTACCATGAGCTACTACGGCAGCGAAAAGGTCATTGCCAACTACAACGTCATGGGTGTCGCCAAGGCCGCCCTCGAAGCGAGCGCGCGCTACCTTGCCGCGGACCTGGGCCCAAGGGGCATAAGGATAAACACCATCTCAGCCGGGCCGATAAAGACACTTGCCGCCGCCGGCATCTCCGGGTTCAAGCAGATACTTGACGTCGTTGAGGCGAAGGCGCCCATGAGGAGGAACGTTACCCAGGAGGACGTGGCCAAGACCGCCCTCTATCTATTGTCAGACCTCTCCAGCGGCGTAACTGGCGAGATCTTCCATGTTGACTCGGGTTACAGCATCATGGGGCTTTAGCAGGGTGTTGAAAAACAGCCTGCCAAGCGATCCATGGACGGATTGCCAGATTGCTCGACTTTTCAAGTCGAGCAATCTGTAAGATCTGGACTGATTCACTCAGGCCAAATCGTAGTTGAAAAAGTCCTGGACGGACTTTTTCAACATCCTGTTAGAGGAACTTAGCCCTTCCATTTTCCGGCTTTACATGCTATAGTATTGCACTATCCGGTAATTTGGTCTCAGCGTTCTAAAACCCCATCGTTTTAATTGAAAAAATGGGACGCCATAGCCCTGCCCTTTTCGAACCAGGCGGACGCAGAAGACTGTACAGGAAGAGCTGATAAGACAACCTATTGTTTTACCTGGATTTTTATGCGCATAATAGCCGACCTGCACATACACAGCGGATACTCGAGGGCGACGAGTAAGCAGATGACGCTGGATACGCTCGCGCTCTGGGCAAGGTTAAAGGGGATCGGCCTTATAGGCACCGGGGACTTCACCCATCCCGCCCACTTTGCCTCTATAGAAGAGCAGCTCGAACCCACGGGGAACGGGCTCTTCGTACTTAAGAAGAAGAATGACGGGCAAGCTACGCACTTCATGCTCTCCGCCGAGGTAAGCAACATATATTCGCAGGGCGGCAAGACCCGCAAGATACACAGCCTCATCTTCTCGCCCTCCCTTGAAGCGGCCCGCAAGATAAACGCCGCCTTCAGCTCTCTCGGCAATATAAGCTCTGACGGGAGGCCGATATTCGGCTTCCCGGCCATGGACCTCGTCAAGATAGTCATGGACGCATCCCCTGAGGCGATGCTCGTCCCGGCCCACGCCTGGACCCCGTGGTTTTCGATATTCGGATCGAGATCCGGCTTTGATTCCATCGAAGAATGCTTCGGCGATTACTCGGAGCATATCCATGCGATCGAGACCGGCCTCTCCTCCAACCCGGAGATGAACTGGCGGGTCTCTGCCCTTGACAGTATAACCCTCATATCGAATTCGGACGCCCACTCCCCCTCAAAGCTCGGCAGGGAGGCCAACGTCTTCGATTGCGCGATGGACTATTTTGAAATCAGGGATATCCTTATAAAAAAGGACAACAAAAGATTCCTTTACACCATAGAGTTCTATCCCGAGGAGGGCAAGTACCACTCCGACGGCCACAGGGCGTGCGGGGTGAGGCTTACCCCCCGGCAGACCCGCGCCCTCTCTGGAAACTGCCCGGAGTGCGGCAAACCCCTCACGGTAGGGGTCCTCTCCAGGGTCGAGGAGCTCTCGGACAGGCAGGCGGGCTTTACCCCGGAGAGCGCGATACCGGCAAGGCACCTCATCCCCCTTGAAGAGATACTCGCTGAAAGCCTTGGAGTCGGAGTTGGAAGCGTAAAGGTAGAGAGGGAGTACAAGAGGCTCTGTAGCAAGGCGAGCGAGTTCAGCTACCTGCTCGACATGGACGAGTCAGAGCTACACGAGGCCGCTGGCGCCAGGACCGCCTCTGCCATAATGAAAGTACGGGCCGGTGATATCTTCATAACCCCTGGCTTTGACGGAGAGTTCGGACGCGTAAGCATATTCAGGGAGGAAGGGGCTGCCCTGAGACCTGCCCCCGCAGAAACAAGGCTTTTACAGTAAATCAACCGCCACAGGGGGGCCTGGACGAACACGCAGGCTGAACTTGTATAGGAGGCAGTATATGGACAGGCTCTATAAAGGCATCCAGAAGTTCCAACAGACTTTCTACAAGCGCGAAGAGGAGTTCTTCAGGCGCGTGGGCAAGACCCAGTCCCCCGACGTCCTCTTCTTCACCTGCTCGGACGCGAGGGTCGACCCCAACCTCATAACGCAGAGCAAGCCCGGCGAGCTCTTCATAGTAAAGAACGTCGGCAACATAGTGCCTCCCAACGAGCCGATGAGGAAGAAGACCTGCACGGCCGCGGCGATAGAGTTCGCTCTCCTTAAGCTCAATGTCACGGACATAGTAGTATGCGGCCACTCCGACTGCGCCGCCCTCAAGGCCCTCTGGTACGATGAAAAAGAGTTCAGAGGCATGCCCAACCTGCGCGACTGGATAAATACGGCCTCTGACGTAAAGGAGACGGTCATTAAGCATAACCACGCCACATCTTACGACGCCAAGATGGAGATGACGGAGAAGAGCTACCTCGTGACCCAGCTGCGGAACCTCAAGACCTATCCGCTCATAGCTGAGGCCCTTCGGGAGGAGAAGATAAGGCTCCATGGCTGGTACTACGACATATGCAGCGGCATGGTCTATTCCTACAACCAGAAGACGAACTCTTTCGAGAAGATAGAGTGCGGGGAGAAGGACCTGGACGGGGTAAGCCCCGAAGA
Source organism: Deltaproteobacteria bacterium GWC2_55_46 (assembly GCA_001595385.3). Lineage (NCBI taxonomy): Bacteria > Deltaproteobacteria > Deltaproteobacteria bacterium GWC2_55_46. The sequence goes on along the minus strand of LVEI03000001.1, from coordinate 2,183,875 downwards.
GGGCTGCGAAGACCTCCAGTAGTAAAGATACATACCATAAGTAACCCTTCCACCCGTAGTCATCATCCCCCAGGCATTCATAACCCCGGGGCCACCAGGGCATTCTGCCTTCAAAAACCTTTTCTACGGCCGTGAATTGGGATAAAATACTCCGTATGTACAAAAATATCCTCGTCTGCCTGGACAACTCAAACCATTCCAACGCCGCCTCCGCCCTCGCAATCGAGATAGCGCGCGCGCGCGGAGCATTACTCACCGGCTGCCATGTGTACGCGGCAAAGCTCCACAACACGCGGTTCATCGAGATGGAGGACGGCCTGCCTCAAGAATACAGGCAGGAAGAGATACTCAGGAACACCCGAGAGGTCCATGACACGCTCATAACAAAGGGCCTCAAGATTATCTCCGACTCCTACATGTCTGTATTCCAGGCTATGGCCGCGGGGCTGGAGGTCAAGGGCGTAGACAGGGAAGGGAAAAACTTCGAGGAGATAGTAAAAGAGGTCTCCGAGTGCCCGTATGACCTCGTTGCCATGGGGCTCCTCGGACTCGGCAGGACCGGTACGAGCAGCATCGGGAGCGTAGCCGAAAGGGTGGTGCGGCGGGTCCGCACCGACGTCCTCCTTACACAGGAAGGCGCGGACACAGGCAAGGGCATCATGGTCGCCATAGACGGCAGTCCCGCCTCCTTCGGCGCCCTCTTGAGGGCCATCGAGCTCTCCGGGATATTCGATTGCGACATAGAGGCCGTAAGCGCCTTTGACCCGGTCTTCCACCAGTCGGCTTTCCGTTCCATAGCGGGGGTCCTCACAGAGGAGGCCGGCAAGCTCTTCAGGTTCAAGGAGCAGGAGAAGCTCCATGACGAGATAATAGACAAGGGGCTCGCGAAGCTCTACATGGGGCACCTTGAGACGGCTGAGAAGGTGGCCGCGTCCCGTGGGAAGAGGATAAAGACGACCCTTCTTGCCGGCAAGGCCTCTGAAGAGGTCATACGCCACGCCAGGAAGACCGCTCCGTTCATGCTCGCAGCAGGGAGGACCGGCGCGCACGCGGTAGCCGGCCTCGACATAGGCTCCAATATAGAGAACTGCTTACGGAACGTCCGCTGCCACGTGCTCGTCTCGTCAACGGAGTTCACCCCGGAGATAGGCCACAAGGACGGCTCCCTTGCCTGGACTGAAGAGGCGAAGGCGCTTCTGTCGCGCATACCGAAGTTCGCGAGGGGTGTTGTAAAGCGCGTAATAGAAGATACCGCGAAAAAAGAAGGACTCCTTGAAGTAACCCCTGACCTCATGCGCAGGGTAAGGAAGAAACTCGAAGGATGACGGACGCCTCCCGGCCATTCATCGTCTCCTGGAACACCACAAAACGGTGCAACCTCGCCTGCGGCCACTGCTACCTCGACTCGAGTGAGCTTACCGGGGCCGACGCCGTCTCTACGGTTGAGGCCAACTCATTTCTCGATGAGATAGCGGAACTCGCCCCCGGCTGCATGCTCGTATTGACGGGCGGAGAGCCGCTTTTAAGGCACGACATATTCGATATCTCATCGCGGGCCGCCTCCCTTGGCCTTTCCCCGGTACTCGGCACCAACGGGACCCTCCTTACGGATGAAATAGTCAAAAGACTTACTGAAGCCGGTATCCAGGGCGCTGGCGTAAGCGTAGATTCGCTCTCCCCCGCCCTCCATGACCGCGTAAGGGGGATGGAGGGCGCGTGGACAAAGGCGTGCGGCGGCATAGAGGCGCTCTCAGCCTCTCCCATCCCCTTTCAACTGCAGTTCACGGTCATGAAAGAGAACAAGGAAGAGGTCGCCTCTTTCATCGACTTCGCTTATTCACACGGGGCAAAGGCCGTAAACTTCTTCTTCCTCGTCTGCACCGGCCGTGGGCAGCGATCGACCGACCTTTCACCCGTCGAGTACGAATCCGTACTCCGCCTTATCGTCCAAAAGGAAGAGGAATATAAAGGGAGGATAATGGTAAGGGCGCGGTGCGCCCCGCACATCGTGAGGATAGCAGGTTCGGTGAACAACAGTAGCTCTCTAATAAAGGGCGGCACAAGCGGCTGCATAGCAGGGGACGGTTATCTCAGGATCTCGCCAGAGGGCTTTGTAACGCCCTGCCCTTACATACCCGCAAGGGCTGACTCTCCCAACCTCAAAAGCAGCTCCCTTAAGGGCATCTGGGACGAAGACCGCGACTTTGTCTCGCTTCGGGCCCCAAGACACAAGGGCAGATGTGGCGAGTGCGAGTACGCTCAAGGCTGCGGCGGCTGCAGGGCCAGGGCGCTGGCCACCACAGGCGACCTCATGAACGAAGACCCATGGTGCGCGCACGAGCCTGTTGGCAATATCATAAAGGAAAAGTCCTCTGCCCCGGCATGGAGCGTTGAGGCCGAAGAGAGGCTTAAAAAAGCTCCGGCGTTCATACGCCCGATGATAAAGAAAGGGCTTGAGCGCTATGCCGCCGCAAAAGGGATAAGGGTCATCACGCCTGAACTGATGGCCGAACTCAGGGAGAAGACAGGCAGGTGATGGACAAAGGCCAGGAAGAAAAAACACTCAAAAAAGGCGCTGGAAGCCGTGTCATCGGCGCTGTCCTCGTCTCCCTCGCCCTCATAAACATACTCCTCAACACAAAATCCAACTCAGCCCCGGACCCCTTCTACTTCATAATGGCCTCTATCGGAGCCGTCTTCATAGCCGCAGGCAGCTGGCGATCGAGAAAAGGATAGCAGGCTGTTAAGACTCTTTGGGGGGACTTTCTGTAGAAAGTCCCCCCAAAAGCTTTCATCAGCCCGCTACCTTCTCCGGGCGCTAAATAGCCAGAACATCTCGGCTGCGAAGACGAGGGCGCCTATCGCGAAGGGCCATATATTGAAGGACCGGGGAGCTTCTTTTTCAAGGACCGCCCACTCCCAGCCTGTCATCACATGCTTCCCGGCGTTATCCCCGTTAGACCCGTCCCATGCCGCGAAGGCGACGGGGATGAACCTTCCCTCTTCGAGAACAGGTCCCTTGCCGGGCCGTAACGGCCCTTTCACCACCACGCGCCACCTGCCGTTCTCATACGCTCCTGTAGCTGAAACCCCGTGATCGTCGATCTGCGAGAGCCTGCCGGCCCCTCTTGCCTCTATTGACTTGACGGTCTGCCCGGAATCCTCTGACCCGGGGCTTTGCCACGACCAGATGGCTACCGGCTTGGGGCCGCCCATCCCGAAGTAAGGTCTTTCGGCCCCCTTTATCTCTGCCGGAAACTGTATCGCAAAGCCGTCCGGGAAGGGCACGCCATCCGCTATCCGCTGAGCCTTCTCATCCCAGGGCATCGAGTTTGTAGGGTCGTCCCACTCGATCAGGAACGCGATATCCGATTGATCATAGACCGCCTTTATTGAAACCGAGTTTAACGAAGGCGTATATGCCCGTTCTCCGGCGATTATCTGCGGGAAGAGGTGGTAGGTCGCGTACCCTGCCCTGTCCCATATCCTGTCGCTCGCTTGAGTTGGCGCGCTGCCATCTGTTTTCACGGCCTTAAGCACCCCGGTAACAGGTCTTCTTTCCGGCTCGTCAAGCGAGGCTGCGTAATTGGCCACCTCCCACCGCTCGGCCTCTGTCATGACCTTCCTGGAGGCCGGGTCAGCGAAGCTCGGCATCTGGGTGCCGGGGATACCGACTGTTACCCGTGTGTATATATCCTCGGGTCTATTCCCCATCCTGAAGGTCCAGCCCTTGGTAAGGTCCCTCGGCCAGGTCCTCGCTCCCCAGTCGTCCTTGAGCTTTTTTGTGCCATCCCCCCTGCCGGCTTCTCCGTGGCATTCAGAGCAGTTATCCTTGAAAAGCTTCCTGCCGCTTAGAAGTCCATCCTTGTCAGGAGATATCTTGCCTGAGAGGCTTACCGGGGGCTTCAGAGCCTTTTCAAGCCCCGCGAAGGTCTTTATATAGGCGGCAACGTCTTTGATATCCTGCCGGCTCAGCAGGTCGGCCCAGCCTGGCATCGAGGTGTCGCCAAGGCCTGTCCAGCCATGTATACCCCTGTCAGGGCCACCGGCTATCATATTATAAAAGTCATCATCAGAAGGCGAAAGCTCATCGAAAGGAGTGGACTTCCATTTATAGAGGCCGAGGGTCAAGTCCCTGGGCGGCGGGTTTAAGTGTTGTGAGGCAGGGCCGTCACCGGCGCCTTCCTTGCCGTGGCACCACCAGCACCTCTTCTCATAGATAGCCTTCCCGTTCTCAAGCCCTTCCGCCGCGAAGGAGGACTGGCCTGTAAAGGCGGCAAGCATCAAAAGCGCTATAAACGGCCTTAAGAGCATATCACCAGATCCTCGGCCTGTTCCCGGTATAGTCGTAAAGGAAGAGTATCACCTTCCAGACCTCATCTTCCGAAAGAGAGCCCTCCCATGACGGCATGGACGATATTGACGGGCCGCCTTCCCTCGGGAGCCCGGGGCCGCCCTTCACCACCCTCCAGAAGACGTACGATTCCTGGAGCTGCGCTATCGTGTCGCCGCCTGTGAACGGCATGGGCAGCGGGTCGAGCGCGTGGGCGTAATGGCCCCTGCCGTCGAGCTTCGCGCCGTGGCAGAAAACGCAGTTCTTGAAATAGACCTCACCGCCGTCTTCTATGAGGTCCTTGAAGGCCGCAGGGTCCGCCTTCTCCATCTTCCTGTATGGGTTCTCAAGCGTGGAGAGGTCGAACTCCTTGCCATAGGCCTTGAAGACGGCAGGAGGGGCCGGGTGCGCGCTCCTCAGCTCTACAGGCGGCACAGAGGCCTTGCCGGACTGGGTATAAGCGATGTAGCCGGCTGCGACAGGGAGTATTATGAAAACGATATTCCTTAAGATCGCCTTTGACGGGTCTTCTACAAGCGCCCTCAATGGCGCGAAAAGCGCCTCAACGCCCCTGTCGGTTACCGTCATCACAAGGAGGACGGTGATGACGATAAAGAACATGTACATCGAGATGACGCTTCCAGGTATGGGCTTGCCCATGAGAAGCCCAGGCGCCTTGAGGATGGCGTAGAAGCAGAGGTTTATGAGGATGTAGTTAAGTAGCTTCATTCCCCCGCCCCCTCTACCTTGACGGTTATATCAACGCCTGAAACGCTCTGCAGATAGGCGATGACCGCCTTTATCTCGGTCTCGTCGAGTCCGATTGACCTGCTCCTTACGTCCGGCATCGGGCTTGCCATGTCCCCGCTTCCGCTCGTCCCGAAGCCTGGCACGACATAGGCAGAGGGCTCAACGAGAGATTCGTAGAGATAGCCCTCGGCATCCGTCGCCTTGCCTCTGTACCCAGGGGCCTTTATCCTCTCACCGGCCAAATGGGCTGAGTTCTCAAGCATTGGGGCCCTGCCTCCCTGCGGGTTGTGGCAGAGGGCGCACGCCCCCTTGCCGTTATAAACGGCCTCGCCGAGGGCTACGAGGTCGTCGACGGTCTTGATGCTTTCGCCAGCCAGCCCCTCCAACGGTTGCTCCTCCGTCGCGATCGGCGGGATGACGACAGCCGAATAGAATGTATAGAGGCCGATTATGAGAAGGCTAAAGAGGGCGGCCTTGATGAGGTTATTCATCGGCCTCCGCTTTCGCCCCGAGGCCGCCGAGCCAGAAGATAAAGACGACTATGGAGAGGAATATGATAGTCCCGACTGATACCACCTTTGCGGCGTAGGCGATGGAAGGCGTAAAGGCGTCGGGTGAGGCGTCCTTCATGACAGAGTAGACATGCCACTGCTGCCTGATGGCCGAGCGGACAAAACCCATGAGCCCCATAAGCCATGTGAAGGAGACGGCTATGAGGATGAGCGCGTACTGGCTCCTCCCGGGCATGCGCCCCCAGGTGAAATCATGTTTTGTAGCGCCCCTGTGCATGAGCCCTTCTATCACGAGGCAGGCTATGATGACGAATATGGTAGTGGCTACCTGCGGGACCGATGAAGCCACCTTGTAGAGGCTGTTGGTGAAGTAGCCGTAATAGACCCCGAGGAAGACGATATTGACGATAGCCGCGGTGAAAAGCCCTGCCTGGAGCGCTTTCCCGTACCCGGCCCACGCCACCGTCGGGGTCCTCTGCGCCCTCCTGTAGAGGATGAAGGACAGGAATGTAAAAAGGAGCATGATGTTTACGGCCGTGTTCTTGGCCGGCATGAGCCCGAGGGGGCCAAGGTATGGATGGTACTGAGTGCCAAGGGCCCTCGCCTCTTGAGGGGTAAGTATCAGGGTATGCGGTGTGAACCATACAAGGAAAGAGGCGGCTATCACGAAGGCTATGTACTTAACGTACCGCAGGTATCTTTCGCCAGCAGGGCTCCTGCCGAAGCCGCACCAGAGATAATAATTGGCGGCGAGGAAGAGCGCGCCTATCAAGACCGCCTGTACGATGAAAAGCCATGCGAATACACCTCCCATGAGGGTGATGCCCATCTGCTGGCTGAAGGCGTATATTTCGGCGGTTAGCCAATAGCCAGCGAAAGGCAGAGGCAGGAGAGCGCCTATGGCTATGAGGCTCGCGGTGTAGCCCATCCAGTCATAGTGCGCCTTCTCATCATCTGTGGCGGCGCCGAGGAACCTGTAGGCGGCGTACGCGCCTACTATCGACCCGCCGTAGGCGATATTGGCTATGAACCTGTGGAGGTTCATAGGGCTCCACAGGTGGTTCGTTACCGCCGCCCAGAGGTCCCCTCTGAACACGCCTGCCGCATCGACCCCATCCGGCGTCATCATGAAGGTCACCCAGGCGTTGGCTACGAACATGAGGGCTGTCCCGGCGGAGTTGAGCGCGAGCCCTACCCCGATGTGCGCCCACTTGAGCCAGCCTTCGCTCATACGCTTCCAGCCGTAGTAATATGTATAGAGGGACGCGGACTCGAAGAAAAAGAAGAGCGCGTACAGGAGCGTCGTCGGGCCGAATATCGACAACAGGTACTTCATGAGGTCCGGGTAGAATACGAGGAGCGTAAGCAAGAGGAGACCGCCTGTTATCGCCGTAAGTGAGAAGGCGGTGATGCTGACCCTCAGGAACTCATAGGCCACACGGTCGTATCTCTTCTCTTTCTTGACAACGCCTATGACCTCGAGCATGAGGACGAATATCGGCACGGCCAGCACAAAGGCCGCGAACCACAGGTGCATCTGCGCGGCCATCCACACGGCGAGCCTGCCGTTCACGTGGGAGACCAACGGGTAGTCGCCCTGCCCCAGGACAGGCGCGCCGGATATGGACTCCGGGCCCCAGGAAAAATAGGACTGGAAGTTTACGATCGAGTACGCGACAAGGACCAACGCGATGAGCGTAAGGCAGGGGGATAGGAGCTTTATCAGCGATCTCCTTGAATAGGCCATCCAGCCCCCCTCAGCCCCTGAATATGAAGCTCAGCCCCTGAGCGTTCAGAAGGAGCGCGTCCATGACAAGAAAGAAGGCCAGGAAGCCTATGGAGGATACTATGAATATGAAAACGCTCTTCATCTTACCTGTTTGACAAAAGGATACGCATCTATTAATCTTAGGACATGGTCAAATTTAAAATTGCCGGCCTTACGGACCTCGTCATCTTTCTCGGCGCGGCCACAAACCTCATCGTCATCATCGGGCTCATCACTGTCTATCTCATGTCCTGAGAGGCGCGGGGCAGGGCTATTATAATCCTCAATTCCTTGTATTTACAAGACTTTATTGTTTGGATTGAAAGCCTTTTTCTGTTAAAATAAATTATAATAATCATACGGCCTCATACCCCTTGTTGATGATGGCAAAGCGGAAGCGGAAGAAGGCCCTCGTGCTCGGGATCGGTAATGTGCTCCTCAAGGACGAGGGGCTCGGGGTAAGGGCGATAGAGTACTTTGCTGAGCGATACAGCTTCGGCAAGGAAGTGACATGCCTTGACGGCGGCACCTCCGGGCTGGGGCTCCTCTCGTATATAAAGGACTTTTCTCATCTCATCATCGTTGACGCGGTCGCAGCAAATGGAGAGCCTGGAAAGCTCTTCCGCATACCATGGGAAGAGGTCCGGAAGTGGCCCTCCCTCAAATCCTCTACCGCCCACCAGATCGGCCTAAGAGACCTGATAGAGATAGCCAGGTTCCAGGGCTTGAGCCCTGAACTTGTAATAATCGGGGTCATCCCGAAGGATATCTCTGCGGGCCTTGAGCTTACCCCTGTAATAAAAAAAGCCCTGCCGCTTGTGGCAGAGGCCATAAGAAAAGAGCTGGAGACCAGCGGGTTCAAGGTATCGGCCAGGGAATAACCATGCACGAGATGTCAATAACAAAGAGCGTCCTCGAGGCGGTAAAGCGAGAGATGGACAGGGCCGCCCTCGCGCGCCTTTACAAGGTGCGCCTGAGGATAGGAGAGCTCACGGCCGTGGAGCCTGAGGCATTGAGGTTCTGCTTCGAGATCTCTATAAAGGGAACCCCGTTTGAAGGCGCGGCGCTTGAAATAGAGGAGGTGCCTCTTACAGGCCTCTGCCGCGGGTGCGCCTCCAGGTTCAGGATAACCTCGTTCGATAACACCTGCCCCGGGTGCGGCAGTACGTCCATTGACAGGGTCGGCGGGACAGAGCTTGACATAATATCGATGGAAGGCGCTTAGATGCACGAGATACTCATAGAAGAAAAGATACTCGCGAAGAACGACGAGATAGCGGCAGAGAACAGAAAGGCGCTCGCTCGGAATAATATCTACACGATAAATATCGTAAGCGCGCCGGGCGCCGGCAAGACCTCTCTTATCGAGCGGATGGCCGCTGAGCTTGGATCGCTTGGCGTAAGGTTCGCGGTAGTCGAAGGCGACCTCGAAGGGGACTTCGATTCCAGGAGGATAGAGCGGCACGGGATCCCCGCCTTGCAGATAACCACCGGCAGGGCCTGCCACCTCGACGCCCACCAGATAAGCCACGCCCTGCCGTGGGTCTTCGAGCGTCCAATAGACCTCCTTGTAATAGAGAACGTCGGCAACATGGTCTGCCCTGCGGAGTACGACCTGGGCGAGGATATGATGGTCACGGTCATGTCGACCACGGAAGGGGATGACAAGCCCCTTAAATACCCTGCCATCTTCAGCGCATCCGAGGCCCTCATAATAAACAAGACAGACCTCGCCCCCCATACAGACTTCGATATCGACAGGGCACGGGAGAACGCGTTAAAGGTCAACCCGTATCTAAAGATATTCGAGACCTCGTGCAGGACCGGCGCCGGGGTGAGCGCATGGGCCGGATACCTTGCCGGGCTTGTCAGGGAAAACGGGAAGCAAGATGGATAGCGCAAGGATACATATATCGGGCATAGTGCAGGGAGTGGGATTTCGCCCCTATGTCTACAACCTCGCGGCGAGGCATAACCTCACCGGCTACTGCCTGAACGATTCAGAAGGGGTCGTAATAGAGGTCCAGGGCGACTCTGTCGATTCTTTCATAGACGAGCTGAGGGCTTCTCCGCCGCCGCTTTCGAGGATAGAGGCCATCACAGTAGAGCAGGTCGAGCAGAGCGGCGGCTACAGCTCCTTCACCATACGCGAGAGCAGGCCCGTTGACGGGAAGTTCGTCCTCGTATCCCCTGACGTGGCTATATGCCACGACTGCCTCCGTGAGTTGCTCGACCCGTCTGACAGGCGTTTTCACTATCCTTTCATCAACTGCACCAACTGCGGGCCGAGGTACTCGATCATACTCGACATACCTTACGACAGGCCCAAGACCACCATGGCGCCCTTCGGGATGTGCCCGGAATGCGAGGGCGAATACCATGACCCGGCTGACAGGAGGTTCCATGCCCAGCCAAACGCCTGTCCAGCTTGCGGCCCCAGGGCCTGGCTCCACGACGCTGATACGGGAAAGGACTTCGAGGCTATAGTCGAGGCACAGAGGCTCCTTAAAGAAGGCAAGATACTCGCGATAAAGGGGCTTGGGGGATTTCACCTCGCCTGCGACGCTCAAAACCACGATGCGGTAAGAAAGCTCAGGGACAGGAAGCGCAGATCACTTAAGAATGAAAGGCGCGGCTCGAACAAGCCCTTCGCCCTTATGGCCACGGATGTCGCCTCAATAAGAGAGTTCTGCGAGCTTGACGATAAAGAGGAAGACGCGCTCACTGACAGGAGAAGGCCTATCGTCCTTTTGAGGAAGAAAACGCCGTCCATCCTCGATGAGGCGGTAGCGCCCGGGAACAACCGCCTCGGCGTGATGCTCCCGTACACCCCGCTCCATTACCTTCTCTTCGCCGGGGCTTCTTTCAAGGCGCTCGTCATGACAAGCGGCAACCTCGCGGAAGAGCCTATAGTCGTATCGAACGATGAGGCCTTAAAGAGGCTTTCCGGGATCGCTGACCACTTCCTCTTCCACGACAGGGATATATACATGAGGGTCGACGACTCTATCGCGAGGATCGATTCCGGCAAAAAGAAGGTACTCCGAAGGGCGCGCGGCTACGCCCCTGACGCAATCGACCTTGGCGCTGAGATGGAAGATGTCTTCGCCGCCGGCGCGCTCCTTAAGAACACGTTCTGCCTGACCAGGGGCAGGAACGCGATCTTGAGCCAGCACATCGGCGACCTTGAGAACTTCCAGGCCCTTGAGTTCTATCAGGAAACGCTCAGAAACCTCAAGAACACCTTCAGGGCCGAGCCAACGGTCGTCGCGCACGACCTCCATCCGGATTATCTCAGCACCAGGTTCGCCCTTGAGTACGCGAAGGAGAAAAAGATCCCGGCTGAAAGGATAATACCCGTACAGCACCACCACGCCCACATCGCCAGCGCGATGGCCGAGCACGGTCTTTCCAGCGAGGTCATCGGTCTCTCCTTTGACGGCACTGGCCTCGGCACGGACGGCAGGATCTGGGGCGGAGAGTTCCTCATAGCCTCAAGGCGCGAGTTCAGGAGGGCCGCGCACCTCAAGTACGTCCGGCTCCCCGGAGGGGATACGGCCGTAAAAGAGCCGTGGCGGATGGCCATCTCGTATCTTGTTGATTCTTACGGCGGGTCATGCGGATGGGAGGCGCTCCGTGGCTTCGCGGAAAGGATAGGCCCCAGGGCAGAGCTTGTCGCGTCGATGGTCCATAAGGGGGTCAACTCGCCCTTCACATCGAGCATGGGCAGGCTCTTTGACGCGGCTTCGTCTATCGCTTGTATACGGGATGAGATAACCTTTGAGGCAGAAGCCGCCATTGAGCTCGAAGCGATCGCGGATATAGGCGGAGATGGATCAAGCCCCTATCCTTTCGAGTTTGCCGGCAGCGCCCCCATGCGGATAGAGACCGCTCCGATCATCATGGCCATGGCCGAGGACGTAAACAACGGCATGCCAGGATCGATTATCTCCGGCAGGTTCCATTCTACGATCGCGGATCTGTCCGTAAAGGCTTGCGAGGCCTTGCGCGTTGAGACCGGCATCAATACAGCGGTCTTAAGCGGAGGCGTATTCCAGAACAGGCTCCTTTCAACTATCATCGCCGAGGGGCTTGCCGGGAAAGGGTTTACTGTATATGCGCAGGAGAGGGTCCCTGCGAACGACGGGGGCATCTCCCTCGGCCAGGCGGTTGTCGCCTGGGAGAACGTAAAAGGAAGGTAATAAAAATGTGTCTTGGCATTCCAGGTAAGATAATCGAGGTAAAAGGCGACGTGGCCATGGTCGATGTTGCCGGCACAAGAAAAGAGGCTAACGTCAGGCTGATGAAGGATGTCAGGGCCGGAGAGTACGTCATAATCCACGCGGGCTTCGCCATCGAGAAGGTAGATGAGGAGAAGGCGGAAGAAACTCTCCGCCTCATAAGGGGGATAGCGGGGCTATGAAGTACATAGACGAGTTCAGGAAAAGGGATGAGGCGCAGGGGCTCATCACGAAGATACGCGAGATCTCGCGCAAAGACGTAAGCATAATGGAGATCTGCGGCACGCACACCCATTCCATATCCAAATACGGCATAAGGGACGCCCTGCCGAAAAACATCAAGCTCATATCGGGGCCCGGCTGCCCGGTCTGCGTTACATCAGCCGCCGACGTGAACCGCGTAATCGAGTTCAGCAGGTCCCGGAAAGACGCCATCATAGCGACATTCGGGGACATGATGAAGGTCCCCGGCTCAGCATCTTCCCTGCAGGAAGAGAAGGCCCGCGGGAGCGACATAAGGGTCGTCTATTCGCCGCTTGGGGCGATAGATATCGCCAGGTCCAATAGAGAGCGCGAGGTGGTGCTCTTCGCCGTGGGCTTCGAGACGACCGTGCCGACGGTAGCGGCGACGATACTCGCCGCGAAAGAAGAGGGGATAAAAAACCTCTCGGTCCTCTCTCTCCATAAGCTTACGCCCCCGGCGATGAAGGCGTTGATGGACAGCGGCGAGATAGAGATAGACGGCTTCATCTGCCCGGGCCACGTCACGGCCATCATAGGCGCCAGCTCATACGGCTTCCTTGCAAGCGAGTACGGCTCTCCGTGCGTGGTGGCGGGTTTCGAGCCTATAGACGCGCTCATGGGCATATACATGCTCGTAAGACAGCTCGAAGAGGGAAGGCAGGCCATCGAGATAGAGTACGACAGGGTCGTCACCTGGGATGGCAACAAAAAAGCGCAGGAGATAATGGATAGCGTATTCGAGCCTGGCGACAGCCTCTGGAGAGGGATAGGCAACATACCGGGAAGCGGCCTCAGGATAAAGGATGGTTTCTCTGAGTTTGACGCCGAAAGGAAGTTCTCAATACCGCGCGGCAAGGACGAGGAACCAAAGGGCTGCATGTGCGGCTCGGTGCTCAAGGGACTGATGACGCCGGATAAGTGCCCGCTCTTTGCCAGGGCCTGCACGCCTGAGTTCCCCATAGGCCCGTGCATGGTCTCTTCAGAGGGCACCTGCGCGGCGTTCTTCAAGTACAGGAAGGTGGCATGACAAGAAAAGACAAGATCATACTGCTTGCGCACGGAAGCGGCGGGAGCTACTCAAGGAGGCTCGTAGAGGAAGTCTTCGCGAAGGCCTTCTCGAACGAGTTCCTCGCCCCGCTCAACGACCAGGCCGTATTCACTCTTCCAGCGGACAGGCTCGCCTTCACGACAGACTCTTACGTGGTAAAGCCCATCTTCTTCCCTGGCGGGGATATCGGCAAGCTCTCTGTATGCGGGACGATAAACGACCTCGCGGTAGGCGGGGCCGAGCCCGTATACCTGAGCGCCTCGTTCATAATAGAAGAAGGGCTTGGGATGGACGAACTTGAAAGGGTCGTCCATTCCATGGCAAAAACAGCTGAGGCGGCAGGGGTCAAGATAGTGACCGGGGATACGAAGGTGGTCGAACGCGGCAAGGGAGACAAGCTCTTCATAAATACCGCCGGGATCGGCGTACTGAACGGCACGGAAACGCTTACGCCAGCCAACATACGCCCCGGTGACGCTGTAATCGTCTCAGGGACGATGGGCGACCACGGCATAGCGATCCTTACCCACAGAGAAGGCATTCAGATGGAATCGCCTGTTGAAAGCGACTGCGCCGCGCTCCACACCCTTACAAGGGCCATGCTCGCCGCTGTCCCTTCCGGCATAAAGGCGATGAGGGACCCGACAAGGGGCGGGCTCGCAACGGTGCTCAATGAGTTCGCGGCTTCAGCAGGCTCTGCCATAGCGATAAGGGAAGAAGATATACCGGTTAAAGAGGCGGTAAAGGGCGCGTGCGAGATACTGGGCTTCGACCCGCTCTATCTCGCCAACGAAGGCAAGCTCGTGGCCGTGACCTCAGGCGATTCTGCCCTAAAGGTGCTTGCGGCGATGCGTTCCCACCCGCTTGGCAAGGACGCGGCCATCATCGGGGCCGTCGAGGAGGGGCCCAGGGGCAAGGTGCTCCTTGAGACCTCGATCGGAAACAGGCGGATACTCGACATGCTCTCAGGGGAGCAGTTGCCGAGGATATGTTAGGTTTTGCCTTAGAGCAGGTTGTTGAAAAACAAAGATTTCGTTCAGGCTGCTCAAAAAGATCCATACACCAGGCGATTCTCGCCGTTTGATGACTGAGGCGTACTTTTTACGTACGCCGCAGTAGCCGGCGACGAAGACAACGGAGCAGATGGACTTATTTCATGCCTGCTCACGCCTCGGTATCGAGCAGATGCTTCCTGCCTTCCAGATATGCCTCCAGACTTTTGAGCTCATCCGGGCCGCTATCGATTATCTTGATGTGCATACCCTTCGGATACCCGGGGTCTCTATTGGCCCCGACCACGACACCATCGAACTCGCTTAAGGCCTTCTCCTCCGGGGGTATGGAGAACTCGCTTAAGGCCTTCTCCTCCGGGGGTATGGAGAACCTGAGCTTGACCTTCGTACCCTTCTCAAGCGGGTTTTCGGTCAGTATGAATATCCCTGCCCTGGAGATATTCAGGATAAAGTCCGCGCAACTCTCGCTTGAACGCCCGTTGACCTCTACCGCAAGGCATACGGGGAAACGGACCTTCTCCCTCCTCTCCCTGCCGTCCCACTCTACCGCCTCGCCGTGGCTGTCCAGGAAGAGCTTGTCCATTTTTTTACTCCATCCTTATGAGGACCTTGAGCACGCCCTTACCGGAGGCGTGCCCTATCGCCTCTACCCCCTCATCGAGAGAAAAGACCCTCGATATAAGGGGCCTTACGTCAACCCTCTTCTCCTCAAGGGCCGCGAGGGCGGGCGGGAACGGGCCGCACCTTGAACCCAGCAGGGTTATCTCGTCTATGACGACCCTGTTCAGGTCTGCCCCGCCACGCTTTGCCAGAGTCGTCTTGAGTATTACCGTGCCTGTCGGCCTTACAAGGTCAAGCGCTGCCGTCAGGCCGTCCTCGCTCCCGGTGCAGTCGATGACGAGGTCGAACTGTTTTTCAAGCCCCTCAGGGCTCGTCCTCGCCGGTATCTCCCTCGCCTTAAGGAGCTGTAGCTTCTCCTCGTGCCTGCCGATGACAACGAGCGAGCATTCGGTTGCGGCCATGACCTCAGCCACAAGGAGGCCCAGCCTGCCGTCGCCCAGGACGCACGCCCTCGTATTTTCGTCTACCCTCACCTGTTCGAGTATCTCGTAGGCCGCGGCGAGCGGCTCGGTGAAGACAGCCTCTTCATCTGTGATAGAATCGGGCAAGGGGTGGATGTTTTTAAACGGCAGGGTCAGATATTCGGCAAAGGCGCCGTCCTTACCCGATATCCCGAGCACCTTCCTCGAAGGGCAGTGGTTCTCCAGCATGTGCCTGCAATATTCGCAGCGGCCGCAGCCCAGGTTTATCTCCCCCGCTACCCGCTTTCCATTGAGCCTTTCGTCGTCGCACTCGACGATCGTTCCCGTGAACTCGTGCCCCGGCACCCCCTTAAAGCCCATGTAGCCCTTCGCGATCTCCAGGTCGGTAGAGCAGACACCGGCAAGGGCCACTTTTACAAGGGCCTCTCCGGGGCCTGGCACAGGCCTGGGATAACCCTTTTCCAATCTCAATCCGCCATCAAATACTATCGCCTTCATACCCCGAGTATATCAAAAGCATATTGGCAACGCACCCTCAAAAAAATCTCCTTTGTAACTTTAGTCACATAAGGGTACTTACAATCTCCATATTTTATAACTATTCGTTTTTGAACTGGAAAGCGCCTTATGCAGACCCCCAATAACGGAGACTGGCTGCGCCACTCCCGAAGGGCCCTCGGGTTCATCTTTCCACACAAGGTGGCGCTCGCGGCCATCATGCTCCTCACTCTGATGATAGCCGCCCTCAGCGCGCTTGAGCCCCTTGCCATGAAATACATCTTTGACAAGCTCGGCACAGGGGTAGTGATGGCCCTCGTCCAGGGTGTGGCGATGCTCATCGCCTTGAACGTCATCCGGGAGGGCGTCGGGGCCCTTTCAAACTGGCTTGCCTGGAGGGTGAGGCTCGACGTCAACCACGGCATCCTGGAGGCGACCGTCTCCCGCCTCCATACCCTCCCCGTTGCCTATCACAGGGACCAGACCGTAGGCGGCATAATGACCAAGCTCGACAGGGGCGTAAACGGCTTCGTTGGCGCCATCTCTGATATCGCCTTCAACGTCTTCCCCGGGATAGTATACCTTCTCATCTCGCTCGCCGTCATGTTCACGCTCGACCCGAGGCTCTCTTTTATAGTGCTCTTCTTCGCGCCCCTGCCAGCGCTCATCGGGATGTGGGCCGCCGATGAACAGACACAGCGGGAGCGCATGCTCGTCGAGCGCTGGACCGGGATATTCTCGCGCTTCAACGAGGTATTGACCGGGATATTCACGGTAAAGAGCTTCGCCATGGAAGAGGCCGAAAAGACGAGGTTCATGAGCGGGGTAGCGAGCGCCAACCAGATGGTCCTGAAGGGCGTGGGCATAGATACCGGCGTCAGCGCGGCCAAGAACATAATCGGCGTGCTCGCGAAGGTATCGGCGCTTATGTACGGGGGCTACCTCGTCATCAATGGCGAGATAACAGCCGGCACCCTGGTCGCCTTCCTCGGGTACGCTACAGGACTCTTTACCCCTGTGCAGGGCCTCACCGGGGTCTACCAGACGATGCGCAAGGCCACGGTATCACTCGGCATAATATTTTCGATACTTGACGCTCACGACCACATGTCGGATGCGCCCCAGGCCGTCCCGGTAAAAACGCTCAAGGGCGACGTGCTATTCGACGGCGTAAGCTTCTCTTATCGCAGCGAAAATCCTGTCCTGAGCGACTTGACGTTCCGCCTGGCCCCCGGGGAATGCGTGGCCCTCGTTGGGCCGAGCGGCGCCGGAAAAACAACGATAGCGGCGCTCATCCAAAGGCTCTATGACCCGACGCAAGGCTCGATAAGAATTGACGGGATCGACCTGAGAGACTTAAAGCAGCGCTCGCTCCGGGCAAGGATAGGTGTCGTATCCCAGGACGCGCTCCTCTTTAACGATACCGTCAACAACAACATCGCCTACGGAAAGCCATGGGCGAGCCTCGGCGAGATAGTCAGCGCGGCGAAGGCCGCCCGTGCCCATGACTTCATAACACGCCTGCCGAAAGGCTACGAGACGGTCATCGGAGAGCGCGGCTGCCTCCTGTCCGCGGGCGAAAGACAGCGCCTCTCTATCGCGAGGGCCATTATAAAAGACCCTCCAATACTGATACTCGACGAGGCGACCTCCGCCCTTGACGCCGAATCCGAACTGGCGGTACAACTGGCCCTCGAGGATGTCATGCGGGGCAGGACCACCCTTGTCATAGCCCACAGGCTCTCAACGGTAGCGGGCGCGGACAGGATACTGGTCTTGAAGGACGGGCAGATCATCGAGGCCGGAAGCCACAAGGAGCTTTTAAAGACAGGCGGATACTATGCCAGCCTCGTAAAATGCCAGTCGAGGGGCTTCGCCTTCACGGCGGCATAAACGGAGCTCGTCAGGACCTGCCAGGTTACTGAAAAACACAGATTTGCTCAGGCTGCTACTTCTTTTTCTTGCTGTAGACTTCCTTGAAATAAACGCTGTAGGCCTGGATGGGGCAGTTATCGCAATCAGGGTTTACAGCCTTGCAGGTCTTTCTGCCGTGGAGGATCAAAAGGTGGGTGGCCTTTGTCCACCTCTTTGGAGGTATTATCGACGTCAGGTCGGCCTCTATCTTGTCCGGGTCGTCCGCTGAGGTGAGGCCGAGCCTTTGCGATACGCGCTTTACGTGGGTGTCAACGGCGAGGGCGTCCTTGCCGAAGGCGTTCCCCAGGACGATATTGGCTGTCTTCCTTCCGACCCCAGGCAGGGCCGTAAGCCCATCGAGTGTGGCAGGCACATCGCCGCCGTACAGCTCGACGAGCTTCCCGCAGCAGGCCTTTATGTTCCTGGCCTTGTTCCTGTAGAAGTTTATCGAGCTTATGTCGCCTTCAAGGTCAGACAAGGCCGAGGCGGCATAGTCCTTTGCCGTCCTGTATTTTTTGAAGAGGGATTGGGTTACCTTGTTGACGAGCTTGTCTGTTGCCTGCGCTGAAAGTATAGTCGAGATGAGGAGCTCAAGCGGGTTTTTGTATTCTAAGGCAGATCTCGCGTCCGGGAATTCTTTTTCGAGTATGCCCAGGACCTTCGCGGCCTTCTCTTTCCTGTCCATGGCGTACCCCCTCGGGGATTTCCGGCTCAGTACGTCCTTTCGATGACGAAATCAGCCACGGCCAGGAGCGCCGCCCTCTCGATGGTCGGCTCGAATATGTCGAGCTCCCTCTTTGCGGCATCTATATAGGCACTGGCGCGTTCTATGGTGTACTCGATACCCTTGTACTTCCTTATTATGGAGATGACCTGATCGAGCTGTGCCTGGTTTAGCTCGTCTCCCTCGACGGCCTCCCGGATGATCTCCTTCTCAGCCTCTGTGGCAAGGCCGCTGGCCCTTATAAGGGGCATCGTGACCTTGCCTTCCTTGAGGTCGTTGCCCACGGATTTTCCGAGGTCCTCGTCGGTAGAGACATAATCGAGGCAGTCGTCCATGAGCTGGTAGGCTATACCTAAGCCCATGCCGTAGTTAGCGAGGGCCTCTTCCTTTCCCTGCCCGGCCCCTGAAAGCACACCGGCTATGCGGGCCGCCGATGATATGAGGACGGCGGTCTTGTTCGTGACCACGTCCAGGTACTCCTTCTCGGTCGTCCCGGCGTCGCTGTGCTTCAATAACTGCAGCACCTCGCCCTCGGCCATGCGGGTCGTCGACTCTGACAGGACCTGGAGGACCCTCAGGTCACCGTACTTGACGGTCAGGTAAAAGGCCTTCGAGAAGAGATAGTCGCCGACGAGTATGCTCGCCCCCTCCCCCCAGACGGTATTGGCCGATGCGCTCCCCCTCCTCAGGTTCGCGTTATCGACGACGTCGTCATGGAGGAGTGTCGCTGTGTGGATGAACTCGACGACACCGGCAAGCGGGATATGCTTCTCGCCGCTGTAGCCGCAGAGCCTTGAGGCGAGGAGCAGCACCATGGGCCTGAACCTTTTTCCCCCGCTCTTGAGTATATACTCCCCGACCTTGCTTACCAGATAGACGTTGGAGTTGAGGTTCGCCTTGAACCCCTGCTCCATGGCGGCTATCTCATCCTTTATGAGGTCAAATACTTCCTCTATATGCATTACCTGGCTTTCCCGGGTCTTCCGCTCTTTGAGTCCTGTAGTCTGCACTAAACGCTCCGCCAACCGTCCCTCGACCTTTGAAGGGCCTTACATGAACGCTGAATTTTATGAAGTCTGGCAAATGTTACCCCAATAAACCTTGCCCTGTCAAAGTTTATCTTCAATGGCAAACCAACGGGGTCGGTCAAGCCGCTAAAGCACGCATATCCGCCTTATGAGGCAGCTGCTGCACTTGGATAAGTCGGCCTTTTTCGGGCATTTTTCCAGTATGCCGAGCCTGCAGATGGCAAAGTCGTACTTTATCGGGTCTTCCGGGTCAAGCTCTTTCAGGGCCTCGGTTATCTCCTCCGCCATCTTCCAGTCAGGGCTTGCCCTCCTGGTAAGCCCGATATTCCGAGATATCCTCGCTATATGGGTATCGAGCGGGATCACGAGCTTATCCGGCCCAACCCCGGTCCACTGGCCGAAGTCGAGCTTGTCTCCCCTCCTCACCATCCACCTGAGATAGAGGTTGAGGCGCTTGCACGGGCTTCCGTCCCTGGGGTTCGGGAAAAAGAACCTGATCCCTGCCTTTTTGGGCAGCGCCTTTTTCCCGTAGACAGCCGAAGAATCGAGGGCCAGGACGTTCTCTGAAAAACAGGAGAGCGCCTCTTTGACGTTCCTGTGGCCAGGGGAGTATCCCTTGAGGAAATAGCCGCCTACCGACCCCTTCTCCTCGATCATCTGTCTCGCGAACCAGAAGAGGCAGGCTATATCTTCTCCGGTATTGAACCTGTGCCTGAACCCGGCAAAGAGGGCAACGCCACTACGCGGGTCGAACCTTTTCGTAAACCTGTAAGGCGAAGGGCCTGCCACGGCCAGCACCCTGGCTATGCTCTTTTTAATGCCCTCGACCCTGCCGTAGGCAAGTGATGTCGCGATGAGGCCGACTATCTCCCGGTCAGCTGGGTCGTCGTACTTATGGACGAACTCAAGCGGGTCGGAAGAGAGGAACCCGAGGTCAAATGCCCTGTAGAGGCGGTCAAGGTGCCTTTTAAGTTCTTTTACGGTCGCCATCGGCACAGTATCTCCTGCAAGCTGTCGATATCTTATTATACTATTTCATTCGATCCATTCCAGCAGTAATGAAGGCCCATATGAACAGGGCTGTCACGGCCTGTCCGCTTTTCCGCTGCCAGGCGCTTGACAATCTTCAATAACTTTGCTTGACTATGAACGGTACAGTCGCGTCTTGCATCCACCTGCCGCGGCAAAAAACCTTAACCGGGGGTAATTGATGAAAAAACATTTGTATGCGGGAAAGAGTCTGCTGTTGGGGATAGCGCTGCTCACGGCAATAGGACTGTCACTTATGATGCCAGCGCCTTCCGAAGCGGTCCCGTCCTTCGCAAGAAAACACAATATGTCCTGCACCAACTGCCACACCGTCTTCCCACGGCTCAATACCTTCGGCACCAACTTTTTGCGTAACGGCTTCCAGATCGCGGCAGGTGGGGATGAGCCAACTACCAAGCTCGATTTTGAATCGGCCCTCGACCTTCTCTCGATCAGAGGCAAGATGACCGTCGTCAAGGCTGAGGTCGACCAGACGCTCGACAACGGACAGACCGGGACCGACTACACCATAGGCACTGGAGAAGACTTCTACCTTTACGCGGCCGGATCGGTCTGGAAGAACCTGTCGCTGTGGGTGGAGAACTCACTTAAGAACGGCTCGACCAGCAATTACGCCGTAGGCTTCCATAACCTCGGCGGCACCTCGCTTGCCAACATCCGCGTCGGCCACCTTACCAACACGGAATGGCTCTCAGTCTCCAACCAGAAGCGCTTCCTCGACCCGGCCTACATCGGCTACGCCGTGAGCACCAGCAGCAGCAGCAGCGGCCTGGACAGGGTCACGAGCGGCGGCGCCCCTGACGCCATAGAGTACTACGGCTACCAGGGCCCGGTCTTTGTAGGGGCCGGCCTGACCTCAGGCTCAACTAACACTGACGCCAACGAGAACTTCAACTACTGGGCGACCCTGAGGCTTGACGCTGTGGGCATGGGCGAGTTTTCCGCCAGCAACGTATCTGTCCAGTACTACTCCGGCACTGACACCAACTCGACAAACGTCAAGAACGAATTCAACTTCACCATCATCGGGGCCGATTTCGAGTGGCGCAACCTTAGCCTCTACGGATTCTACGTCTTGGGCGATGAGGACAACTGGAATTTCGCCGGCACGGAACGCGAGCACACAGGCTACGGGATAGAGGCGAACTACATCATAAACCCGAAACTTGCCGCGGCGCTCCGCTACGAGAGGGTCGAATCCGACGACGACCCGACGATCGAGAAGGGGCTCATCACCCCCGGCGTGATCTGGTCGATACGCCCGAACATCAGGGCCATGGCCTTATACGTCTATGACCTTGACGATGACGGCAACGGCAAAAGGACGAACAGCCAGGCATTCGCCAACCTGCAGTTCGCCTACTGAGCTGCCAACTGACAGGATGTTGGAAAAGTCCATCCAGGACTTTTCCAACTACGATTTGGCCTGAGTGAATCTGTCCAAATCTTACAAATTGCCCGGCTTTTCAAGTCTCGCAATTTGGCAATCCATCCATGGATTGCTTTAGCAGGCTGTTTTTCAACAGCCTGCTAAAGAAAAGGGGCCGGCCTTTTGGCTGGCCCTTTTTTTATTTTCACAAGAGCCTCCTCCCTATAACCCCCGCTACGTTCGGCTTGCAAATAAAAACTCAATCACTATATAATGTTCCATACTGAATGATCGCGCCCTTTTTACAGGGGACTTCTCTTCCCAGAGACAAGATGTCCGAACGAAAACCATCCTTGTACATCCTTACAGCATCCCTCTTCCTTTTCGTGGTCTTCCTTTCCATGTTCAAGGTGTCGGATTATGACGTCTGGTTCCACCTGAAGACCGGAGAGCAGGTCCTCAAGACCTTGAGCATCCCGGGTTATGACACCTTCTCCCATACGGCGCCTGGACATCCCTGGATAGCCCAGGAGTGGCTCTTCGGCGTCCTTATCTATCTTTTCTACTGGGCAGGCGGGTATGCCGCCCTCACCATCTACAAGGTCCTCTTCACATTTCTGACATCCGCTGTCATCTACGCTCACCTCCTGAAAAGAAAGGTGGACGTCTACATCGCCTTTCATGCGGTGCTCCTTGTAGCCATATTCATGAGCTGGCGCCTCCTGGAGAGGCCGGAGATGATATTCTACCTCTTCATATCCATCTATATCCTCCTGCTCGAGGACTTCAGGCTTGGGACGCGAAAAAGGGCGCTCTGGGCCCTTCCGGCCATAATGCTCTTCTGGGTCAATATCCAATATACCGCGCTCATCGGGCTGGTCGCGACCGGCGCTTACCTCGCTGACACGCTTTTCGGCGCGGTCTTTGAAAGCGACCAGGCCAGGAGGGCCCAGAGGCTAAAGGACTTCAGGTTCCTGCTCCTTATATTCGCCTTTGTGGCCGCCACACTGCTCCTTAATCCCAATACCTATCAATCGTACACATTCCCGTTCACTATAACCAAAGAGATAAAGATGTTCGCCATAAACGAGTTCAACCCCCCTAACTGGGGCGCTCACTCCCTCTTCTTCATATCCTTCGGGGCCTCGGCGGCCATAATCCTGCTGAACGCGAAAAGGGCCTCTGCGGCCCATCTTCTGATATTCGCCGCGCTCTCATATGCCGCTTTCAAGCACATGAGGAATATAACTCTCTGGGCCGTAGCAACGGTCCCTTTCATGGCCATCTACCTGAACGCCCTTAAAGAAAGGGCCGCCCTTTCTCGGGCCGGCCAAAGCCTGGGAGGCGTCCTTAAAGCCCCCTTGCTGCTGTGGTTAAGCCTTGCGGTGATCCTGTCAGTCTCCTATTACAAGATAGGTTTTTTGATGAAGTCCGGGTGGTGGGGGGCCGGGGTGAGCGATAGACTTTTTCCGGTCAAGGCGATAAGGTTCATGGAGGAGAACGGGATCAAGGGGAACATGTACAACACCTACTCCCTCGGCGGCTACATGATATGGAGCGCATGGCCTGAGAGCCGGGTATTTATCGACGGCAGGGCAGACCTGTACGGTGAAGTCCGGATAAAAAAAATCCTTACGGAAGAACGGTTCGAAGACTTTCTTGACGCGTTCGCGTTCGATTTCGCCGTGGTAGCCTACTCCGACAGCGATAAAGAACGCTTCCTTGAACCGGAAGCCGTGGCCCGGATGGCCCTTGTCTATTGGGACGACGCGGCCATGCTCTTTGTAAGGAGGACCCCGGAGACAGCGGCCCTGATAGAAAAGTACGAGTACAGGTCAATCAAGCCTGCGGACGCCTCATACCGGATGACCGAATTGAGCAGAGCGCTCCTGATTGAGCTGCAAAGGAATATCATGGACGACCCGAAAGGCTGGAGGAACCACAAGATGCTGGCAGACGTATACACCGCCATCGGAGAAGCCGGGAAGGCCAAAGAGGCTTCTGACATGGCGAAAAGAAACAGCGGGATGTAAAGGGGCCGATAAATGCCGGACCGGCGGTATGGCATGATGGAAGAAAGGGCTTTCGCGGTTATGCGTGGCGCGGCATGAGATCGGTATTCATCTGCTCGGTGTCGCTATTTTCGCTTTCAACGGCGATACACCTGGCCCTCTGGCGCCTCAGGCTCCCCAGGAACAGGCCCCTTGCCCTTGTCACGGTCTTTATCTTCCTCCCCATCGCCCTCGTCGCCATGGCGGCGGGCGTTCAATCGGCTCCTCCGGCAGAGCATCTTTTAGCGGCGCTCCTTCTGGACCTGGCGCTCGCCGCGTCATATGTCCTCACCTATCCGGCTGTCGAAGCGCTTTCTCCCTCTCTTTTGATAGTCCTTAAGATAGGCTCCAGCGCCGACGGCTTACCGGAGAAGGACCTGGCAGAGGGCTTCGGCGACGAATTGCTCCTCTATCCAAGGGTCAGGGACCTCATCGACTCCGGGATGCTGAAGGAATCCGGAGGAGGGCTAACGCTTTCGCCTTCGGCAAAGCTCATGATCAGGTTTTTCACGGCCTACCGGAGGTTTATCGGCCTGCCTCATGGAGAGGGCTGAAGATGAATCTATTTCTTTTTATACTCGCGGCCTCGCCGCTCATGGTAACGCTCATTCACGCGGCGCTTAACCGCGTTCCGGCCGTTACAAGGGGTCTCCCGCGGCAGTTCGTCGCTCTTTTAGCTGGCGCGGCAGGGGCAGCGCCTATGGGCCTTCTCTCATGGGTTGTATATCTTTCCGGGGCAGACAGAGCGGAATTGCCAGCCCTGATTATCTATACGGCCACCACATACATCGCCCTTTGCTACTGCTATTTTCATATCTTCAACATGAGCGAGACGGCGAGGAGGGTAAGGATACTCCGCGAGATAGACTGTGGAAAGAGCTTAAGCGAGCTTTCCGGCGTCTACCAGTCCGGACGTATGCTCGAAAACCGGCTTGAAAGGCTTCTCGCGACCGGCCAGATAAAGCTTTCTGACGGACGCTATTTCATCAGATCAAGGACGCTGCTTTACGCGGCAAAGCTGCTGTTTTTGTGGGGCAGGATTCTTGGGCTTAAGGCGCGCGAGAGGCTCTAAGCCGCGCTACCTCGCTTCTCGCGCCTTTCGAATCATGGAACAAAAAAAATATCCGCAACCCCTTTTCCAGGGATTACGGATATCACGATCTTGGTCGGGGCGAGAGGATTCGAACCTCCGGCCCCCGCGACTGTTGCGCGAATACAGGCCAATCCCTAACTTCTTTTAGCACAAACTTAGCACCACTTTAATCCAATCTTTTTCTTATCTGCTCATAAACATTCAGCCCATCTTTTTCCTTCTCAGCCATTAAAAATAAAGCCTTACCATTGCTCTTTTCTTCCCAAAGCTCTCCTATACTCTTCTTCTGTTCCGTTTGAGGATCATGGATCAGGTGTGCCCCTTTGTACTCAATGACAAAAATGCGTCCATCTTCCAGGAACGCAACAAAATCAGGGTAAAACCAGCCCTTTGCCAAAGGCAGCTTAAAAGCTTGATCAGGTTTACTGTCAAGATTGCGAACCCAATATTTTACCTTCTGCTGCATATCAATGGCGCGAGCGCATTCAAACTCTTCACCCTTATTCTTTAAGTCTCCTACTCTATAAGAACCAAAATAATGTTTCTTGAAGACATATTCTCCTGAGTAGTAACTATTCGCCTGATACTGGTTTTCCGAAAAATCAAATGAGTATTCAAAACTCGCTTCAACATCTTTATCATTCTTAAAAAGACAGGTCTGAAAACCTTTATCTCTTGCCTCATCCCTGCACTTCGTGATTTTCGATGTAATCGCTTTCGCAAGACGATATTTGGCCCTGACCAGCTCGCCTATCTGAATACCGCGATCCACCTGCTCTTTAACAATACGCCTTATGAATTCGAGCCGTTGCGTTTGAGTGATGTATTGGTCCCGGCATTGGCGATCCAACCACCTTGCCAGTGATTTTTCATCCCATACCGTATCTATGCCGACAAGTTCAAACTGCCTCACATTCTCCGAGATGTGTCCATAAACTATTCTTTCCCTCTCAGCTTCAACATCAAATTCGAAGCTCTGAAAAGTCTCTTCAGCTCTAAATTCATTCGTGGTCAAAACAGCCACACAATCAAGCAGATTCCAGCTGGCATAATCCAAGAAAAGGTCCGGCTCTGCTCTCTCAAATTCTCCATCTATCAACAAACAAAGCTGCGGTATCGCAAAAGGCTCTTTTCTCGAAGCTGGCGTACTGAAAAATTCCGCTTTGTGCCGCACGAAATCAATCTTCTCTTTGAATTCAGCCCGCTTATCTTCAGGTACTAAAGAGACAATCTCTTTTTCAATCTCTTCAGAAACGGGCTTATCTAAATGAATAATAACGCTGCCATTTGTCTTTTCCTCTATTCTGACCTGTTCCCTTGCGCTGTCAGACATGGCTGATAAATTTATAGGCGCATCAAGTTCGAAGGCAATTTTCAATCTTGAGAAAAGCGGCTCAAGCCCATCTTGCAAGTCAAGCTCAAGCACCTGCACATTATCTTCGGCTTCTTCCGCTTCAAAGCCCATATCAACCAGCTTATCCTTGAGTTCGACAGCGGCCTTTATAAAGTCCGGTTCGCATACATGAGCATAAGCGGAATTAAGGCTTTTCTCGCGGCAACGCTCGGCGTAGGGCATTCTAAGGACTCGTCCAAGCAACTGCTCAACATCTGTCGAGCTTCTGATATTCGCTACAGAACAAAAAATATAAGCAAAAGAACAATCCCAGCCCTCTTTCAATGCCTGTATCGTGATTACATATTCAATGGGGCAATCGGGCTTGAAAAGATTTATCGAGTCAAGTTCCCGTTGTTCGCCTGTCACAACGGCTATCCTCTCAGCGGGTATACGCTCGTTATCAATGAGGTGCTGCCGAAGGACATCCGCCGTAACTTCCTGATCCTTATTCTGAGCCTGAAAAAGAATAATCGGCCTTATGTAATGAGGCTCAGTTTTCGCTTTCTCGGCAAGTCGGGCGCGTTCTGCTAAAGATCCGCTCACGGCTGCCTGCCAGCTGGTGTGCGCTGTCAGAACAATCGGAAGCTTTATCATCTGCTCGGTCTTTAATACGCTTGCCGATACGCTAAAAAGGACATTGCTCATTGATTTTGGAGTAGCGGTAAATTCGATCACACAAGCAGGATTAATGCGGGATTGGGTTTCTCTTGTAAGCCCCGTAACGGCATTATGCGCCTCATCAACTATGAGAATCGGCCTGTGCATATGCAGGAGATTAGAAAAAGAGAACTTTGGATTCCCTTTTTCATCAAGTTCAAGGCCTTTGGGCCATGCGGTAAAACGGGTAAAATGAGGCTCAAGGGCTTCATGGTGATCATACACTTTTCGCCCCTCGGTATTAGATACGCGAAGGGTTTGTATCGTTCCTACAATAACGCAGGCAGCATCGTTAATGTCAGTAGGCCTTATATTTGGGAAATCTGTTATATCGAATACACGGACCTTTCCATCAAAAGCATCATCCAAAACTTTCCGGTAGGGGTGCTGCCTGTTTTTCAGAGCCTCAACCGTTTGTTTTCTTATAGTGTTGGAAGGGACCAGCCACAGGGCAACGGGATAGTCGCGTTCAAGATAGCTGTTGCCAGCCAGCTTGACCGTGTACGCGCCAAGAATGGTTTTACCGCCACCTGTCGGGATACGGATACATACATACGGGACTTCAGGAGGGACTTCAGGCATGTCTTTTAAGGGCTTATAGTCGCTTCTGTACCGCCCGATATCGAGGGCCGCAGTGACTTCCTTGAAGCTCTGTTCTGCGTTGTTAGTCTCGCGTGTCTTTTCCAGGAAAGACTTGAGGGCATCCAGCGCGTCTTTTTGATATTTTTTGAGCTGCATCTTATCTTGCCCTCACATCATAAGGGGTCTGCTTGAATGTAATCTTTTCAGCGCGAAGACTGTCAACTGATATACGGCTCATCTCGCCGTAGATCACCCACGGGCCTTCAAAGCCGCCTGATTCCTTATCAAGCTGTTTCAGTACGGGCCTTGTGAGAACATTACCGCCATTCACCCGCTTATCGCCTAAGATACCGTTATACAAGAGGCTATAAGCAATACCATTATGAATGCCGAGAAAAGGCTTATTCGCCTTGCCAACATAGGGAATGCCAGTTTCCGAAAACCATACATGCGCGGCAAGGGCCTTGAAGCGCACCTTTGGGTTAATCTGTCCGTTTTCATCGAATACCGGCTCTCCGAGTTTATAAAACCTGAACCCGCCGCCGCCTTGCCAGTTTACAGCCTGTGATATGCCTCCCTGCTCGCCTTCGATAACCTTCTTTAAACGCGGAGCGCAATGCGTTATAGCGTGATCACCCATTTCAATGCCTATGTAGCGACGGCCCATTTTATGAGCTACAGCGGCGGCGGTGCCAGAACCGAGAAAAGAATCAAGAAGTAAATCACCTGAATTAGAAGCAAGCTGAAGTATGCGTTGAATTAATTTTTCCGGCTTTGGCGTATCAAATGACGCTTTCTCGTTAAAAGCTCGAACTTCGCGCTTAGCATCTTGGTTATCGCCAGCATCAGCTCTTAACCACAGAGTGTCTGGAACAATGCCCTCACCGACTTCTTTCAAGTAGGACTTCAGGCGAGGCTTGTCTTTTTCAAAATTCTTACCCCACCATATTCGTTCCTCTTTAATGTGCTCTTCATGTTTTTTTGGCTCATATCCCCAAACTCTTGTTTCACTCGGAAAAATCTCTTTTCCTGTTTTGGGGTGGATAATTGGATAATATAGATTAGGCCTTTCAGCTCTTGTCTTAGCGCATGTATAGACAACAGATTGCCACGGACCACGAGGGTCATTATCAGGGTTAGAATATCCTTTTAATTGACTTTCCGTTCGCTGTAATTCATTAGGACGCCATGATTCCTTGTCTTTTGCAAACAGCAAAATGTGATCATGACTTATACTCAACCATTTAGCGTCGTTCTGCTTGGCATATTTTTTTTGCCAGATCACATTTGCAACAAAATTTTTTCTCCCAAAAATTTCGTCCATAATTACCTTGAGGTAATGCCCTTCATTGTCATCAATTGAAACCCAAATACTTCCCTCTTCAGAAAGCAACTCCCTAAGCAATTCAAGGCGCGGATAGATCATAGCAAGCCAGATCGAATGCTCAAGGCTGTCATCGTAATGGGTGAATGCTGAACGGGTATTATAAGGCGGGTCTATGTAGATGCACTTAATCTTGCCAGCGTAGTAAGGAAGCAAGGCCTTGAGGGCTTCAAGGTTGTCGCCGTGAATAAGCATATTCTCGCTGGCTGAACCTGCCGAATGCTCCGGCACGGCCTCAAGCAGCCTGTACGGGGCTTTTCCAGCAGCCCTGATATCTTCGCCTTTCGTTAACCAGTTAAGTGTCGGCATATATTCAACAAAAAGATGGATTTTTCAAGATACGCTTTTATACCATATTACTTCCCAGGCCTTCAAAATTTTTTTCCCTTAAAATTCTGTTTATTTTACAACCAGACAGAACATATTCGGGCCAAAGTTTTTTGGGTTGATGGCTCAGGTGCGCATACTCTTACTGATTGGGGTAGAGATTATGGAGAGGTTTAGCAGAGTAAAGAAAAAAGGGACCAGCCTTTCGGCTGATCCCTTTTTGATTGATTGGTCGGGGCGAGAGGATTCGAACCTCCGGCCCCCGCGTCCCGAACGCGGTGCTCTACCAGGCTGAGCCACGCCCCGACAGTCAACAAATAAAGCCCCCCGCGGAAAATTGCGGGGTGATATTAGACATGCAATAAAAACAACTGTTACATTTCGCCCGCGATGCGTAACTCTATAAACCCCATCGTACGCGGCGGGGGATGTTTCTTATAACATATCTCGATATCTCAAGGCAAGTTTTTAAGCAGTTTTGCCCCCTCAGCGACTCTCTCACGATCAAATTGGAGATGGTGAAGCTTAAATGCCCTCCACAACCTGCCTGACCACGTTGCTCAAGTCCGCGATCCTGTACGGCTTCGCTATCACGGCCTTGAAGCCGAACCTCGCGTACTCGGACATTATCGAATCGTTGGAATATCCGCTTGATACTATCGCCCTGGCCCCAGGGTCAAGCTCAAGTAGCTTCTTTATGGCCTCTCTGCCGCCCATGCCGGCTGGTATGGTAAGGTCGAGGATCACAGCGTCAAAGGGGCTGCCCGCCTCCATCCGGACCCTGTACTTTTCAAGCGCTTCAGAGCCGTTCGCCGCGTAATCGACCTCGTAGCCAAGTTCCACGAGTATCTTACCGGCTATGTCCCTTATCATCTCCTCGTCGTCCATTATAAGCACCCTGCCGCGGCCGATCGACGGCCTTTCTTCAACCACCTTCGCCTTCTGCGGAGCAAGCTCCGTATCCGAAGCAGGCAGGTATATATGGAAAACGGTTCCGGAGCCCGGCTTGGTATCGAGGCTTATATACCCATCGTGGTTCTTGACGACCGAGTAGACGGTAGCAAGCCCCAGGCCGGAGCCCCCTTTTTTGGTCGTGAAGTACGGGTCGAAGACCTTGCCGATGTGCTCTTCAGGTATCCCGGGGCCGGTGTCCCTGATGTCTATCCTCAGGTAGCGGCCAGGGGAAAGGGGCAGGCCGCTCTCATTCGTTAAACTGACGTTCTCCGCCGATATCGTTATCACCCCGCCGCCGGGCATGGCCTGGACGGCGTTCAAGACGACGTTATGGACGACCTGGCTTATCTGTCCCGCGTCCACCTCGACCGGCGCGAGGTCCTCTGGCAGTTTTATCTCGCATTTTATGTTAGACCCAAGGACCGAGAAGCTCGCGGAATCGGTCACGATACCATTTATAGAGGTCACGCTCTTGACCGGGGCCCCGCCCCTTGAGAATGTAAGTAGCTGGTTCGTAAGGTCCTTCGCCCTCTGTGCCGCGTTGTCAGCGTCGTTTAGCGCCTTTGTGCCCCTTTCCCCGCACCCCAGGAGCCTCGCGAGAGAGACGTTGCCGATGATCGCCGTAAGGAGGTTGTTGAAGTCATGGGCTATGCCCCCGGCGAGTGTGCCGAGGGACTCGAGCTTGCTGGCCTTAAGCTGCTCGTCCTCTCGGCTCTTGCGCTCGGCGATGTTCCTCACGATAACGATAGTCGCGTCCACGCCGTGCCAGAGCGTCCTTGAAGCCGCCAGCTCTACCGGCACCGTCATTCCACCCTTGCCCTCAAGCGTTACCTCTTCCCCATGCTCCGCGTCCCCCTTGATCATGCCGTTAAAGTCCTTCGTGAACACCTCGTTGACATTATAGCCCAGCATATCCGCGAACCGGAGGTTCGAGTAGACGATGGAGGCATCTTCGCCGGTTATCAGTATGCCGTCTTTGGCGTTGTCCGCGAGCGCCCTGAAGTTCTGCTCGCTTTCCCGAAGCTCTTTTTCCACCCGCTTCCTCTCCGTCACGTCACGAAAGGTGGCAAGGACGGCAGACTCTTCCCCCCAGGTGGTCTTAACTGTCCTCACCTCGGCGTAGGCCTTCTCTCCCCCGTTCTGTATCTCCATATCCTGCTTCTCATACCCGGCTACCGGAAAGGTAAAGGGCATGCCTGCAAGGCCCTTCGCCTTTACGCCGAAAAGCGCCTCAGCCGCCCTGTTCATGAAAAACAGCGTATTGTCCTCCGCCACCACGACGATCGCGTCCGCGCTGGTCTCCAGGAGCATCCTGTGCTTTGCCTCTGACTCCTGGAGCTGCCTGGTCCTTAAAAAAACCCTCTCCTCCAACTTTTCGTTCAGCTGCTGAAGCTCGTTTTGCATATGGACGAGCTCGCGGTTTTGCTGGACGGCGTTCTCGTAAATCGAAAGGAGGAACGTGAGGATCTGCCTCCTGTCAGAAGATATCAGATACTTCTCGCCGGAGAACGAGACCTCTATGCCTTGAGCGTCCTCGCTCTCCTTGCGCTCGGAGAGCAGGGTCTCTATCTTGGACAGGAGATACCTCTCGTCATATGGCTTGGTGAAAAACCCGTCCGCCACCACCGAGGCCCTCTGTACTATATCCTTCCTGTCGAGGAGCGAGGTTATGAGTATTACAGGCACGTTCTTTAGCGCCTCGTCCTTTTTTACCTCATAGGCAAGTTCATAGCCGTCCATCACAGGCATGAGGATATCGCTCAGTATCAGCGTGGGAGGGTCTTTTTTGGCAAGGTCCAGGCACTCCCTCCCGTCCGAGGCGGTCCGGACGGAATAGCCGTGGGCCTCGAGAAAGTGCCTCAGCTGCTCGGCCTGCGTGGGGCTGTCCTCGGCCACAAGTACCTTTATCTCCCTGCGCTCGTCCTCTTCACTCATCAGGTGCCCCAGCACGCCCTCTATACGCGAGATGAGCCCCCGCTCGTTATACGGCTTCACGATGAAATCATCGGCCCCGCTCTCCATGCCCCTTATGACTTCCCTCGGGTCAGAAAGCTGCGTAAGCAGTATTACGGGTATCTCCTTGAAGGAACTGCTGCCTTTTATGGCCTTGCATAGCTCATAGCCGTCCATCTCCGGCATCAATATGTCAGCGAGGACGAGGAGCGGCTTCTCCCTGTCCATCGCCTCCAGGGCCTCTTTAGCGCTGTACGCCAGGTCTACCCTGTAGCCAAGCTGCCTGAGGCTCTCCTCTACCTGCTTCGCCTGCGTGGGGCTGTCCTCTACGACCAATATGTATTTTCCTTTTTCCATACCTTTCCTTAATGTTCAGTCCGGCCATCTACCGTTGACCAGAGATTTTATCCTTACCGGGATCATCTCCGGCGTAAGCACGAGGGAGGCCCCGCCCATCTTTATAGCCTCGCCCGGCATGCCGTATACGACCGCCGTTTCCCTGTCCTGCACTATCGTCACGCCACCCCTGTCCTTTATGAACCTCAGCTCCAGCGCGCCGTCCCTGCCCATGCCTGTCAAGAGCACCCCTATGACCTCTGCCCCGAAGGCCCGCGCGGCCGAACGGAAAAGGTAGGATACTGACGGCCTGATGCCGTTCTCCAGCTCCGATTGGCTCAAGACTATCGTGCCCCCGGGTTCTACCCCCGCGTGGAAGCCGTCGGGCGCGAAGTAGATGTGCCCAGGCAGGAGCCTTTCGCCGTCTGAAGCCACGCTGACTTTCATCTCAATGACCCCTCCGAGCCACTCCACCATCCCGTCTATGAAGCCCCTGGCTATATGCTGCACAACGACTATCGGCACCGGAAAGTCCGCCTCAAAGCCGGAGAGCACCGTCTGGAGCACCGGAGGCCCGCCGGTGGAGGCGCCGATCACCACCACCTTGACCTCCTTCTTCTCTGTCCTGAAGGCCCTTGAGGCGGACGGCTTCTGTACGCCCCTCGCCCAGCGCCTTACCACCTTGACCTCGGACATGAGCTTTACGGTCTGTATGAGCTCCCTTACGGCCTCCTTGTGGGCAGGATGCCCGGGCCCCGGCGGCTTCTCGACTATCGCTATCGCCCCGGCCTCTATGGCCCTGAAAGACTGTTCGACATGCGACTTGTCGTAATGGGCGCTTACGATGACTATCGGCACAGGGTTCGCGCCCATTATCATACTCGTGGCCTCATGCCCGTCCATGCCGGGCATATTGATGTCCATGGTGATGACATCGGGCCTGTTGGCCTGCATGAACTCGACAGCCTCCTCCCCGCTTGATGCCTCGCCTATGACACTGATGGACGGGTCGGCCTCGAGAAGATGCCTTAAATAATCACGCGCCACGCGCGAGTCGTCGACTATGTAAACGCTTATCAAATTAAAAAACTCCCGGCGCCATGCAACCCTCTACCCCGCAAGCCTCCTTATTATCTCAAGGAGGTTATTCTGGTTGAAGCTGCTCTTTACTATATAGGCGTTGGCGCCTGACTCGATGCCCTTTTCGCGGTCTTCCCTGGTCTCAAGGGCGGTCACCAGCACGACCGGCAGCTCCGAGAGGGCTTTATCGTTCCTTACCTTCGATGTAAGCTCAAAGCCGTCCATCCTCGGCATCTCTATATCCGAGACAAGGAGGTCAAATGGCTCTGTCTTAAGGAGCGTGTACGCGTCGACCCCGTCCACGGCCGTCCTCACCGAATAGCCGGCCGATTCGAGTATGTTCTTGAGGAGCATCCTTGACGTGATGGAGTCCTCGGCGACCAATACCGATATGGCTTTGGGCTCGGCGGCCTCAAGCGGGACGATCGAAGGAGACGGCCTCATAGCCGACCTCAACAGGTCCGGCACGTTTATTAGAGGCGCCGGCCTGCCGTCTCCCAATATCGCCGCCCCGGATATATTCCTCACCAACGCGAGCTGCGGGCCCAGCCCCTTTACAAGTATCTCTTCCTCACCGGCCATCTCATCGATTCCGAAGGCCATCTTCCGCCCGCCAGAGGCCAGGAGGAGCATGGTTATGAAGCCGTCGTTCTTCCTGGGCCTGGGAGGTATCTCGAGGACCGCGTCAAGCCAGGCGAACGAATACGGCTCCCCGTGTATGTATACGGTCTCCCTGTTCCCGGCGGAGCTCAATTCAGAGGCCTTTACCCTCAAGGTGCGCTCCACGCTCGATACCGGTATTATGAATGTCTGCCCGCCAGCCAAGGCCAATATGCCCCTGAAGGTGGCTATGGTAAGGGGCATGAAGAGCCTGAACTTCGTCCCCAGGGGCGAAGACTCGACTGTAACAGACCCGCCGAGCCTCTCTATCTTTTCGCGCACGATGGCAAGCCCAAGGCCTCTGCCAGAGAGGTCTGTTATGATGTGGCTTGTAGAAAGGCCCGAATGGAATATGAGAGAGAGAGCTTCCTCCTCGCCTAACTCGGCCGCTTCCGCCCCGTCGACCACTCCGTTCTTCACGGCCGCCGCCTTGACCTTTTCCATATCGATGCCCCCTCCGTCGTCAGAGACCGTCACCTCCGCCTTTCCTTCGAGGTGCGCCATCGTTATCGCTACGGTCCCCCTCCTCGGCTTGCCTTTCCCCTCCCGTTCCGAGGGCCTCTCTATGCCGTGGTCCACGCAGTTCCTCACCAGATGGATGAGCGGGTCCTTTATCTCCTCCAGTATCCTCCTGTCTATCTCGGCCCCCTCGCCTGTTATCACGAGATCGGCCTCCTTGCCCTTTTTCCTGCAGATGTCCCTTAAGAGCATAGGGAAACCATCGAGGACGCTGGAAAACGGCATGAGCATCGATTGCTTGACCTCTTCCAGGAGGCCGTCTATCATCCTGCCGAGCGCCCTGCCATGCTGCCTGGAAGAGCGCGAGAGCGCCCGCGTTGCCTCATCCATGGCCTTGAGGCGCGCCTGGACCCGGCTGAAGATCTCTCCCGTATCTTGGGACGCTGCCGCCCCTTTACCCGCCGGCAACCTGCCATACCTGCCGAGCTCGTCTTTAAGGTCCTTGAGCATACCTTCTATCTCTGCGGAAAGGGCCGAGTTCAGGGAAGATACCGACTTCAAGGGCAGCATCTCCTCGGCCTGCATAAGCAACAGGCCCAGCTTTCCCGTCGAAACCCTCACGGTATCAGACGAGAGGTCCCGTGGGTACTGCGCTGGCCTTTTTATCGCTTCTCTTGCGGGTGTCTTCGCCTCTTCCAGGGCTGCCTGGTCAGGCGATGGCGGCCTTTTAATGACCTCCTGCCCCCTTCCCTGGAAGGTCATGACAGACGGACCCCCTGAGGCGAAGCTGTCGAGCTCCTTCGCGAGGCCGGCCGCCTGGGCGCGCTCAGGGCATGGCTCAGCCCCGGTCTCGGTGGACGCGACGATCGAGCGCACCGTATCCATCGCGGCACAGATAACGTCGAAGAGGTCCCTTGACTGGTTTATCCTCCTCATCTTCCACTGCGAGAAAACACCTTCGAGAGCCTGGCAGAGGGACTCTATCTCAGGGATACCCACGGCGCGCGCGGCGCCCTTCAGGCTATGGGCCTCCCTGAAGACGGTCTCCACTATCTCCATCTGCACCTCGACCGGCGGCATGCGCTCCAGCTCGATGACCCCGGCCATGATGGTGCTTATGTGCTCCTGCGCCTCCGCCTTGAAGGTCGAAATGAGCCGTCTTCTGAACTCGGTATCCTTGTCCATCCGTACCCTTTAGGAGAGCTTATAATGCTGGACCATGGCCTTGAGTTTGCCGCCGAGCTCCTGGAGGTTCCTGACGGTCAACTCCACCTGCTTCGTGCTCGCGGCCGTCTGGGTCGTGGCCTGCTTTATGCTGTTCATGGCTATCGCGACCTGGTCCATTCCAACGAGCTGCTGCTGGCTGGAGGCGGCTATCTGGATGACCGACTGGGATGCCTCCCCGATGGTGTCGGCGAGGGTACGTATCGTGTCCCCTGTGCCGGAGGACTGAAGCACGGTAGCCTCGACAGCCTTGCTGCCCCGCTCTGTGGCCATGACCGCCGCGCTGCTGGACTTTTGTATGTCATTGAGGATCGAACGCACCTGCCTGGTCGCCTGCTTGGACTGCTCCGAGAGGCTCTTTATCTCCTGAGCGACTACCATGAAGCCTTTGCCATGCTCTCCGGCCTTCGACGCCTCTATCGAGGCATTCACAGCCAGGAGGTTTGCCTGCTCCGCGAGGTCGTCGACCGCCGCTATGATCTCCCCTATGGCCTGGTTGTGCTCGGAGAGCTTCACGATGGTTTCCGCTATGTACTCGACCTGCTCCTTTATATTGCCAATGCCCCGGAGCGTATCCTGCACGAGGCGCGTGCCGTTATGCGAGACCTGCACGGCGTTCTGGGCTATATCGGAGACATGCCTCGCCTTCTCGGAGGAGACGTTGGCGGTCTGCTTGACCTCCTCGACCGTGGTCGTAGTCTCGGTGACCGCTATGGCGGTCTGCTCCGCGCCTGAAGCGAGCTCGGAGGTGGTCGCCGCTATCTCGTTGGATGATGTCGCCAGCACGCTTATAACCTCCGCCAGTTCGCCGGTCTGCCTCTGGAGCCTGTCTATCATCTGCCTGAAGGTGTTTGAGAGGGCGCCTACCTCGTCCCTCCTGCCAAGGTCAGGGACATTTACGGTGAGGTCTCCTGAAGCCACCCTGACGGCGACATCCGAGATGTCCTTGAACGGGCTGGCGATGACGTTGTTCAGGAAAACGGCGAGGACCATGCTAAAGAGGACGGCCGCGGCCCCGAGCGATAGCGAGAAGATGAGCGAGCGCTGGGAGGCCTTTTTCGACACTTCTACCATGAGCGCGGTCTGCCGCTTGGATTCGCTCTCCAGGTCGGCCGCCAGCGAGGTCATCCTCTTGTAGCGCTCTGCCTGGATGCCCATCGCAAGCTCGCGAGCGGCCTCGGTCTTGCCGGCGTATAGCAAGGGTATCAGCCGCCTGTCCCTTGTCTCGGCGAAATCATCGAGGATGCCCTTCATCTCCCGAAGCCTCCAGGAGGCGTCTTCATTGTCCCTGTTCCTGTCGAGAAGGGTCTTGAAGAGCGAGTCTATATCAGCGCTCTTCTCCTTGATGGCGTTGTGCCAGGCCGCCTTTTCAGCCGCGCTCCTGGATCCCGTCATCGACAGGAGCCCGACGCGTATGGCGTCAAGCCTGGACAGGAGTGTCAGCGTATCGACGGTATTGGCGAACTCATGCCCTATTATATCTTCCTGCGCCTTCTCTATCTGTACGATGTTCCTGGTCGTGATGATTATGACAGCGGCAAGGAACAGGATGACCAGCCCGAAGCCGATGAAGAGCTTCATGCGGGTCGATATATCATAGAACCATCTCATATCCATCCTCCTGGCCTATTCGGCCTTTTCGTATACTATTATCGATCTGTCGGCGAGGAGGCGACCCGCGTCCAGCACCACCGTGCCTTGAGCGGAGACCCCCTTGAGGTACTCTTCCCTCACGCCCGTAAGGGTCGGGAGCTTCCTGAGCCCGTCCGCCCATATCCTCGTTACCCCGAGTATCGAGTCAGCGAGCACCCCGAACTGCATCTCCTGGGACTTGAGCACAATGAGCTTGCTCAAGTCGGTTATGCCCTTCCAGGGAAGGTCGAAAAATCTTCTCAGATCTATTACCGAGAGTATCTCGCTCCGGATGTTCACTATCCCGAGCACGAACGCGGGGGTGCAGGGCACAGGCGTAAGCTCATGGAGCGGGGCCACCTCCCTTATGAGCTCCGTGGTGAAGGCATACCGTTCGCTTGCGAGCGTGAACTCAAGGGCCTCAAGGAACTCGCCTTCCGGCTCAGCCTTCTCGCGTCTGGCAAAGGCCTCGGCCCTTCGCCTCAATACCTCCTCGATATGATCCCGCGATGGGCGGCTCCTTTCGGCGAGCCGCTCTCCTGTCTTCGCGAGCCTCTGCCTGACCGCCTCCCAATCTATTCCGGGCTTCTCCTTACCTGCCAACTGTACCTCCATCGAGCGCCATGGTTATGATCTCTTTAAGCCTGCCTGCCATAATGCCGTCAGAGGCGTCAATGGCCTGTTCTTCAGGCAGGGCGCCGAGCAGCTTAAGCGCTACCCTGTAATGCCTTTCGGATGCCTGAGAGCGCCCTTGCGACGCAAGGAGGTTCCCGAGCACAAAGTGCGCTATTATGAAGTCCTGGTCGAGGTAGATGGCCTTTTCAAGCCCCTTGACCGCCTCTTCACCCCTGCCCTGTTCGAGCATTATCGTTGAAAAGAGGAAGTGAGCCGCCGCGTTGAATATGTCCTGCCTCAATGCCTTTTCGCACCATGTGGCGGCCTCGTCAAGCCTGCCCTGATTGGCATAGGCCCTGGCGAGAAGGAGCATACCCCTCTCGTCGAGCCCCGCCCCCAGAGCCGTCTGTTCGAGTATCGCAGCCGCGCGGGCGTACATGCCCCGGTGATAGTCCTTCTCGGCCTCATCGTAGCCCCTTGCCTCAGGGCGAAGCGCCTGTGGCGCCGGAGGAACCTGCACCAAAACAGGCTTGATAGAGGGTGCGGGTACAGGATGGAAGACCGGTTCCTCCCTGAATAACGTCAGGCGGGGGCGCTTTGGCGCCTCTGCCTTCCGGTAGAAGATGGCCCCATTCCTGGTCTCTGGCGTAAAAAGGTTGGCAATCGACCTTATGGCCTCAGCCGGGCTCATGAGAAGCCACCCGTCGTCAACTACGCAATTGTGAAAACCGCGCATCACCCTCCCGGCTACCTCGTTCGAGAAATACATCATCACATTGCGGCAAAAGAGGATGTCTATAGCGTTGGTATTATTGAGGAGCGACGGATAGGCGTCTTCCGCCAGGTTCAGGTACGAAAAAGTCACCATCCTGCCTATGGCCGGGTCTATCCTGTAGGCGCCACCCCTCTCCTTGATGAAATATCTTTCCTTGAGCCACACCGGCGTATCCCTGAAGGACCAGTCGGTATAGACGCCTTCCTGAGCCTTCCTCAGGGCCGCCGGGTTGATGTCAGTAGCGAGTATGCTGATGTTCCAGTTTTCACGGTCCGGGACGAGCCTCGAAAGGAGTATCGCTATCGAATAGGGCTCTTCACCGGTCGAGCAGCCTGCGCTCCAGACCCTGATCCGCCGGGCGGCCTCTCTCGCCCTCAGAAGCTCCGGCACTATATCGGCCTCAAGGGCCTTGAACGAGGCCCTGTCCCTGAAAAAATAGGTCTCTCCCACGGTCAGGTAGGCTGCGAGCCTTTCGACCTTCTCCCTTTCCGGCGGCCCTGAGATGATCCATCTTACGAGCTCCATTTCGCTCTCGAAGCCAAAGTCCCGCGAGACCGCCGATATGGCGCGCTCCAGGTCCTGGAGGCGGCTCTCGGTGAAATGGAGCCCCATGAAAGAGGAGATGAAGTTATTAAGCTCCTGGAGGATCTGCTCAGGTATTCTACCCATTTTTCCTTTCCATCCCTTCGAGGGCGCCGTCGAGCTGACGTTCCTCTTCGATGGAGAGAAACCTGTCTATATCCTGTATGACTATCATCCCGCTCGCGTGCTTCGCCACACCGCGGATGTGCTCAAGCCCTGGCAGAACCTCTACTGACGCCGTGATGCTCCCTGGCTCGCAATCGATTACGCCCCTGGCCTCATCGACGACCATCGCCACAGTCCTCTTCGACGCGGCGGCTATGAGTATCTGCTCGCCCAGGGAGATCTCGCGCCAGGGCTTTCCGAAGCGCGCGCGGATATCGAATACAGGGATGACCTTGCCCCGGAGGTCCAGGATACCGAGTACGGCTTGAGGGGCATTCGGCAGGGGCGTAAGCCTTACCGAAGGCATTACTCTTTCGACTTTTTCGAGGGGCAGGGCGAGGACGAGGTCGTCAATGGTAAAGCAGACAAGTCTATCCGGGTCAACCATCGAAAGATCCTTTTATATGCTTTAGCGGATGCTGAAAGTCTATTATTATCATGCGAGAAACGTTTTTTGCTACGAAGGTCTCCAAGATAGTTATAGAGACGGGAATCCCAACGCCGCAACTTCGCAATGACCACAGTTCCGCCGCCTGTAGGATTATCTGAATACCT
This sequence comes from Deltaproteobacteria bacterium GWC2_55_46, assembly GCA_001595385.3. Taxonomy (NCBI): domain Bacteria; class Deltaproteobacteria; species Deltaproteobacteria bacterium GWC2_55_46. Next base: position 2,143,861 of record LVEI03000001.1, on the reverse strand, counting down.
TTTCTATATCCTAAATACGAAAAAATTTCAACAAAATGAATCACTTCCCCCGGTTCAGGCCTTTTGCCGGGGGTGGCGGAGCAGAGGAAGAGCATAGATCCGGGGGTTTGTACGTGGAAAGGATTGAGGAAGTGAACAGGCCAAAAAGCAGGTACGCCCCCCGATGGACGGGGGGCGGCGGGTTTGATCCTCCTGAAGCGCAGGAGGCAACTACGCTTTCGAGGTATAGGCAGGTTTTGTTTTACGGCTGGAAGTATGGATTAAACGAAGTCTCGCTTCAGCCCTGACGGGGGCGTCAATTTTGTCGTTATCACCTTGCGCGCTCCTGAAGCCGTTTATAAGCTCCTTCAACTCCGCGGCAAAGACCATCAGCTCGCCTGTCGCCTTCTCGACCTCTCCTATGGACGTAACGCTCGTCCTGGAGACATCGGCGATGGAGTCCATGCTCCTGGTTATCTCCGCCGTGGTGGCGCTCTGCTCTTCAGCCGAGGTGGCTATCTGGCCTATCATGTCAGTGACCGTCTCGACCCCGGAGACTATGTCCTTGAGGGCCTGGCCGGCCTCGTTCGCGAGCTTAAGACCGTTTTCGACCTTCCCGGTGCCTTCGTTCATGGCCGAGACCGCCCTGGATGTCTCATCCTGTATCGATTGGATCATGACGCTTATCTCCTTGGTGGCCCTGGTCGTCCTTTCGGCGAGCTTTCTCACCTCGTCGGCGACTACCGCGAAACCCCTGCCCTGCTCTCCGGCCCTCGCCGCCTCTATGGCTGCGTTGAGCGCGAGGAGGTTGGTCTGGTCCGCGATATCGTTTATAACCGATACTATCGTGCCTATCTCCTCGGAGCTCGCCCCGAGCTTCTTTATCGTCCCCGCCGACACGGACGTGGCTTCCGCCACGTCCTTCATGGCTGCTATGGCCTCATGCACGACCTGTCCTCCCTTGGCGGCTATCTCTCTGGTCTTTCTCGCGTCGATAGAGGCCTGCTGGGAGTTCCGCGCTACCTCCAGGACAGTGGCGCTCATCTCTTCCATGGCTGTCGCGGCGTGAGTGGTCTGCCCCGATTGCATCCGGGCGCCTTCGGATATCCGCCCCGAAGTGGCTGAAAGCTCCTCGGAGGCAGCTGCCAGGTCTACTGACGTAGCGGATATCTTTTCTATTACGCCGGAGACGCGCTCCGACATCCTGTTGACGCTCACGCTCAAGCTTGCGATCTCGTCGTTCATCTCGCGCCCCAGGAAGCTCACTTTCACGTTTGACCTGCTATCCAGCGCCCCCCTGGAGAAATCCTCGACAGACCTCTTTATCTCCATTATCGGGTCGAGTATATGGTACCTCGCGAGGAGCATGAAAAAGACCGTGAGGCCGCCGAGGGCGACAGCCGGCAGGGCAAGCGCCGCCAGCCCCTTCATGGCCGTTGACCGTGCCCGCTCCGCTATGAGCTTCGTAAGGGCGTTGCCGGCGGCGACGACATCCGGCATGTGCCTTTCATGGATGAGCATAAGCTCTCCGTTGTACTTGTCCTCTGAGGCGACCCCGGCAAGGAGGACGCCTTTGTGCTCCTGCCATTGGCTGTCCAGGGGCCTGTTCTTGAGCGCCGCGTCGAGCGCGGCTGCTTCCTTTTTCATGTCTATGTAGATGCTCTCCTTTTCCATCTGGGAGGAGAGATAGAGCTCGAAGAGGTAGCCGAGCCTCAGGACCCCGGCATTGCCAGCCGGCGACACACGGCCCATCTCCTCGACCATCCGTGAGGTGGAGTCCTTTATCTTCGACTTGGACTCGCGCACGGTCCTGCCGTACTCCATAGCCCTGTCCAGCGAAACGGACATCTCCGTCCATCTCATCTCAAGGCTGTCGAGCTTCTCGACAAGGTCCTGCCCCTTTAGCGCGGGCACAGCCTCTCCGCCGTTCCTCAACGCCCCTATGGTATCGCCAAACTCGGCCTTCCTCTCATGGAACGCCTTTTCGAGGGCGGCGTTACCTGTGGCCACATGCCTGCTCAAGAGCTCGGTTATCTCCACGGCCTTCTTTCTTAGAGAGCCTGCCTCGTCCACCTGGGAGTATTTCTGCCCCATCCCGCTAACTACCCAGTAGACAACCGGCATCTGCAGGAGAAAAAGCGCGAGCAGGACCGTGTAGCTTCCCATGAGCCTTGTCTTAATCGACTGCCAGTTCATCAACGCTCCTTTTATCGGCATTATTAAAGACGACCATGCCCATGATCTCGAGAAGCTCTTTCGAGCTGAAAGGCCTTTCTATCCAGCAGGTCGCCCCGGCCTTTCTCCATTCCATGCGCCTGTCCATGCAATCGACCGGGGCCATCACCAGTATAGGCACTCGCCGGAGCGCCTGGAGGTTCCTCATCGACCTGAAAAGCGCCTCCTCTTCGGCCCCTGGCCTCTCATAACCGGCCACGATGATCTCCGGCAGGAAGCCGGAACTTAAGACCCTCCATACGCCGCTCAAGTCTGCCGCCTCCCTCACCTCCGGATATAAAAGAGCGAGGAAGCAGCTGACCATGGACCTCAATGAATGCTCTTTCGCGACCACGAGTACTTTCACGGGGATCTCCAAATCGCGAGTCAAGCTTAATACGGATGCGCCTCTTGTAATCATTATCGGACAGACGCGGCCGCTGGATAATAGTGATATAAGTTTAATTTAGCCGGAAAATGAGATGAATCTGGGGTAATGCGATGGATTGAGGAAGTTTTGCGCAGAAGGTTGAGTCGAAGGCTAATCCGTGTGGACTATCCCTTTTCTGATGGCGGTCTTTATGAGGCTCGCCATGTCGTGCACCTTAAGCTTCTTCATTATATTGTTCCTGTGGCTTTTAACGGTGGCAAGAGAGATAAAGAGCTTCTCGGCGATCTCCCTGCTGGTCGAGCCGTCCGCTATATGCTTCAATATCTCTTTTTCCCTCTGGGAGAGGGTATCGAAGGGGTCCTGCCCCTGGTCCTTCTTGATGACGTCCACGAAATCGTTCAATAGATCCTCGGTGACGGCGGGGCTTGCGTACTTGCTGCCGGCGCGGACCTTTTCTACGGCGCTCAGGAGCTCTCTGGGGTCGGAATCCTTCAGCACGTAGCCGAGCGCCCCGGCCCTGAAGGCCTCTATGGGCCTGGAGATGTCGGCGTGCATCGAAAGGATAATCACCCTGGTATCGGGGAAATCCTCCGATATCCTCTTGGTCGCCGATATGCCGTCGAGGCCGGGCATGGTGATGTCGAGGATGGCGATATCGGGCTTGAGCGCGGCTATACCCTTGAGGGCCGCTGCCCCGTTATCGGCCTCTCCTACGATATCGAATTCACCCGGAGGCAGGACGGACTTGATGCCGTTCCTTATGACAGGGTGGTCGTCTGCGATAAAAATAGTGGTCTTCTTCATACCGTGGGCCTGGCAACGATAATTTCAGGCATTATAATCGAATGGCCGGGGTAAAAGCAAGAGATGGGTTTCGGGCAGGGTGTTTTATCGACTATCCTGTCAGTTGGCTATCTTCCTCAATGGCTCGACCCCCTTGGTCCTCCTCAGTATGACCTCCACTTCATCCTTGTCCAGCGATTCATCTTTGATGAGCGCGGCCGCCAGTTCCTCGAGCGAACCACGGTCCCTCAGCAATATCTCGTCGGCCTTCCTTTCCGCGCTAACGATAAGGCTCCTTATCTCCTGGTCCATGAGCCAGGCCATAGACTCGCTGTAGCGCTTCTGAACCGATATGTCCCTGCCAAGGAACGGATGCTCCTCGCCCCTGCCGAAGTTGATGGGGCCTACCTTATCGGACATCCCCCACTGCGCCACCATCTTCTCAGCGAGGGCGGTGGCGTTCTTCAGGTCGTCATTGGCACCACTGCTCACGTCCCTGAAGACGAGCTTTTCCGCCGCCCGGCCTGCGAGCGCCACGCAGAGCCTGTTTACAAGGTAGCTTTTGGGGTAATAGTGCCTGTCCTCCTCAGGAAGGAACTGGGTCGCGCCCAGGGCCATGCCCCTGGGGATGATGGAGACCTTATGTATGGGGTCGGTGTGCGGCAGCTCCCATGAGACGAGCGCGTGCCCCGCCTCGTGGTACGCGGTTATCCTTTTTTCTTCCTCAGAGAAGGTCTCTTCCCTCTTGGAGCCCATTATGACCCTGTCCCTGGCCTCCTCGAAGTCCATCATCTCTATCCTCTCCTTGCCCTTCTTTACGGCCTCGAGCGCCGCCTCGTTGGCGAGGTTCTCAAGGTCCGCCCCGGTCATGCCGGGGGTCCCCTTCCCGATCTTCTCCAGATCGACGTCCGGGGCGAGCCTCTTATTCCTCGAGTGGACCTCGAGTATCGTCTTTCTGTCCTTCCACCCGGGCCTGTCTATGACGATATGCCTGTCGAAGCGCCCGGGGCGCAGAAGCGCCGGGTCGAGGACGTCCGGCCTGTTGGTGGCGGCTACTACGATTATCTCCTCGTGCGGCTCGAAGCCGTCCATCTCGCTCAGGAGCTGGTTCAAGGTCTGCTCCCTTTCGTCATGCCCTCCGCCAAGGCCCGCCCCCCTCACCCGGCCGACTGAATCTATCTCGTCTATGAATATTATCGAGGGCTTCGTCTCCCTTGCCTTCCTGAACATGTCCCTGACCCTCGAGGCGCCAACGCCCACGAACATCTCGACGAACTCGGAGGCGCTTATGCTGAAAAAGGGCACTCCCGCCTCCCCGGCGGTGGCCCTCGCGAGCAGCGTCTTCCCGGTGCCCGGAGGCCCTACCAATAAAATGCCCTTCGGGATCTTCGCCCCTAACATGGTGAACCTTGCCGGGTTCTTCAGGAAGGCGACCGTCTCCTGAAGCTCCGCCTTGGCGTTCTCGAGCCCGGCGACGTCCTTGAAGGTGACGCTCGACTTCCTCAGGCTATAGAGCTTGGCCTTGCTGAGCCCGAAGTTGAACAGGCCTGGCTGAGCGCCTCCCTGCCCCTGCTGGACCCTCCTGATTATAAGAACCCATATCCCTATGATAAGCACCCATGGCAGAAGGAGCACTACAAACTGCCAGAGGGCCGACCCCCCGGCTTCCGGCTCGACGTTGATCGATATCCCATTTTTAGCAAGCTCCGTTATTATTTCATCACCCTGGAAAGGCGGCATGTAGGTCAGGAAAGCGGACGCGGGTGCTTTGCCTTCGCCCTCCGGCCCTTTTACCTCCACCGTTTTCCTGAACTCTCCTGTGACCTCCTGCCCTTTAATGGTAACGGAGCTGATGTTGCCGGAGTCGAGCTGTCCCCTGAACTCGGTATAGGTTATCCTCTGCCTCTCGACTTGCGCTCCGGTATCGACAGCCTCTCCCCAGAAGTATATGAGAACGCCGAATAGCATGAGGGCTATGAGCACCTTCCAGCCGGAACCCCTGTCAACGCCATCCGGGTATTTTCTTTCATCAGCCATACTTCAATTCTATAAGAGATTCAGATGAAATCAATCGGGAGGGCAGGCGAGGCGGGAATACCGCGCCCGTTATTTGACCTCTTATCAGGCGGATATATGCTTTATATATAAGCATTTCACAAAAAGACGCCCTCAGATGGAAAAAAAGAAAAGCTGCCAGGAACGGCAGGAGAGGCAGGCACAGGAGTGGGGCGAAAAGATAGAAGGGCTCAGGAAAAAAGCCGCCCTGGCGAAAGGGGAGAAGGAGGCAAGGCTTTAGCGCAGCGTCCTACCTTACGTAAAAGGCAAGCACCATTTCAAGGGCGATAAGGATGAGTATGCCGAGCTCTATGATATAGGCACGCCTTATCGATATCTCGTCGTGTACCATGTTATAGGTGTTCATAACGGTCTGGAGCTTCTCTTTTATGCTCGTCTCCCAGTCCCTGCTGCGGAGCACCGTCATGAACGTCCTGTATATCCTCGCGTAATAGATGTCTTCCGTGACCTTGAGCGAATTATTGACCCGCTCTGTCACCTCGGTTATGTCCGTTACGGTCCTTACGAGCCTTCTCGCGAGCTTTTCATACTCCCTGAGCCTCAAAAAAGAGACCACGCGCCTTCCGGATATCTGCTTGTATATCCAGTTCATCTCCTTGTCTATGACCCTGTCGTAATACCTTAGCTCGAATATCTGGGCGTTGGCGAACTCCAGTATGTCGGGCAGGTCAAAGCTCCCGGAAGGGTCGATTATGAAGGCGTTGTCAACGTGGACTATGACAAGGTCGTCCGGGTAGTAGCTGAAGCTGTTCTTGAGTGTCTCTTCGGTGGTAAACCTGCTCAAGCTTCGCGACTCATAGAGCAGCAGCCGCGAAGGGTCGTATTGTTCGAGAAGCTCCGCGGGTTTTACCCCCCCGGCGAGCTCTTCGACATAGATGATCATGTAGTCCTCAAGAAAACCCTCTTTTATCTCAGGGCCGACTATGGCCGGACCAAGGGTCTCCATGAGGCTGTTGACGTACTCTCTTGCGTGGAAGTCTATGGTGTCGTCGCCGTCGAGGCCGCTTACCGCCCTCTCAAGGGCGCCGACAGGGGTGCCTGGGGGCACAGGGATATCGAACATTATCGAGAGGACGCCGAAGTCAAAGGCCTTGGCTATCACCGTTACGGCGGCCTCTACCCCGAAATAACTTTTTCTGAGGGGCTGCAACTCGAGAGCGACAGGCGGGTTTGCGAACTCAAGGGCCTTCATATACGGCTGTTTCGAGAGCTTGAGCCTCCTGGTCCCCTCCTTCGCCCTCTCCTCTATCTTCGCCAGGTCTATCTCAAAGGCCACATCGAAAAGCCTGTATATGAGTATCCTGCCCTTGTCTACGGAAATCATCCCTGAAAGCCCTGAGACAGCATCAAAGGCAGCCTTATCGAGGCGGTGGTGCCGCTGCCGGGGGCGGATGAGAACTCAAGGGTACCGTTGTGCTCCCTTATGATGGAATAGGATATCGAAAGGCCGAGGCCTGTGCCTCCGCGCTCGCCCCGCGTGGTGAAGAACGGCTCCGTGATCCTATCGAGCACCTCCCTGGTCATGCCGGCCCCGTCGTCTTTCACCTCTATTACGACCTGACGGGCGGCCTCGTCGAGGTACGTCGAGACCTTTACCCCCTTTTCCCTGGCCGGAAGCGCCTGAAGCGCATTCAGGACCAGGTTGATGATGACCTGCTCTATCTTCTGTGAACTGCCCTTGACCGCCGGAAGGCCTTCCGCGCAGGAGAGCTCGAAGCAGTCCGTGAACTTCATTATCTGGCTTGAGAGCATCGATATCGAAGACCTTATAGCCCGGTTCACGTCCATCTCACCGTCGAGAGCGCCCGCGCCGCCCCTGGAGAAGTCCTTAAGGGTGTCCACTATCCCCTTTATCCTTCTCGACCCGTCCGTTATCCCTGAGAGAAGCTCAGGGACGACCTCGCCCATCTCGGAATACGGCAGCCCGCCCATCGAGAAATCGCCGTTTTCCCGGTAGTACGCATCCAGTATCTTTACGGCATCCTTCCACGCGTCAGACAGGAGGGTGGAATTGAAGAGGATGAAGTTATTGGGGTTGTTTATCTCGTGCGCCACGCCTGAGGCGAGCGTGCCTATGGAAGTCATCTTGTTCGCGTGGATGAGCTTGGCCTGCATATTTCTGGCCTCTTCCTCCATGCGGAGCATCTCGGTCATGTCTTTGATCGTGCAGAGCACCACCCTGCCGCCTCTTAGCTTTAACGTCTGGCCGCGTAGCGCAACGGTGACCCTGGCCCCGTCTTTCCTCATCCCACGGACCTTCTCTATGCTGAACCCTACCCCTGCCCCCGTAAGCTTCCTGAGGGGTTCGCAGACGTCTTCGCCGGCCAGGAAAGACGGGCATTCGAAGGCGGCAAGCTCATCCCTCGAGTACCAGAAGAGGGCTACGGCGGCCGGGTTGGCGTCGAGGACCCTGCACCCGCCGTACTCGAACAGCACCTGCGCGTCCTCGTTCTGTTCGAATATCTGCCTGAACCTCTCTTCGCTTTCGCGGATCGCCTCTTCTGCCTTCTTTCTGCCGGTTATATCGCGCTTGACGCCGAGCACGAGCTCCCTGTCCCCGACCTTGAAGGGCGTGATGGCCAGGTCCACCCATACGGTAGAGCCGTCCTTCTTCCTCAAAGGGGCTCCGGGCAATAAGCCCCCTGTAGCCCATAACGCCCTGTATTTTTCTATATCTTCCGTGCTCACGGGCAATAGCAGGGTTATGTCGGAAGAAAGTATCTCGTCCCTTGTGTACCCGACCATCCGGCACCCGGCCAGGTTCACGTCCACATAGCGCCCCTCGGTGTCGATGACGAACATGCCGTCCATAGCCGACTCGAAGATAGTCCTGAGCCTTTCCTCGCTCTCCTTAAGGGCCAGGACCGCCTTCTTGCGCTCGGCTATCTCATCGAGCGATTGGATCGCGAACCCTATGTCGGCCGCGAGGCTGTCCATGAGGTCTATCATCTTTTCGGTGAAGATGTCAGTGTCCGAGGAATAGACGGCGATGTTCCCGAAGAGCTTTCCTCCGGCCTTGAGGCCGAACGAGGCGCAAGAGCCGTAGCCGCGCGCTCCGGCCTCATTCCTGCAAAGGCTCAAGCAATCTTCATTTCCCATGTCAAAGCAGATGACGTGGCCGCCTGAAAGGAGGGTCTCCCCTACCGGGTCCAGATGGCAGGGTTGCGCGCCCTCGCGCTTGAAGGGGATCGGCCCAAGGCCCTCAAAACCGCCACCCGCCTGGGCGACAGGGATTATCTCGCCGGTTGAGAGGTCGGCCTCCCCTATCCATGCCATCATGAAGCCGGCCCTTTCCACGAGGATGCGGCTGGTCTCACTTAAGATGCGTGACCTGTCGGTCTCCCTCACCAGCATCTTATCGACCTCTATTATGGTCTTCAGAAGGCGGTTAAGGAGAAAGACCTCTTCCCGCGCCTTTTTGTGCTCCCGCCTGATCCCGTAATCCCGGAACTCGCGCTCTATGGCCGGGACGAGCCTGAACATCCGGTCCTTGAGGACATAGTCGTCGGCGCCGGCCTTCATCGCTGTCACGGCGAAGTCCTCTCCCATGAGGCCCGATACGATGATGACCGGCGCTTCAAGGCCGGACTCCCTTACCGCCTTCACCACATCGAGGCCGTTGAGCTTCGGCATCGCGTAATCGGAGATGACAAAGTCCCACGGCCCCTTTTTGAGGGCCTCGGCAAGGTCTTTTTCGTTATCTACCCGGATAAACGACATCTCGTAGCCGCCGCGCCTCAGCTCGCGCATGATAAGTATGAGGTCGTCTTCCGAGTCCTCGGCTATAAGTGCCTTTAAATGGGTCAGTGGTCTGTTGCCGCTGTTCAAAGCTGTTTTTCCTATAAACATTTCATGATGGAGCGCGCTATATTGTACTCACAACTCATTAAAGAGTAAAATAAAAAGTCGCTCCGCTCTCCTTTTCTCCTTCAGCCCAAATTCTCCCGCCGTGGCGCTGTATTATCCTCTGAACGGTCGCCAGGCCTATGCCGGTGCCGGGGAACTCGTCCTCGCCGTGGAGCCTCTGGAACGGGATGAAGAGCTTCTCGGCGTGCTTCATCTCAAAGCCGGCGCCGTTGTCCCTGACGAAGAAGACGGTCCTGCCGCCCTCCTCCCCTGATGATCCGAACTCGATCCGGGCGGCCCCCTTTTTGCCGGTAAACTTCCATGCGTTTCCCATGAGGTTCTCCATCGCTATCCTCAACAGGGGCTGGTCGCCAACGGCAGCGAGGTTATCATGGATGATGAACTCGGATACGCGCTCCGGGCTCGCTCTCCTAAGCTCCTCGGCGATCGTTCTCGCCATGCCGCTCAAGTAGACCCTTTCAAGCGTCATCTCTGCCCTCATCACCTGCGAGAGCCTCAAAAGAGAGTCTATCAGTTCTCCCATGCGCGCGCTCGCCGACTGGAGCCGGCCCAAATAATCCAGTCCCGTACTGTCAAGGCTTCCTGCATAGTCCTTCGCGAGTATCCTTGAGAAGCCGCCTATGGTCCTGAGAGGCGATTTGAGGTCATGCGCGACGCTGTAGCTGAAGGCCTCCATCTCCCTGTTGGCCGCCTCCAGCTCCGCGGTCCTTTCCGAGACCTTCCGCTCGAGGTCCAGATTGAGCCTTCTCACCTGATCCTCCGCCCTCTTCCTCTCGGTTATGTCCGTCGATATCCCGGCGACCGCAAAGGGCTTGCCGTCAGGCCCCTTTAGCCTGTACTTTACGGAGAAATAGGCATGCATCCCGTCCTCTTGCGGGACGATCTCCTCGAACTCAAGTGGCCGTTCGGAGGCAAGGGCCGCCAGATCATTGGCCCTGAACCTGTCGGCCGTTTCCTTCGGGAAGATATCGTAATCGGTCCTCCCGGCTAACTCCTCCCTGCTTATATGGAAGAGCTCCTCGTATCTCCTGTTTATAAGGACATACCTGCCCTCGAGGTCCTTTAGATAGACAACGCTTGTGGTGTTGTCCATTATGCCCCTGAAGCTCTCCTCGCTGGCGGCAAGCGCCTCGGTCCTCTGCTTTATCTCCCCTGCCATCCTGTTGAACGACTCCGCAAGGAGGCCTATCTCGTCGCTCGTCCTAACCGGCACCCGGACGCTATAATTGCCTGAGGCCAATTCTGCGGAGGCGGAGGCAAACCCTTTGAGCTGCATCAGGACAAGCCTGAAAAAATATACGACCAGGGCGGAGATAAGGGCGACCGTGACAATGAGTGTCAGCAGCGCGTTCACCTGTATCCGCCTTACAGGCGCGAGGACCTCGGCCCTGTCCAACTCTGTAATGAGGACCCATCCAAGCGTTGGCATGCAGATCGACGCTCCGGCGACCATCACCTCCCTGTAGTCCTTGTAGAAGCCGGTAAAGTCCCTGTTTTCGCTGAAGCACGCCCTCACCGCGCTCGTATCTACGGACTGGGCCATTACCGTGTCCGGCAAAAGCCAGGAAGGGGTCAGCATCAGCTTGTCGCTTCCTACCAGGTATATGTCCATGGTCCTGTACCTGGGGGCCGCTACGTGGATGACATCGGGTTCGATCATTAAGGGGACCCTGAAAATATCCAGCTTCTCGATAGGCACAAAGCCCACCATCACCCCGGTTACCCTGCCGTTGTTCAAGCCGTAGATTGGGGCGGATATAGCTATCTCAGGTTTATTCTCAAAGCCCTTGGAGCGCATCGATATCGACAGACCCTCAAGGCCTTTCCTGAAGAACTCCTCTGCCGATTCATCGGCGCCTACCCGTGCGCGGTTGGTGGAGGCTGCCGCCAGGCCGTCCGTACCCAGGATCGTTAACCTGTAGAAGCCCTTGGCGAGCGGGAGCTTGGATTCGAGCAGGTACCGGCTGAGCCCGGCATCCTCCTTTATCCCGGCCTCTATGTCCCGCTCCAGGCTTTCCCTTATTAAGCCGTCGCTTGAGAAATCCAGCACCCTGTTCTTTGTCATCTCCAAGAAGAGCTGTACGTCCTCGGCCCGGGCTTCTGCCAGCCCGCGGAGCTCCTCGAGCATGAGCCTCTCGATATTTTTGCTGATACTGCCAAGGGTCAGTATAAAGGTGACGAGGATAGGAAGGAGCACTATGGCAAAGGCTAAGATGACCTTGTAGGCGAGGGGGAAAGACCTTTTCATACTCTCTCGGAGGAAAAGCCGGGTGGCAAGGCCTTGCCTGGTTTTATTTAAAAACGTATACTTGAAAAGCCTTGGCCTTGACAGGTAGAAAGCCTTTTATGGCTTTCTACCTCGGCCTGTCACTTCTGGCTATCGCGGAACCTGCCCCTCGCCTCTTCGATTATCTTCAAGGCCGCCTCGCGCCCCGCCCAACCCTCGATGCCTGTTTTTTTCTTCTCCAGGTCCTTGTATATCCTGAAAAAATGCCCTATCTCCCGCAACAGGTGCGGCGGCACGTCATTCAATTCCTTTATATAATTCCAGAGCGGGTCCTTCAAGGGCACGCAGAGTATCTTCTCGTCGGGCCCCTTTTCATCCCACATCTTGAAAAGGCCCACCGCCCTGGTATCTATATGGCAGCCCGGGAAGGTTGGCTCCCACAAGAGCACAAGGGCGTCGAGCGCGTCCCCGTCCCTTCCAAGGGTATCTGGTATGAAGCCGTAATCGCTCGGGTAGTGGACCGACGAGAAGAGCATGCGGTCGAACCTGAAGACCTGCTTCAGGGGGTCGTACTCGTACTTGTTCCGGCACCCCTTCGGGATCTCGATTATTACGGTAGTTACGGCCTCATTGCTCAAAATGCCTCCTTTGTCCGGCTCCCGGAGGAAGGGACAAATGACGACATGGCTCTAAAAGATTTTATATTAGGGCTGGGGTTCTGTCAAACAAGAGAACCGCAAGGGTGGGCGTGCTACTCGGTAATCATAGCCTGGCTGTCGTTCTGGTTTCTTATGGCGTAGGTTATGAGCTGGGGCCTGTTCTGGATATCGAGCTTATGGAAGATGCGCTGCAGATGGGTCTTTACCGTAGGCTCGCTTATGCACAGTTTTCCGGCTATCTCCTTATTCCTGTAGCCCTGCCCTACAAGGCGCACCACATCCCACTCCCTTTCCGAAAGGGCCGGCCTCGTCGACTTTTTCAGGGCATGCAGCCCGGCGAGCAGGTTTTTGACGTCTATCTTGTCGAGCCAGACCTCACCGCCAGCAACCGCCCTTACGGCCTTCTTCAGGAGCAAGGGGGTGGAATTGGCCACGAGCACCCCTTTGAGCCCTTTTGTAAGGACGGCGGATATTATGTTCTCCTCTCCGCAGCTCGAATCGATGAGGATGAACTTATGCCCTATGGAAGCTGGCTCGCCGAAGACGTTGAAGAGCGTGGTGAAATCGACCAGGACGCAGTCCGGCCTTAGCGCCTCTATCGCCCCGGCAGGGTCTTCGCCGGGCCTTAAGACCTCGATCGACTTTATATCCTCGGCCCCCTCCAGGAGCTTCCTGATGCCCTCGGCGAAAAGGAGATTACTGAAAGCGAGCAGTACCTTGATCATTTAATCCTCTTTATGCCGGCAACGGGCTGAAAACCGCCAATTGCCGCTTTTTCCCCTTTACCTTGCCGGAAGGAATCCGTCATATCGCGTCAAAGGAAAGGATATCCGACTGGCGTATTATCTTCTTGAGCTTGTCAAGGGCCTTTACCTCGATCTGCCTTACGCGCTCCCTTGTGACCCCGAAGGACTTCCCTATGGACTCAAGGGTCTGCGGCTCATCCTTGTCGAGGCCGAACCTGAGCTTCAGTATCGTCCTCTCGTTCTCATCGAGCATCCCCAGCCAGTCTGTTATCCTCTCGCTCCTCCTCGATTCGTCTATGATATCCATGGGGGCCGGGAAGCGGTCGTCCTCGAGCCTGTCCAGGAGAGACTGGTCGGTGTCGTCCGGAAAGCTCGCCTCAAGCGAGTAGCTCTTCTTGCTTATGGTATTGAGCTTTTTCACGTACTTTCCTGAAAGGCCGGTCATGTCGGAAAGCTCCGTCAGGCTGGGCTCCCTTTTAAGGGTCCTCGTAAGCTCCCTGTTCGCCCTGGTAAGCTTCGAGATGTCGGCTGTAACGTGTATCGGGAGGCGCACTATCGAGGACTGGTTGGCTATGGCCCTTTCTATAGCCTGCTTTATCCAGTAGGTGGAGTAGGTGGAGAACTTGCAGCCCTTGGTGGCCTTGAAACGCTCGACCGACTTTATGAGGCCTATGTTGCCTTCCTCTATGAGGTCTTGAAGGGGAAGGCCCCTGTTGAGGTACCTTTTGGCGATATTCACGACGAGGCGCAAATTGGCCTCTATCATCATCCTGCGGGCTTCGTTGTCGCCCTTGGCTATCCTCCTTGCCAGTGTCTTCTCCTCGTCGGATGTAAGGAGCGTAAACCTCTTTATCCCGCTGAAATAGACCTTGACGGAATCGGTCGCCGTGTTCTCTCTTTCCCGGTCCTCCTTCCTGCCGCGCCTCCTCGCCCCGGTCTTCGAAGCCGCTTCAACGTCTATCACGGTATCGGTCATCCCCGCGCGGCCGGCAGGGGCAACGCTTTTGGAGTCGTTCTTGCGAAAAGGCATCGGCCATTTGAGCGGGTCATGGGCATGGCCTCCGTTGGAGATCTTTTTCATCGGAACGAAAGTCTTTGATTCGGCCTCACCGAAACCGACGAACTTCTTCTTGCTCTTCTTGAACATTTTGCTCCTCCTGTGCTCCGCCCTGAGGCGTGTTGTCTGTCTCGATTTAAAAAAGCCCTTGCCCGTATCATTCGGTCTTTCTCAGTGCCGGGCCTTCCTTTGGCCCTTGGCCCCTGAGAGCCCGGTCATGCCATCCATGGGCCTGGACATGAGACCCTCGACGGTGCCGATGAGGTCGGTTATCCTGAATGGCTTTTGCAGGCAGCTCAATTTGTGCTCCGTGATGGTCTCTCCCAGCTTGCCCGTAAGGCACCCTGTCATGAAAAGAAACCTCTCTTTAAGGCCCGGGCAGGCCTCCACGGCGTTTTCGTAAAATTCCACGCCGCCAAGCTCCGGCATGTTGACGTCGGAGATGACGAGGTCGTAGCTGCCGCGCCGGAGCCTCTCAAGGCCCTCAACACCCTGGCTGGCCGTATCTACCTGGTAACCTGCGACGCTCAAGACCTCCGTGCACAGGTCCCGTACGCTGTCGTCATCGTCGACGACGAGGATCTTCCTCGACGAGTTGAGCATGTCCATTTCCCTTTGCTGGTTTATATAATTTTCAATGCGCATCGGATTCGAATTTGTCAACGGATGAACTTCAGATTGAGCGACAGATTTTTAAAACGGCTCTTGAGGGAAGGTCTTGCCTTCGCAGGTATCCGTAAGGAAAATCCGTGCAGGGCTTTACACTGCTTCGCCTGGCCGTTGCAACAATTGAATGATAACAATTGCAGGAAGCATGCCATGGGAAGAGGTGACGGCTTTTGAGGGAAAATCGAAAAAAACAGAACTCACCAGGTTGAGCGAGGTGCGACGGTTGTTCAAACCTTTTTAGCGGATGGCGCTTAAAAGCTTTGCCTGCAAGGGGTTACTGGAGGTGCAACAAAAATCGCAGGTGCAAAAAATGTCTCAGGGGTTTTAGCGGATAATCAAAAAGGGAGGGGAACTTCCATACTTTCTGCCGGGTGCCTCTAAAAAATCAGTTGCCTGACAACTTAGCGGGCGTCTTTCCTCTTAAGCCTTTTATTGAGCGCCTGGCGCGTTATGCCAAGGAGGCTTGCCGCGATGCCCTGGTTGCCGTTGGCAAGCTTGAGGGCCTTCTCTATGAGGGCGTTCTCCGATTCTTTGAGGGTCGGGATGCGCTCTCCGGCAAGGAACGGGGAGGACTGGTCCCCGGCCATGGGCGCGGCAGCCGACGTCCTCTCCTGCCCGATGATATCCTTGAAGCTTTCCGTTGAGAGGACCCCGCCTTTATGCCTTGCGACGGCGTCGTAGACCATGGCCTGAAGCTCCCTTACATTGCCTGGGAAGCCGTAAGTAGACATCAGGGTGATAAGCTCCGGCGGAGGGGTCGGCTTCTTCTTTTTCATCGAGGCGGCCGCTTCAGCGAGGAAGTGATTGAGCAGGACCGGGATGTCGTCAAGCCGGTCTCTAAGCGGCGGGATGGATATCTGGTGAGCGCGGAGCCTGTAGTAAAGGTCCTTTCTGAAGCCACCCTCGGCTATGAGCCTCTGCAGGTCCTTGTTGGTTGCGACCACTATCCTGACGTCGCTCTTTTTCGGCACGTCCGAGCCGAGCGGGTAATACTTCTGCTCCTGGAGGAGCCGGAGGAGCTTCACCTGGGATGATTCCTTGGTGTCGCCTATCTCGTCAAGGAAGAGCGTGCCGCCCGCGGCAGAGGCGATAAGGCCCTCCCTCGCCTCATCGGCCCCGGTGTACGCCCCTTTTTTATGGCCGAAGAGCGTATCCGAGAACATGGTGTCATCAAGGCCGGCCACGTTCACGGCGACGAACTCGCCTTTCCTTCCGCTTATGTCGTGGACAGCCCTGGCAAAGAGCTCTTTGCCTGCCCCCGTCTCCCCCGTTATGAGGACCGGCTGAAGTGTGGCCGCTATGACCTCGACGTACTGGAAGACGGCCCTCATCTTCCTGTCTATGGTCATGATCGATGAGAAGGCCTCCTCGTGCTCGAGCTCGCCCTGAAGGAGATGGCGCTTGAGGGAGAGGACCTCGGCCTTGAGCGCGAAGAAGTCCATGGCCCTTTTAAGGCAGGTCTCGAACCTGCCGCGCTCAACGGGCTTGACGAGGTAATCGAAGGCGCCCGCCTTCATGCAATCCACAGCCTTCTCTATCTCGTTCACGGCCGTCATTATGATAACGGGCACCATGGGGTGGCTGTCGGCGATATCGGCGAGGAGCTTCTCCCCCGAGACATGCGGCATGGAGAGGTCGAGGACCACTGCGGCGACCTCCTGCTCCGCGAGAAGCGGCAGCACCTCCCTTGCGTCGTTGAGGGCGATGACCTGCTTCACCCCGGCGCTCCGGAGCATTATGCTGTAGCTCTTGAGTATCTGAGGCTCATCGTCCACAAGGAGGATGGGCAGAGGCGTCTTGGCGGACCTGGCTGTCATCGACTCGTTCCCTTCCTGATGCTTCTCTTCAAAACACTCGCTGGACTTGAAAAAAGCTTAAGCAGCCGAAGCACAGAAGTATACGTTATACAGAATCAGGGCTGAAAAGTAAATACGGCAAAGTGAAGCCCTTCCAGTGTCTTACGGGAAGGGCTTTCGCGCCGATTAAAACCCGGCTTTTCAGGCCTGCCTAACTCACTACCTTGAAGATGACATCATTAAGCTCGTCGATGGTAAAAGGCTTCCTGAGGGAATGAGTCCCCACCTCTGAAAGGAATGCCTGCGTCTCCCTGTTCATGCTGTCCCCGGAGATGAACACCATCTTTTTCAACGCCTCGGGCTTTACCGACTGCATCTCATTGTAGAAACCCCTGCCGCCGAGCCCCGGCATCTTTATGTCGCTGATTATGATGTCATAGTCGAGGCTGGCCGCTTTTTTAAGGGCCTCCTCGGCTGAAGAACACCTGTCCACGATGAAGCCGAAGCCGGTAAGGGACTCGTTCAGCAGGTCCAGCAGTATGGCCTCGTCGTCAAGGACAAGCGCCCTTTTTCCGTCGGCCCTCATCCTGACAGAGGGCGCGGGCGCCTCGGTATCGCCTGTGCATGAGGAGTCCTCGACTACCGGCAGCTCCACGATGAACGTGGTGCCGCCTCTAAGCCTGCTCGACGCGTAGATATTGCCGCCGTGCTCATGGATTATCCCGTAGGATATCGAAAGGCCAAGCCCGGTGCCCTTTCCCACCGCCTTGGTAGTGAAGAAGGGGTCGAATATCCTCGTCGCTATCTCTTCGGAGATGCCCTTGCCTGTGTCCTCGAAGCTTATGACCAACTTGCCGGAGGCGTGCCTGCTCGATATCTTTATCTTACCGGGCGCCCCGCTCTCTTTTATGGCGTCGCTCGCGTTGTTGATGATGTTCAGGAATACCTGCTGCACCTGGTTGGCGTCGACCATGGTCCATGGAGCGTTCTCCTCAAGGTCAAGCTCCACATGGATGTTGTCGAGCTTCAGTTGGTAGCCCCTGAAATCTATGCTGTCCCTTATTATCCGGTTCACGTCGCCGTAGGCCTTCTCCGGCCTTTTCCACCTCGCGAACGTAAGAAGGTTCTCTATTATCTTCTTGCACCGGTGCGAGGCGTCGTTGATCTTCCTGAGTTTCGAGCTGGCGCTCTCGCCGAGCTTGTCTTCCATGAGAAGCTCGGAGAAGCACATTATCCCGGTAAGGGGGTTATTGAGCTCGTGCGCGACACCTGAGACAAGCTCCCCGAGGGAGGATAGCTTGTCGGTCTGGATGAGCTTCTGCGTAAGGAGCTTCTTCTCCGTCACGTCCTGGACGTAGACGACAGCGTTCATCGGCTGGGCGACCCCGTCGAGAATAGGGTAGGACTGCCAGAGCAGAACCTTGCCGTCCGGGGTGGTGAACTCAGTCTCCGAGGGCTCGGCGGTGTCTATCGACCTCCTCACCGGGCAGCTCCTTGCCGGGGGCTCGAGCCCGAAGGCCGCGTAAATGTTCCTGCCCGCGGCTGAGGCCTGTGAAAGCCCTGCTGATTCGAGGAAAGACCTGTTCGCCTCGATTATCTTGTAGTCATAGCCCACCAGGAGTATGAAGTCACGGATGCTGTCGTATATGAGCCTCAGCTTGTTCCTCGCGTTCTTTAGCTCCTCTTCCTCCTTGACTATTATCCTGTTGGCGTTTTGCAGCTCGGAGTTCTTCCTGTCCAGGTCCTCGTTCAGGAGCTTGAGCTCCTCGTTTATGGCGTGCAGCTCCTCTGTCTGGCTCTGGGTCTCCTCATAGGCTACCTCGAGTTCTTCATTGGCTATCCTCAGCTGTTCGTTCAGTTCGGCCAGCTCGCTATTCTTGCTCTCTATCTCGACGAGGTAGCTGGCCTTTTCAGATTCCCTCCGGTTTACCTCGTCGGCCATCCTGTTAAACGACTTCGCGAGCACCGTTATCTCGTCTCCGGCCTCGCCCTCCTCCAGGTTGACCCTCACGCCCAGGTCGCCGCCGCCGTAAGCCGAAAGCTTCTCCTTCAGGTCCTTAAGCGGTTTGGTTATCCTGTAAGTAGACACTAAAGCGGCGACAAGAGAAAGGCTTAGCGCGATGAGCGTCACTACCGCTATGACCTGCTGGTTCTCCCTCTGTACCGCCCACATCCGCTCCTTCGATATCCCTACGTCGAGCGCCCCGATGACGTTGCCCCTGAAGTCCTTTATAGGCTCGAAGATGGAGATAAGGTTGAGCCCCGGGAGGGCCCATTCCATGAAAACGGACTTTCCTGCGGCCAGCTGCGAGAGCGTATCGCCGTCAAGGCGGGTGCCGCCCGCGCCCTTGCCGCCCGCGTCCGTGATATTGGTGGAGACCCTTACGCCGTCAGCGGATATGGTGGTAAAAAAACCAGGCATCTTGTAAGAGAGCATATCCGGCACGAAGCTATCCCCGTCGAGCACGTCAGCGGTCACTATGAAGCCGGCAACGGCGCCTTTATCGTCGAGGACCGGGGTTACGACCGTAAGGGCCAGCGCCGCGGGAGCGCCCCCGGCTTGCGCAACGCCCCTGTCCTTTGCCGGACGAAGCGCCTTTTCAGCGAGATCATCGCCCTCTAGCCTGATCATGGCCTCATCGAGGCGCTCGGTCGCCGTCTGAGGCTCCCTGGTCTCGAGCGCCTCCTTGACCATGCCGCCGAGCTGAAGCCTGTCGCCGTGATTGGCGCTATTGACCCTCGCTATCACCCTGCCGTCGGAATCGGTCACCGCCCAGATGTCGACGTACGGCCTCATCTGCTTCCAGGCGGACATTATGCCCTTCAAGTACGGCACGTTCTTCCCTGCCACCGCGCGCTTTATCTCGTTCATTGAGGCGGCCTGGAGCATGCCGTAGCGCATCTGCTCGCCACGGATGTAATACTCCGTCCACGCGGCCTTCATGCCGGTTGAAAGCTGGTCCCTGGCGTGCTCGATGAGCCTGGAATCGACGACCCTGTAGGAGATGAAGGCCAGCAGAAGCATGGGGGCGAGCACTACGGAGAGGAATACCACCGTGAGCTTGAAGCCGACCGGCTTCCTCGCGAAATGTCTTAAGACAGGGATCATCTGTTCTTCCTGTAGACATTAAGGCCGCGAACTACCGGGGTGTACCTGTCCGCGTATGGTCCGGGCAGCACCTCGGCCTTTCCCATCACCAATATACCGCCTTCCTTCAGCGCGTAATCGAGCTTCTGGAAGACCTTCTCCTGCAGGGCCTTGTTGAAGTAGATGAAGAGGTTCCTGCAAAGGAGTATGTTTACGCCCCTTATGGAGTGGTTCTGCACGATATCGAGCGTGCCGAACCTCACCGTGCCGCGCAGACCAGCGCCGACCCTGTGGAGCCCATCGGAAGGCATGAGGTACTTCTCCCTCAGCCCGCGCGGCACGTTCTGGACGGCTTCCTCCCTGTAGACGGCCCTGCGGGCCTGCTCCAGGGCTTCGCAGTCGATATCGGTAGCGAAGATACGGGACTCTGAAAGGACCTTCCGGCTCATCTGCTCAGAGAAGAGTATCCCGAGCGAATAGGCCTCCTCCCCGTAAGCGCAGCCGCAGCACCATGCCTTGGCCGGGGCACCGGAGAACTCGTCCCTTAACACCTTTTCTATGACGTCAAAGACCTCGGGCTCCCTGAAGAACTCGCTCACCTTTATGGTAAAGGCCGAGAAGAGCCTGTTATACTCGGACGGGTCATGGTCAAGTATCCGGGAGTATTCCTTGCATGAAGAGACCCTGCTGGAATGCAGGAGCTTCGAGAGCCTCCTGGAGAGGGTCGACCTTTTATAGTCGCGAAAATCCCAGCCCTTCGCGGCATAGACCTTTTCAAGCAGGCGCGTAAGGCCGTCATGCGGGATGACCGCTTTGTGTGTGAAGGTTTCGCTGTGGAGGATCCCAGGAAGAACGTTCATGGCTGCATATACCGCGCTTTATTGAGTATCCTGAAGCTGAGTCAATATTGTTTTATATCATGTAGCCGTTTTTTTTACAACCCCATGTTTAAAGGGGCTGGCGGAAGGCAGGGCCAAAAGCCCTTGAACAGAGTGCAGAGTATGGGCTATTATTGATAATGATAGCGATTCAAGGGGGTCAATATGCCGAATGACACCAAAAAAGGTGTTACGATAGTACTTTTCAGCGGCGACCTGGACAAGGCCATAGCCGCGTTTGTCATAGCCACCGCCGCCGCTTCCATGGGCATGCCGGTGAACATCTTCTTCACCTTCTGGGGGCTTAACGCCATAAAAAAGAAAGGCGGGCTCATAAAAGGGCAGAACTGGATGCAGAAGATGCTGAATATCATGAACTACGGCCACGCGAGGAGGCTCGCCATCTCGAAGCTCAATATGATGGGCATGGGCCCGGTGATGCTCAAGACGATGATGTCCATGAAAAGGGTGCCCGGCCTCGACGAGTTCATAAAGACCGCCGCCGCCCTTGGGGTAAGTTTCTATCCATGCGAGATGAGCATGACGGTGATGGGCTTGAGGAAAGAGGACTTCATAGGCGAGTGCCAGGATGTCATAGGCGCGGTCAGCTATATAGCGATGGCAAAAGAGAGCGATATCAACCTTTTCATATAAAGAGGGCGTATGAAAGATCTTTTGGTAGACAAAACACTGGACGCAAGGGGCTTGAGCTGCCCCATGCCGTCGGTCAAGACGGCCCTTACGCTCGAGGGGATGGCCACGGGACAGGTGCTCGTGGTGCTCACAGACGACCCGGTCTCGAAAAAAGACCTCCCTGTCTGGGCCCAGTCTACAGGCAACACCGTCCTCGGCGTAATGGAAGAGGAGAAGACCATAAAGATATTCCTCAAGAAGGGGTCATAGCCGCATGGCGAGGGTCTATCACCTTGACTTGGACAAAAAAGCCATAAAGGGCGCGAAGATAGCCCTCCTGCCCGGCGACCCGAAAAGGTCCGCCGTTATAGCCGGGGCGATATCAAAGGCCTATGGCGCGCGCTTCGCCATGATCGCGTCAAAAAGGGAGTTCACGACCTGCTTAACCGAGGCCATGGGACAAAAGGTGCTTGTTGCCTCCACCGGCATAGGTGGCCCATCGGCCTCCATAGCGGTAGACGAGCTGGCGCAGCTCGGGGTGACCACCTTCCTGAGGGTCGGGACGACAGGCGCGATACAAAACGGCGTCAAAAACGGCGACTGCGTCATCACGACCGGCTCCGTGAGGCTTGACGGCGCCTCGACACACTACGCCCCGATAGAGTTCCCGGCTGTAGCCGACTTCTCAGTAGTGGCCTCCCTTATAAGCGGGGCAAGGAAAGCGGGCGTCAGGTTCCACCTGGGGATAACGGCGTCGTCAGACACCTTCTACCCCGGCGAGGAGAGGACCGACGCGTTCATGAAGTACAAGTTGAGGAGGTTCCGGGGGGCAACGGCCGAATGGCGGGCGCTTCACGTCCTCAACTACGAGATGGAATCATCGACCATCCTTACCATGACATCGGCGATGGGCTTGAGGGGCGGCTGCATAACGGGGGTGGTAAACAAGGGGAGCACCGGAAAGATAACGCCGGAGGCATTGAGGATTGGCGAGGATAGCGCGGTAAGGGCCGCCGTAGCAGCCCTTGAGTTCCTGAAATTTCCCCCTTTTCTAAAGGGGGATGAAGGGGGATTATAAATAGGGGGATTGTAAATTTTTCAAAGATAATCTCCCCTGCCCCCTCTTTATGAAAGAGGGGTACCCCATCTTCGGCCCGCGCATAACCTCTCGTTCCACTTACCTCTTCGCGCGCCCCTTGAGCTTCATTACAAGCCAGCTCCTTTCCTTGAAAAGTATCAGGGCGTACCTGCCGGAGAGCCTCTTGCCCAGGATTTCGACCTCGATCCTGCCCTTATCCCAGGCCTCTGCAACGTAGGTCCCGCTGTCCCAGACCTCGACCTTGCCGGCCCCGTACTGCCCTTCCGGTATAACGCCTTCGAAATCAAAGTAACCAAGGGGATGGTCCTCGACCTCCACCGCGAGCCTCTTTATGCCGGGGGCCTCCGGCATGCCCTTCGGCACGGCCCAGCTCTTCAAGACCCCTTCCCGCTCAAGCCTAAGGTCATAGTGCAGGTGCCTTGCCTGGTGCCTGTGTATCACGTACTTCAGGGGCTTTTTCAAAAGAGCCTCCTACCGGTTGACAGTTCTCATTACCATGCTATTTTCAGATTATAGCGGCATCTTCGCCGTTGCTCAAATGAAAGGACGGAAATCGTGGGACAGCTCTTAGTGCTTCTCTTGACCGCCATAATTTTAACCGGATGCGCCCCGGTCATCTCGAAGGAGACGTTAAGCGGCATTGACAGGACTCTCGCCTTCAAGGAGATAGCGCGCTCGCCCGCCTCTTATGTGGGCAAACAGGTCGTCTTCGGAGGCAGCATCCTGAATGTCGAGAACGAGGAGAACAAGACCATCATCGAAGTCCTGCAGGAAGGGCTCAACTCGCAGCTCAAGCCCGTAGTACGGGAAGAATCAGCCGGAAGGTTCCTGGTCGAAATCGAAGGCTTCCTGGACCCGGCTATCTATTCAGTCGGAAAGGGATTGACGGTAGCGGGAGAGGTAGTCAGGACAGAGAAGATGAAGCTCGGAAAGGGGAGCTACACCTATCCGGTCATAAGGCCACGGGAGTATCATCTATGGGAGCCCGGCGGCTACGGCAGGGAGCCCTCTATAGGGATCGGCATAGGGCTGGGCTATACCCACATAGACTAACAGGCTGCTGAAAAAGGCCGATCTGCAATATCGGCTACCCCCCGCTTGCGAAAGGTGTTTTAAGGAAGGCGCGCACCATGTCCGGGTCGAACTGGGTGCCTGAGCACCTCTTGAGCTCGGCTATTATTACCTCCATGCTCTTCCCCTTCCTGTAAGGCCTGTCGGCGCTCATGGCGTCGACCGTGTCGGCCACGGCAAGTATCCGCGCCATAAGGGGTATCTGGGTACCCTTAAGGCCCTCAGGATAACCGTTTCCGTCGTAGAACTCGTGATGGTGCTTTATAGCCGGCACTATATCCTGCATCTGCCTTATCGGGGCGAGTATGTCGGCGCCCTTCTGCGGGTGCCTTCTTATTATCTCGATCTCGTCGTCGGTAAGCTTCCCGGGCTTGTCGAGGATCGCCTCATAGGTCCCGAGCTTCCCGATATCGTGGAGGCGCCCGGCAAGCTCCAGGGCATGAAGGTCCTGCTCCGTAAAGCCCATCTGGCGGCCTATGTCGAGGGCGTACTTCGTGACCCTGTCTGAATGGCCCTTTGTCCACGGGCTCTTCGCGTCTATAGCCTCCGAAAGTGTTCTCACGATGCCGATGAAAAGCTCGCTCAGGTCGGTTAAAAGCCTCGAGTTCTCGAGCGCGACGCCTATCTGGGAGGCAAGTTTTTCGATAACGGAGAGGTCCTCCGAGGTGAAGGCCGCCTTTCTCCTGGCGCCGACGCTCAGCACGCCGACGATCTCCATCCTTACCGAGAGCGGCACCCTCAGGTGCGAAAGGAAGCCCTCCGCGAAAAAACCCTCTTCAAGGGGAAGGCGCGCCGATTCGGCCGTATCGGAGACGAACTGCGGCCTCCCGGTCCTCACTACCTCTGTCGAGGTGGTGTCCTTAAAAGGCACGAAACTGCCCTTCTGGAGCTGGATGCCGAAGCCGGCCTCGTAGACGAACCCGCCCCTTTCCCGGTCTATGAGGGCTACCGTCGCCCTGTCGCAGGATACTATCTTTGATACCATCCTCGCGGCTATTTCAAGTATCTCTTTGGGCTTGAGGGTCGAGAGTATGGATTTGTCTATCTCGTTCATCACCCTTATCGTCTCTGCCTTCCGGGACAGGTCCAGGGCCTTGTCTATCGATTCCCGGTAGAGCTTCGCCTCGTCGAGGGCCGTTGAGACCTGGTAGGAGATGCCTCCGAGGACCTCCCTGTCCCTGTCGGTAAGCCCGGGGGCATACCTCGGGCGGTCTCCGGAATAAAGGCAGAGGAGCACCCCAAGCCATTCTTCCTTCCTGATGAGCGGGATCAGTACGAGGGTGCCAAGACCCGGTATCCAATCGAAAGGCGCGGGAACATCCCCATCGAATATCTCTACAACCGGGCCTTTGTCCGCAAGGGCCTTTTGAAGGACCTGGGTATCGGGTTCAAGCGAGCTTATGCTGAAAACCGGAGAAACATCGGCGCCGAGCCCTGTTTGCGCTGACGGCTGGAAAGACTCGCGCTTTCTGTCCCAAAGGTACGCAAGGCAGTAATCGGTCTCCATTATCCTGCCGAGACAGTCCACCACGTGCTCCATCAACTTCTCGATATCTGTCGTGTGAGCCGTGGCAAAGGATATCATGAGGAGATGCTTTGAGAGCACCATCTCCTCTTCCATCCTGCGGGACGTCTCCTTAAGGTCCTTGAAGAGCTTGGCGTTCCTTATATAGACGGCGGTCTGGTTGGCGAAGGTCTGGAGGAACTGGACCTCCCGTTCAGGGAACTCGTCTTTAGAGCTATAGACGCTCAATATGGCTATCGGCCTGCCGCTTTCGATTATAGGGAAGGCCGCGGCAGACCTGTAGCCGCGCCGCAAGGCCTCCTGCCTCCATGGGGCGAACCCCTCGTCGGCCTCTATATTGTTCTGCACCTCCGGCCTGCCGGACTTTACAGCCCTGCCTGAAGGGCCGTTCGCCGAAGGCGAGTCGTCAAATGTCACCCTTATGGCCGCGAGATAGCCGTCTTCAAGGCCGGCGTGCGCCTTCGGGGCTATCTCCCTGGTCTCATGGTCCAGCAGCCCTATCCACGCCATCCTGTGGCCCAGGGCTACGGCGGTCTCGCATATCTTCTCCAGCCTGAAGTCAAGGTCCAGGTCTGTCATCTCCCTGGAGAACTCGTACAGGATACTCTCCTTGCCGGCGGCCCTCTTCTCTTCGGTAATATCCTCAAGCACGTGCACGGATGTCGTCTGAAGTCCGCTTATGGGATAGAACCTGATCCTGTATATCCTGTCGATCTCAAGTACCGAGATCTCCTCTTCGCCCAGATGCGGTCCATTGTCATTCATTATCCCCTTGCAGGTGGCAAACGGCCCTTCCATCCTGGGGAAGACCTCGAAATACCTCTTCCCGATTATCTCCTTGAAAGGCATGCCTGCCAGGAGCTTATAGGCCCTGTTGCACTTCAATATCCTCATATCCTCGTCATGGATGAGGATCGGCTCCAGGATACTGTCGAAGGTGGTCTCCCATTCCTTTTTCGATTTCAGGAGGCCTTCGGCGTACTCGTTATTGTCCTCAAGGAGATAGAGCATGGCCCTGCGGGTCCTCTCGAACTCCCGCTCCCTCTCGTTCGCCTTCTCTATCTCTTCTTTGAGCCTTTCTATCTCGGCCAGAGGGTCGTCTATCCGGGCCAGCTTGTCCATTTTAAAATTTCTCCTCTGGACCCTTTGCGGGCACGCCCTCGAGCTTCGCCACGGTCTCCTTTAGCTCCTTTATCCTGAACTCCCTCTCAACCGTAGCCTTCCTGAACCTCTCAAGCTCTTCGACCCTTTCGCTCAAGGCCTCTTCCGACTTCTTCCGCCCGGTAATATCGGTGGCCATGGCGAGCGCCCCGGCGTACTCGCCTGCCTCATCAAGATACGGAGCGCCTGAGACCAGGACCCATAGCGCGGAGCCGTCATTCCTTCTGAGCCTGATCTCATACTGGTCCCTTTCCCCCCTTTTACTTGCCTCCAGCCTGGCCCCGCAGACCTTCCGCTCCTCTTCGTCCATGAACTCGAAGATATGCCGGCCTTTCACCTCATCTACAGAGTACCCTAGCATTCCGGCCATCTTCCGGTTCACGAAAAAGACCCTGTTGGCCTTGTCGAGTATCCAGATGCCTTCTTCAGCGGTCTCAACGATATCGCGGTATCTGTTTTCGCTCGCCCTCAGAAGGGCTTCCGCGCTCCCGAGCTTCATGACAACAGATTGGACGTATAGGCTGAAAGACAGGATAAGAGAAAAGATGAAGGCCCTCATCCATAACTCATTCGGGTCTGAAGGCACTAAAATACCTATTACGCCTGGGTTTGTGTCAGCGTCGAAGACTAAACGATGGAGCGTGCCCTCGAAAACCCAGAAGATCACGGCGACGAGGGTGCCGGTAATGGCTATCTTGTACGGGACTTTACGAAGGCTTTTCAATGGGCATCTACAATTAAATATAATTATCTCTATTTTATTTAACTTAAATGCGAGATCCCTTGAACGCGATCAAGTGATTTTAAAGATATGGCTTTGCCGCTGAAGAGGTTTCAGGAAGTGGTCGGATCAAACAGAGGTGGATAAAGCAGCCGGTGGCCGTCAATGGCGTGTTCATTTGCGGCGATACAACTTGTAAGTACCTTTACTCTTTAAGAGGCGGACTCCTTTCGGGCCTTCAAGCCAGAATTCATTCTGGCCGTATTATAGCAGAATTCAACTATTTGAGGTAAGAACTTTTCTTCAGGCCTTTGCCGCGACAGAGGCCGCCTTCTTTTTCATCTCGGAGATGGTCCGGGCGTAGTCGGGGGTAGAGAATATGCCTGAGCCTGAAACGAAGACGTCCGCGCCGGCTGCCGCGGCTACATCGATGTTCCCGGCCTTTATGCCGCCGTCCACCTCAAGCTCGATCCTTCTTCCCGAAGAGGCTATCCTGGCGGCAACGGCCCTGATCTTTACGATGCTCGACGGTATGAAGCCCTGGCCGCTGAAGCCCGGGTTCACCGACATGACGAGTATCAGGTCGGCGTCGTCCATTACCGCTTCCAGCGCATTGACCGGGGTGCCCGGGTTTATGGAGACCCCGGCCTTCAAGCCGTGACCTTTTATGGCCTGCAATACCTTGTTGAGGTGCTTCGTGGCCTCCACGTGGACGGTTATGATGGAGCTTCCGGCCCTGGCGAAATCGTCTATATACCTCTCCGGCTCCTCTATCATGAGGTGGACGTCGAGAGGGAGCTTCGTCCCCCTCCTTATCGCCTCGACTATGAAAGGGCCTATGGTGATATTGGGCACGAACCTGCCGTCCATCACGTCCACGTGCACGTAATCCGCGCCGCCGTCCTCTAAAGCCTTAAGCTCGTCCGCAAGCCTCGTGAAATCAGCCGAAAGTATCGAAGGGGATATCTTCATCGCCACCTTGCCCTGTGTTGGTCTGCAAACGCTCGTTCAAGGCAATTTTTAACAGATTAAAGACGCTTTGTCCACCCGTAAATCAGCAGTACAGAGGGCTTTTGCATGTGAGCACCTGCTCGGCCCTTGTCCCTGATCTATAAACGGTCACACCCTTGCAGCCGAGCCTCCACGCGGCAAGATATGCCTCCCGCACGTCGGCGACCGTCGCTTCAGGCGGCAGGTTTATGGTCTTGGAGACGGCGTTGTCGGTATGCTTCTGGAAGGCCGCCTGCATCCTTATATGGTCCACCGTGGGGATCTCGTAAGCGGTGACGAATATCTCCTTTACGCGCTCCGGCACCTCGTCCCTCTCCTTTATATCGCCCCCGTTCGAGACATGCTCTATGAGGCTTTCGTTGTAGAAGCCCTCTTCCATCGCGACCTCTGCCACAAGCGGGTTTACCTCCGGTATCCTCACCCCATTGAGCACCTGCCTTATGTAGCTCAGCGAAAAGAAGGGCTCTATGCCCGAAGAGCATCCGGCGATGATGCTTAAAGTGCCGGTCGGCGCGATAGTGGTGACGGTGGCGTTCCTGACCGGCTCCACCCCCGCCTTGTCGAAGACGCTCCCCTTTATATTAGGGAAGGGGCCACGCTCCCTGGCAAGGGCGCGTGAGGCCCCCCATGCCCTCGCGCTTATGTACCTCATCACCTCTTCGGCCAGAGCGAAGCTCTCCTCGCTTCCGTACCGGATGCGCAGGCGCACAAGGAGGTCGGCGAATCCCATGACGCCCAGGCCTATCTTCCTGTTTGCCTTCGCCATCGCGTCTATCTCGGCCGTCGGGTACCTGCTCATCTCGATGACGTTATCGAGGAAGCGCACCGCAAGGGATACGGTCGCGGCGAGCTTTTCCCAATCGAGCACCCACCTGCCGCCGAACTCCCTTACCATCCTGCCAAGGTTTATCGACCCCAGGTTGCAAGGCTCGTAACTCAGTAGCGGCTGCTCGCCGCACGGGTTTGTCGCCTCGAACCGGCCGATATGCGGCGTCGGGTTGGCGCTCTCTATACGGTCTATGAAAAGGACCCCCGGCTCCCCGCTCTTCCACGCGCATTCGGCTATGCGCCCGAAGACTTCATCAGCGCCGACCTTTCCGGCCGGCCTGCCGGTCCTCGGGTTCACAAGCTCGTACTCTGCGCCCTCTTCGAGCGCCTTCATGAACGCGTCCGTCACCGCCACAGAGAGGTTAAAGTTGGTGAACTCGGCAGGGTCTTCCTTGACGGTTATGAACTGCATTATGTCCGGGTGGTCCACCTTGAGGATGCCCATGTTCGCGCCCCTTCGGGTACCTCCCTGCTTTATCGCCTCTGTGGTCGCGTTAAATACCCGCATGAAGGATACCGGCCCGCTGGCAAGGCCTCCGGTGGAGCTTACCAGGTCGTCCGCCGGCCGGAGCCTCGAGAAGGAAAAACCGGTCCCTCCTCCCGACTGGTGTATGATGGCGGTATCCTTTACGGCATCGAATATCGATTCGAGCGAATCTCCGACAGGCAGGACAAAGCAGGCCGCGAGCTGCTGAAGCCTCCTTCCGGCGTTCATGAGGGTCGGGGAGTTAGGGAGGAACTCAAGCGCGGAGATGAGGGAGCAGAAGGCCTCTTCGTAGCCCCCTTCATCGCCATTGTTTCCGAAGAGCGGCTCTGCCTTGGCGATATTCGAGGCTACCCTCCTGAACATATCCTCAGGGGTCTCGATGACACGGCCGGATTCGTCCTTTTTAAGGTACCGCCTCTCCAGAACGGTAAGGGCGCCTGGCGAAAGCCTCACTGCCATGATCTACTCCGGTCCAGAGTAATTTCAGGTTTCAGGATGCGGAATGCGGAATATTGCTAAAACCAGTTTATCAGCGAAGGAACCTGCGCGCAAGCAGGCAGGTCTGGGCAGGAAGGTCAGCGGGACGCCGCCGCGGAATCAAGCTCGGCGATGGTGGATGAGATGATATCACGGGTCACCATGCCTGAGTGCACGCGCAAAACCGTTCCGTCTCTTCCAATGAAGTAGGTGACGGGTATGAAGCTTATCTTGTAATCATCGGCAATCTGGCCGGTGGCGTCAATGCCTGTGGGGAAAGTAAGGCCGAACTTTCTGACGAACTCCCTCGCCGCGGCCTCTGTATCGTCTACGGCTATACCGACGAACCGGACTCCGCTGCCGCCAAGGTCTTTCCAGGCGGCCTCGATCTCCGGGGCTTCTATCTTACATGGGCCGCACCAACTCGCGAAGAAGTTAAGTACCACGAGAGAGCCGCGAAGCCCCTGCAATGAGACCTCTCTTCCATCGAAGGCGGTGAACTTAAAGGGGATGGCCTGGGCGGGGGTAACTTGAGCGGCGGAGACCGCAGCCTCTTTTTTCTCTTCTTTCCGGCAGCCGTAGAGCGAGGCTCCGAGGATGACAAGTATAAGGAAGGCGCTTTTAAGGAGAACTCCGCGCGCATTTGTGCGATGAAGCATTTCGGACCCCGTCGTTTGATGCGTTATTTTATCTTTAATCAGCGTCTTTTACAAGAAAAAGGCAAAAAAAAGGGCAGGCCAGGACTGGCCTGCCATGCAAGGTCCTGTGGCCTTTAAAGACCCTTGTCGATAAGGTCCTTTATCTGGTTTTTCGGCACCGCCCCCACGAGCTGGTCGATGACCTTCCCGCCCTTGAAAAGTATGAGGGTCGGTATGCCCCTTACGCCGTACTTGCCGGGGGTCGCCGGGTTATCGTCCACGTTCATCTTGGCCACCCTGATCTTGCCGGAATACTCCTGCGCCATTTCCTCAACGAGCGGAGCGATAGCCCTGCAAGGGGCGCACCAGCTCGCCCAGAAATCCACGAGGGCGGGGACATCGGATTTGAGCACCATGGATTCGAAAGTGGAATCAGTTACGTTTATTATGTTTTCACCCATTTTCTTCTATCGCTCCCTTCAAACTTAACAGCCTTTTCCCAAGCCTTCGCCTGGCTGGCTGATTTAAGCCCGTATGTTTATAAAAACCTGTAAGGAATATAATCCAACGCCCAATATGTGTCAACTTAATTTGTCCCGGAGCTCTTTTACACTTGACAGCAAAATACCTTTTCGGGAAAATATAGCGGCCATGAAGAATGAGACAGTTCTACAGCTGCTTGAAGACGCCGCCGAACGGCTCGATATAAAGCTCTCGTATGAGGACCTCCGCAAGGGGGAGGTCTCAACACCGGGAGGACTCTTCCTGCTCCGGGGCGAGAAGAGGATAATAATACACAGGGGCCTGCCCCCGGCGGACAGGGTCGAGGTACTGGCCGAGATCCTCTCCGGGGTGGACTCCACCGGCGTACATCTGCCCCCCGAGGTAAGGGAGAGGCTTGAGAAGGCCAGGCTTAAGTTGGTCCCCGAGGCGGCCAGGGCCTGAACTCACAATCGACACGCATCCACCTCCCGCTCATAATCCGCGCACGAAACACACTTGTAATCCTCCTGTTCCAGGCCCTTCAGAAGGCCGCTTACGCTTTTGCTACAGGCCGTCCGGCGATATATACGGGACGCCGGTTTACGTTGACTCTGTATAACTCAAATGCTATTATAACAAGCGGCAGAGTAGCTTTGAGCAGCGGGCTTCCGTCGAGCCCACAACCGCCAGCCGTAAGGCGCCAATCAGGCCCCGTTTGATCCACTCCAAAGAACGGGCCGGTCGGAGGTCCAGTCGTGAAAGACCAAAATTATCTCAAGAAATTGATGCTGCCCGCCTTCGCGGCCGTCTTCCTGCTCCCTTCATTTGCTACGAAGGCCCCTGCCAAGGAACCCAACGGCCACAAGGCAAGCCACAGGCCCGGCAGCACGGGCGATGCCTATTACTTCTATACCGCCGCCCAGATGCTCAGGAAGGCCGGCAACCTCCCCGGCGCCATAGACTTCTACAGGAGGGCCATCGAGAAAGACCCCGGCTCGGCGCTCCTGTACTCGGAGCTCGGCGGACTTTACATGGGCTCCGGCGACTTTGAGAGCGCCAGAAAACTCCTTGAGACGGCTATCGAAAAAGAACCCGATTACGCGCCGCCATACGCCTCGCTCGCCGAGATACAGGCCATGCTCAAGGACAACGCCGCGGCGGCGCTTAACTACGGCAAGGCCATAGAGCTCGACCCTTCCAATACCAAGAACTACCTGATGCTCAGCTCCATCCACGTCAAGGCGAAGGAATACGACAAGGCCGTAGATGCGCTCAAGCGCCTCCTTGCGGAGAACCCCGACTCGGTGATGGCCTATTATTATCTCGCCAAGACCGAGTTCGACAGGGGCAACTACTCCATGGCGGCCGAGCATTACCAGCAGGCGCTGGCCATCAACTCGCATTTCGGGACGGTCTACTTCGAGCTCGGCATCACCTACGAGCTCGACAAGAAGACGGACAAAGCTATCGAGACCTATAAAAAGGGCATCGAGCTCATGCCCAACGACGCGGGCATGCTTACGCGCCTTGGCACCCTTTTCATCCAGCAGAACATGCTCGACGAGGCCCTGAAGCAGTTTGGCGAGCTTGAGAAGAACGATGACACCAGGCTCGACGCGATGGTCAAGACAGGCCTCATCTACTTCGAGAAGAAGAACTTCGACGAGGCCGCGGCCAAGTTCGCCGGAATACTTTCGGCCAACCCCGACCTTCACAGGGTCCGCTATTACCTCGGCACCACCTACGAGGAGAAGGGGGACCTCGCCAGCGCCGCCGCCGAGTTCAGCAAGATACCGGAGAAGGACACAAGCTTCATAGACTCCAAGATACACCTCGCGTACATCTACGAGCGCCAGGGAAGGCTCGATAACACCATAAGCGAGCTCAAGGAGGCCATCAGGGTAAGGGGCGAAAGTGTAGAGCTATTGAGGCTCCTCGCGTCGATATACCGCGACTCGAAGAAGTACGGCGAATCTATCGACAGCCTCGATCGGGCGGTCAAGATCAAGCCTGACGACCCTGAGCTCTACTTCCTCCTTGGAGTCGTCTACGACGAGGCGAAGATAGAGGACAAGGTGCTCTCGTCGATGTTCAAGGTCCTTGACCTCGACCCGGCCCACGCCAACGCGCTCAACTACATAGGCTATGCCTACGCTGAAAAAGGGATACAGCTCGACAAGGCCGAGGAGTTCATAAAGAAGGCGCTGGAGCTTAAGCCCGATAGCGGCCATATCCTGGACAGCCTCGGATGGGTATACTTCAAGAAGGGCGAGACCGCAAAGGCCATAGCGGAACTTGAGAAGGCCCTCAAATTCTTGCCGGAAGACCCGATAGTAAACGAGCACATCGGGGACGCGTATCTGAAGCACAACAACAAACAGAAGGCGCTTTCCGCCTACGAGGCGGCGCTTCGCACAAACCCCGGGAACGCCGACCTGCAGGGCAAGCTCGACCGGCTCAAGGAAGAGTTCAAGGCGAGCAAGTGAGGGCGCGGCACAGGCTCTCTGTCCTTACAGTACTGGTCTTCATCGCAGGCTGCGCCGGAGTTAAACCGCCAGAAAAACCCGATCTCCCGGGACTGGTCCCATCGTCTTTAAGGGCAGAGGCCACGGTTGAGATAAAAAGGGCCTTCTCCGTAGTCGGCCGGGCCCGTGTCCTGGCCAAGAGCCCGGCCTCTTTCAGGGTCGAGGTCTTTGGCCCCTTCGGGCAGACCGCCGCCCTTCTTGGAAGCGATGGCGAGACCATCTACATGCTCACCGACGAAGGGGTGGTGGAGTACGGCAGGGACGCCACCTTAAAAGATGGTGAGATACCTTACCCGCTAAAACCGGAAGAGATAGTATCCTTTCTCCTCGGAACCCCTCTTGCTGAAAGCGAAAACGGCAGACAGGCCACAGAGGCCTCAAGGGACGAGTACGGCCGCCTGAAGTCATTTACCAGAGACGTCGAAGGCCGCCCCCCGCTCAAGGTCGCCATAGAAGACTACAGGGTGATTTCCGGCGCGAACATACCCGGCAAGATCACCATAGATGACGGCAAAAGGAGCGTTATGATAAGGTACAGGGAGATCGAGGTCAACCCGGGGCTCGATGAAGAGGCCTTCAGGTTTACGGGGGCCGGGACGGCTGAAAGTAATAAAGTTGACTAAAAAACTGGGATATGGTATAAAAAGTTATACTTTTTTCCCCTCTCTAAAGGATCTTCATGTCTAAAATCATTGCCGACATCTTCAAAACAGGCGAACTCGCCGTATATCCTGCCCATGGCGTAGGCATGATAATGGGCGTGGAGACGAGGGAAGTGTCGGGGTTACACAAGAACTTCTACATCATAAAGATCCTCGACACCGAAGCCACCATAATGGTCCCCACCGATACGGCCTCTACAGTAGGGCTCCGCAAGATCGTTAAAAAGTCGATGGTCCCGAAGATATACGACATATTGAAGGACCGCACGGACGTCTGCCTTGACAACCAGACCTGGAACAGGAGATACCGGGAGTATACGGACAAGATCAAAAGCGGCTGCGTCATGGAAGTCGCGCGAGTGCTGAGGGACCTTTACATCCTCAAGTATGACAAGGAACTCTCCTTCGGCGAGCGCAGGATGCTGGACACCGCCAAGAACCTCCTCGTAAAAGAACTCTCGATAGCCAGGAACGTCCGGGAGGAGAAGGTCGAGGAAGAGCTTGTCCGCTTGATGCAGCGCTGAAGGGAGGTCCCCCGGTGTATCTTCTGATGCGTTCCCTGCTGGTGATATTCGCCGCTGCCAGCGGGTACCTTATAGTACTCCACATATTCGACAACACCCTCGCCTTCGCCGGCCTCGCAAGCGGCCTCCTCATATCCGTATTAGCCCTCATATTCGAAAAACGCGTCCGGAGGACTCCGTTAAGGATCGTCCTCGGCGGCGCCATCGGCCTTATCCTCGGCCTCACCATCGCCAACCTCCTCACATATCCGCTGATGCTCAAGTTCAAGAGCGGATACGTCGAGCTTGCGGTCTATCTCGTCACCAACATCATCGTCGGCTACCTGGGCCTCAGCGTCGGGATGAAAAAGGGGGACGAGTTCGACTGGCACAAGACGGTGAAGCAATTTACCGAGCACAGAAACGCTGAGGCCGCGCCAAGGTCGGCCTCTCCGCTTGTGATTGACACGAGCGTGATAATCGACGGCAGGATAGCCGAGGTCTGCGAAACTGGCTTCATCGACACGTCCATCATCGTCCCGCAGTTCGTGCTGCGCGAGCTACAGCATATAGCCGACTCCCCTGACGCCATAAAGAGGACCCGCGGCAAAAGGGGCCTTGACGTCCTCAAGCAGATACAGGCCAACGAAAAGACCGTAGTCGAGATAACGGACAAGGACTTCCCGGATATAAAGGAGGTCGACTCAAAGCTCGTTGCCCTGGCGAAGGAATCGGCTGCGAGGATACTCACGAATGACGCCAACCTCCACAAGGTGGCGGAGCTGCACGGCGTCAAGGTCCTCAACATGAACAAGCTCGCCACGGCCATGAAGCCAGTGGTGCTTCCCGGGGAGGCCCTCCACATCCTGGTGCTGAAGGAAGGCAAGGAGCACGGCCAGGGGGTGGGCTACCTCGAAGACGGCACCATGGTCGTAATAGACAACGGGCGCGAGTTCGTGGGCAAGACCATAGACGTGGCGATAACGAGCGTGCTGCAGACCACCGGAGGGCGCATGATATTCTCGAAGGTCAAGGAGGAATCGAAGAAGGCAGTATACCAGTAATACCCCTCCCGGCTTACCGCATCCAGCCCAAAAATCGCTTTTCATGTCATTGAAATAATATTAAACTGTCCGATCATAACGATATTCCCAGGCCTGAAAGAATGAATGTATCGCCGGAGAAGATAAAGACGCTCGCCATAATACCATCCGCTGGCATGGGGCGCAGGATGGGGTCGCTTAAGAAAAACTACCTCATGCTCCTCGGCAGGCCGGTGCTGGCCTGGACGATAGAGGCGTTCGAGCGTTCGTCCATCGATTCCATGATCATAGTCGTACCCCCGTCAGATGAAGAGTTCTGCAGAAGGTCCATCGTAGAGGCTTACGGCTTCAGGAAGGTCTCCGCTATAATCCCCGGCGGGGCCGAACGGCAGGACTCCGTTGAAAACGGCCTGGCCGCTGCCGGCGACGAGTTCGGAGTCATACTTGTGCACGACGGCGCCAGGCCGCTTGTCACAACGGATATCATAGAAGATACCATCAAGGCCGCTTCTGAGAGCGGCGCCGCGATAGCGGCTGTCCCTGTAAAGGACACGATAAAAGAGGCTGCGGGCGGTCTTGTCAAGGCTACACTTGCAAGAGAATCCCTCCTGTCGGCGCAGACCCCTCAGGGCTTTAAAAGCCAGGTCCTTAAAGAGGCCTTCAGAAAGGCCAGAGAGAGCGCGTTTTCAGGCACTGACGAAAGCTCGCTTGTAGAGCGGACGGGCCACCCGGTGCGGGTAGTCCATGGCTCTTACGAGAATATCAAGATAACCACCCCTGAAGACCTGGCCATAGCCGAGTGCATATTAAAATACAGGACGGCAAACAAATGAGAGTAGGCTTCGGATACGACGTACACAGGCTTGTGGATGGCAGGCCCCTTATACTGGGAGGTGTCGTGGTGCCTTTCGAAAAAGGGCTTCTCGGCCACTCTGACGCGGACGTGCTCCTGCACGCCATAATAGACGCCCTCATCGGCGCCGCTGGCCTGGGGGACATAGGCAAGCACTTCCCGCCGACCGACCAGAGGTGGAAAGACGCCTCAAGCCTCGACCTCCTCGCCAGGACCGCCTCCTTGATAGATGGCAAGGGGTTCAAGACAGGCAACCTCGATTCCACCATAGTCTGCCAGTCGCCGAAGCTGCTTGGGTTTATCCCCGGCATGGTCTCGAATATCTCCCGTGTCCTCAAATGCGGCGAGGCACAGGTGAACGTCAAGGCAAAGACAGAGGAAGGGCTTGGCTTCACCGGGAGCGGCGACGGCATAGCCGCCTACGCGGTAGCGATGATCACGGCGAAAGAGGGTTGATGAGGACCGTCCGGACAAGGTTCGCGCCAAGCCCCACAGGCGCGCTCCATCTGGGGAACGCGAGGACAGCGCTCTTCAACTGGTTCTTCGCGCGCCGCCACGGCGGCAGCTTCATACTGAGGATCGAGGATACGGATATCGCCCGTTCGCTTTCCAGCTTTGAGGCGGCCATATGCGACGACCTCAAGTGGCTCGGCCTCGTCTGGGACGAGGGCCCTGACATAGGCGGAGGATACGGCCCATACAGGCAATCGGAGAGGCTTTCGATCTACAGCGGCAAGGCCGAACAGCTCATAGGCGAAGGCAAGGCTTACCGGTGCTACTGCACGAAAGATAGGCTTCAGGAGCTGAAGGCGGCTCAGGCGGCCGCCGGAGCGCCTTCAAGGTATGACGGCAGGTGCAGGGAGCTCGTCAATCCTCCTTCCGTGGAGCCTTCTGTAGTCAGGTTCCTGGTCCCCCGGAAAGAGGTCGCCTTCACCGACCTCGTACACGGCCCATTGAAGTTCGACACAAGCGCCTTCGGGGACTTCGTCATAATAGGCTCTGACGGCGTCGCCTCATATAACTTCGCCGTCGTAATAGATGACGCCATGATGGAGGTCTCACACGTAATAAGGGGGGACGACCACCTCTCGAACACCCCGAGGCAGCTCCTCTTGTTCGAGGCCATGGGATTAAAAACCCCGGCGTTCAGCCACGTGCCGCTGGTGCTCGGCGCTGACAGGACGCCCTTGAGCAAGCGCCACGGGGAATTCTCCGTCAAGGGGCTCCGCGACGGCGGCTACCTGCCCGAGGCGGTAATAAACACTGTAGCCAGGCTCGGCTGGGACCCTGGTGTTGGCGCCGTCGGCCTTGAGGAGATGTCGCATCTCTTCTCTTTGGATAAGCTTTCGAGGTCCGCCTCCGCGTTCGACGAGGGCAGGCTCAAGTCTTTCAATAAAGAGGCGATACAGAAAAGAAGCGGAGACGGCCTTGCCGCCCTGATGGGCCCTGGCGCCGGGAGCGCCGCGCTCATAGACGCGCTCAAGGGCAACGCCTCAACCTTAAAAGAGCTTGAGGGCCTGTTGGAGCCTTTCACAACCGGGCCACGGATAGGAGAGGCC
Organism: Deltaproteobacteria bacterium GWC2_55_46; assembly: GCA_001595385.3. Lineage (NCBI taxonomy): Bacteria > Deltaproteobacteria > Deltaproteobacteria bacterium GWC2_55_46. The sequence goes on along the minus strand of LVEI03000001.1, from coordinate 2,106,152 downwards.
GAGCAAGCCGAGCTGTCAGAAGAGTACGCCAGGAAGGTCTTGAGCTCGTTACTCTCTGAGCTTGAAAGGGCTACTTCCCTCGACGAAGGCTCATGCAAGTCGGTAATAGAGGCTGTAAAGAACGCGACCGGCGAGAAGGGCAGGAGGCTCCTGATGCCCATAAGGCTCGCCCTCACCGGGAGACACGAGGGCATAGAGCTTGCCAGGGTCATGAAGCTTCTCGGCAGGGACGAAATGATAAGAAGGCTTAAGAAGTCAGAAAAATGAGACCGGGGGGAGATATGGCTATAAAGGTATACAACTCTCTTACAAAGTCCAAGGAAGAGTTCCAGACAGCGCTGCCCGGAAAGGTCACGATGTACGTCTGCGGGCCGACAGTCTACGACTTGAGCCACATAGGGCATGCCAGGAGCGCCGTCTCATTCGACGTCATACAGAAGTACCTCCGGTACAGGGGCTTCGAGGTAAAATACGCCCGCAACTATACGGACGTAGACGACAAGATAATCAGGAAAGCGAACCAGGAAGGGTCGACATCCGAAGAGGTCGCCGAGAGGTATATAAAGGCCTTTGACGATGATATGGCAGCCCTGAACGTGAGCCTTCCCGACCTAAGGCCAAAGGCCACCGAGAGTATCGGCAAGATAATAGAGGTCACGAAGGCCCTCATGGACAACGGATACGCTTACGCCGTCGAAGGCGACGTCTATTACTCCGTGAGGAAGAAAAAGGACTACGGCAAGCTCTCCGGCAAGAACATAGACGAGCTTGAGGCCGGGGCGAGAGTAGAGGTCGACGAGAGGAAGCAGGACCCGCTGGACTTCGCCCTCTGGAAGGCGAGCAAGCCGGGGGAGCCATGGTGGGAGAGCCCCTGGGGCAACGGAAGGCCCGGCTGGCACATAGAGTGCAGCGCGATGGTGATGGAATGGCTCGGCGAGACTATCGATATCCACGGAGGCGGAAAGGACCTGATATTCCCGCACCACGAAAACGAGATAGCGCAGAGCGAGGCCGCCACAGGCAAAACACCCTACGTCAGGTACTGGCTCCACAACGGCTTCGTCAACATAGAGAAAGAGAAGATGAGCAAGTCCCTGGGCAATATCCTGAACATCAGGGACGCTCTTAAAGAGCACACCGCCGAGGCGATAAGGCTATTCCTCCTTTCAAGCCACTACCGCTCTCCGATAGACTATACGGCAGAGTCCCTTAAGGACGCGGAGGCTGCGGTAGAGAGGTTCTACAAGACCCTTCAGCGCGCCGCCGAGGAGTACCCCGCGGCCCTTGCGGGCGAGCTCTGCGTCAACTGCGTCGAGGACAGGCTCGACAAGGCGTTCGGCCCCATGGACGACGACTTCAATACCGCCGAGGTCATCGGGAACATCTTCAAGGAGATCACCCGGATGAATAAGGCGATGGACGAGGCAAAGGCCACAGGAGAGCGCAAGGGGGTATGGGACGAGATGACCAACTCTCTTGCCGTTATAAGGGAGGCATCCAGGTTCCTCGGCGTCTTCAACCGAAAGCCTGAGGAATATTTCAACGATAAAAAAAGCAGGAGCGCAGTACCGCCAGAAGAGATAGAAAGGCTCATAGCCGAGCGTAACGAGGCGAGGAAGGGCAAGGACTTCGCCCGCGCCGACGCCATAAGAAAAGAGCTCTTTGAGAAGGGCATCCTCCTTGAGGACTCGGCTAAGGGTACTACCTGGAGCGTCCGGGGCTGACCCGGACGCTCTGTGACGAAAGTCACGGAAGGCTTGAACCGGCGGGGTTACCATTATCGCAAACCCAGAAAGAGGTTGAAGTAAGCCCCGGATCTTAACGCCTGTTCACGTATTCTCGCGTATTCACTCTCCATCCTTCCCCGGCTCCGTCTGTCTATTCCGCCTTACCTCCGCCTCGCCTGTAGACACCCCGGAGGTAAAAAAATGGACAGTACTATCCACCGAGGCCTGGCCTTTGGGCTGGCCTTGACACTCGCCGCTTCGCTTGGCGGCGGTACAAGGCCGAATGTCACCGCGGCCCCGGCTGTCATAGGAGGCGTTCTCCAGTAAACGCGAAAAAGAGAAAAAGGCGGGCAGCATAAACGCTGTCCGCCTTTTTCTTGTCCGGATCGAATCAAAAGACCCTGTGTCTATTTCTTTTTAATATACTCCTCCAGCTCTTCCCGTATCTCGTCGGGCAGGTCGATGAATTTTATCCCCATGCCAGGCTCCTGCTTGGTCATCGAGTCGTACTCCCTCGACCAGACCACCACGCACCTGCATTTTATCTCCCTGCCTATCTCGCTCAGGTTGAAAGTGATGTCGAACTCTTCGCCCACCTTCCGCGGGTTCACGGAGCCAATGAACATCCCTCCCCTGCTTATGGTCTTGGCATAGCCGAAGAAAACGCCGCGTGTGTCCTCGCCCCTGATCTTCAGGACAAGCAACTGCTTTCTGAGGTTCTTTCTCCTGTCAGACCTCAGCAGGACGTACTGGTCTTCCGGCTTTTTACCACTTCCCATAATGTATTATCTCCCCAAGAGGCTTTCTTGCCTTCTCCTCTTTCTTAAGCTCCTCTTTCGGATAGCCCATGGCTATTATCGCGACTATCTCGATCTGGTCCGGGATATCGAGCCTCCGCTTCACCTCGACGGCGTCCAGTGAGGCTATCCAGCAGGCGCCGAGCCCCTCGGCTGTCGCGGCCCCGATCATCTCGGTTATCGCGATGGTCACGTCAACCCAGGAGTAATTGACCTTGTCGGTCTTCCTGGTCCAGGCCTGGGCCGGGTCGGCGCATGCCACTATAAGGAGCGGGGCCTTCCTGAAGCCTTCTTTCGTGAGTATGTCATTGACCCTGCCCCTTTCCTCCACGCTTCCGAGCACGATAAAGTGCCAGGGCTGGCGGTTTGCCGCGCTCTGGGCCCTATTGAGCGCAACAAGAAGCCTGTCGAGCAAAGCGGCCTCGACCGGCCTTTCAGCAAACTCCCTTACGCTCTTTCTCCTGTCGTAGAGCTCGTAGAATACCTTTAGCCTTTCGTCCAATCGCGCCTCTCCCGGCACTGTGCTATAGAAGCGCCTCTACGAACTCCCTGGCGTCGAACTCCTTCAAGTCCTCGACGGTCTCCCCGACGCCGATGTACCTTATGGGTATGCCCAGCTCCCTCGCTATAGCCACGATAATGCCGCCCTTCGCGGTGCCGTCGAGCTTCGTAAGCGCTATGCCGGTCACCCCTACCGCCTCGTTAAAGAGCCTCGCCTGGCTGAGCGCGTTCTGCCCCGTGGAGGCGTCGAGCACGAGGAGGTTCTCATGAGGGGCCCCGGGTAGTTCCCTCCCGGCCACCTTCCTCACCTTCTTCAGCTCCTCCATCAGGTTTACCTTCGTATGGAGCCTCCCGGCGGTATCGAGAAGTACGATATCAGCCCGCCGCGCGGAGGCCGCCCTCATGGCGTCGTACGCGACAGCCCCTGGGTCGCCGCCCTGTGCCTGCCTTATGACAGGGCAGCCGGCCCTCTCCCCCCAGCCTTCGAGCTGCTCTATGGCGGCGGCCCTGAATGTATCTCCCGCGGCGAGTATCACTGACTTGCCCTCTGCGGAGTACTTCGCTGCGAGCTTCCCGATGGTGGTCGTCTTGCCGACGCCGTTCACGCCGAGCACCATGATGACGAACGGGCTGGAGGTCAGCTCGACAGGCTTCTCCACGCGCTTCAGGATATCGTATATCGAGTCCTTGAGAAGGGCCTTTAGCTTCTCTTCGTCCTTGCCAACAAGCCTCTCCCTCAGGTTGTCGACTATCTCCGCCGACGCCTTCGCGCCGATATCGGCGAGTATGAGCGATTCTTCGAGGGCTTCGAGTATGTCCTCCCTGGACTTACCGGTAAAGGCCGCCTCTACGCTCCCCATAATGGAGTTATGGGTCCTCGCGAGACCGGCTTTGAGGCTCTCGAAGCCGGCCTTGAGCTTTTTAAACATCCTGTCTTCCTCTTTGTCTGGCGTCATTCACTTTTAGCACAAAAAACAGTTCATTTAAAGTTTTTTGCGCCTGAGGAGCCCTGCCCCTCACATAGATTATAACCGAAAGAGCTTTCCGCTTGATTATTAAGAAGAGAAATGTTAAAGATATGTTTACACATCAGAGACTCACCTCGACCATTCACCCAACATCGCAAAATAACAGGGCAACATCTCGACGCCGCGTCACGTAAGCCCGGAAGAAGGCACGGATGTCCGCACAATGGATCGCGATATCCCTGGCGTCGGCCCTCGTTCTATCGGTAGCGCCGCTTTTGGCGCTACGCTTCTACGAAGGCGGACTCACGCCCTTATCTGCCGTTATCGCTGTTTATTCGATTACAGTCTCGGCGCTCGCTTGGGCTGCCGTGCGCGTCTTCACCCGCCAGACAGGAGAGCCCTCTTCCACCCTTGGCCGAGAGCGCAACATGCCCCGGAACGCCTTCTTTAACCGCCTTCCTGACCCGCTCCTTGAGATAGACAGGCGCGGCCGGATACTCTTCGCGAACGAGGCCGCGCTTAAACAGACCGGCTACGCCGCTGCCGAGGTCGTCGGGAAAAGATTGTATGACTTCACACCGGCCCTGACAAAGGATCTGTCGGTGGCGCGCCCGTGCTCCATCCTGGAGCTTCCAGTAAGGCTCAAGGACGGCAGCGATCGTTTTTTCGAGTTCTCGATAGCGTTAAAGGACGGGGATGGCGCCTCTGGCTACCTCTGCATAGGGAGGGACTCTGACGGCAGGAAGCGGCTTCTCGATGAGCTTACCTCGGCACGCACGCAGGCCGAAGAAACCTCCAGGAACCTTAAAAAGACCGTAAGCGACCTCGAAGAGTTCGCGCTCCTTGCCGTAAGAAGAGAGTTCAAGATGCAGGAGCTGAGGGAGAGATTTGTTCAACTCAAGGAAGAGCACGAGATCAAAAGGGAGTTCCCCGGCTAAGGCAGGGCCCTGCCTTGAAGAAGGCGGGGCTTTTCCGGAGGCGGTAACTCTTTCAGCCATGCCCGCCATAATAGCGGACAATAGCGGGAAGATACTCCGGGCAAGCGCGGGGCTCCGTGAGCTTACCGGCTACTGCAGCCGCGAACTCAGCCGCATGCCCCTGGGCCTCATCGCCGGGGACGGCAGACCTTTTCCGGAAGGTGTATCGGAGACATGGCTCTTCACGAAAGACGGCGGCAAGGTACTGGTCAGGGCTTGCGCCTCCTCTTCATCAGGAGCGGTACTCATCATCTTCCATCCCCTTGAAAGGGAAAAGGAGCTTGCCGACTCCCTTGTGGCGGCAAGGGCGGAGCTCACTACCCGCCAGAGATACCTCGAGGACTTCAGGGAAGGGGTCTTCAGGATGATAAGCGACCTCGACAGGAGCGAAAGCGAGCTAAAGGGGGCGCTGCAGAAACTGAGCGAGACGCAGATGCAGCTGATGCAGTCGAGCAAGATGACCGCGCTGGGAGAGCTCGCGGCAAGCCTCGCTCACGAGGTAGCCCAGCCCCTCACGGTCATCCGGGGCGTTTCGCAGGGGATGCTCCGTTCGATGACCGCGGGTGAAGCTGGCGCGCTGGCCTTTGAGAAGGTGAACCTCATATCGGAGGCCGCGAGAAAGATGGAGGCCATCGTCAAGCACTTGAGGGTATTCACCAGAGTCACGCCCCCGGCCTTTGAGCCTGTTGATCTTAACTCAGTAGTGCGGGACGCCTTCCTTATCCTCAAAGAGATGCTCATCGCTCATTCCATAGATACAGTCATCGACCTTGCTCCGGTGCCCGGGATAGCCGGGAACCAGACCAGGCTCGAACAGGTGATAATAAACCTCGTCACTAACGCAAGAGACGCCATGCCGGATGGCGGCGTGCTCAAGGTCATGAGCCTCACCTCGGAGCGCGACGGCAAAAGGTACGCAGTGCTCACCGTAGAGGACACCGGCACAGGGATACCGAGGGAGATAATCGACAGGATATTCGACCCGTTCGTCACCACCAAGGAGGCGGGCAAGGGGACCGGCCTTGGCCTTTCCATAACGGCCGGCATAGTGAAAGAGCACAGGGGCTATATAAAGGTCGAGAGCGACCCCCATGGCACAGCCTTCCACGTCTTCATACCCGCCCTTGAGAAATGTTGAACTCCGCCTCCTGAAATGGCAGAATCGGTCTGCAAGCAGCTGACCCGGACAATTCAAAATAACGACAGCGGCGCCTACAGCCCAGGCTCTTTAGGGATTCGCGGCTTTAGCTTGACAAAAAAAGCATGGCCATGCTCGCCACCCTTCTCGACATAATACTCCCCCGCGTATGCCTCCTTTGCGGCTCTGACGCGATAGCCTCAGGGCTTTGCGCGGATTGCGACCTGAGCCTCGTTGAAAAAAAGATAAGCTCGCCTTTGTGCACGATCTGCGGCGAGCCCTTCCCCGACTCAAGCGGCCCTGACCACGCGTGCGGCATCTGTCTTACCCGGACCCCGCCTTTCACGTCAGCGCGAAGCGCCCTTGCCTACGGCGGCGCGGTGCTCGATGCCGTGCACAGGTTCAAGTACTCTGGAGAGGTAAACCTCGCCCGCCCGCTCGGCAGGCTTGCCGCCGGAGCCTTGCCTCCGCTCGTCCCCCATGTGATAGTGCCGGTCCCTCTTCACCCGGGCAGGCTCAGAGAGCGCGGCTTCAACCAGTCGCTCCTGCTAAGCCGCGAGCTTTCAAAGATATTGAACGCGCCTGTGGACTACGCCTCCCTCAGGAGGGTAAGGCAGACCGAACAGCAGTCGAGCCTCACGGCAGAAGAACGTAAAAAAAACGTCGCCGGAGCCTTTGGCGTAATCGCCCCCGGGGCATTCAACGGGAAGACGGTACTACTCGTCGATGACGTATACACTACCGGCGCCACGGTCATGGAATGCGCCAGGGCCCTTAAAAAGGACGGGGCTACAGTTGCCGCCCTTACACTTGCGAGGGCGCTCAAGGTGTGATAATTTCGAATCATGGAGAAAAAATGGGGAAGGTAATATCTCTTAAAGGGCTCATGCCTGAGCTTAAGGCCCTGAGGAAAAAAAAGAAGAAGGTCGTCTTCACCAACGGGTGCTTCGACATACTGCACGCCGGCCACGTAAGGTACCTTAAAAAGGCGCGCTCTTTAGGCGACATCCTCGTTGTCGGCCTCAACAGCGACTCGTCGGTACGCTCTATAAAAGGCGACCAGAGGCCGATAGTCCCGGGCAAAGAACGCTCAGAGGTGCTCTCTGCCCTCGAATGCGTCGATTACGTCGTGGTCTTTAACGACAGCACCCCGGTTAAGCTCATCGAGGCGATAAGGCCGGACGTGCTCGCCAAGGGGGCTGACTGGGCCGCGAAGGAGATAGTGGGCGGGGAGTCGGTCAGGAAGAACGGCGGGAAGGTCGCCCGCATAACCTTACTCAAGGGCAGGTCCACCACCAACATAATACGCAGGATATTGGAACTTCACAAAGGCCGCGGTCAGGGATAAGGGCGCTCGTTCATGTAAAGCCAGCAATCGCAGAGCCTGAATACCAGCTCCGAATATTTTTCGAACTCCAGCGGCTTCACAAGGTAGCTGTTCGCCCCCAGCCCGTACGCTCTTTCTATATCGCTTTTAAGCCTCGATACCGTCAGCATCACCACAGGCACGACCCTCGTGCGCTTGTCATTTCGCATCCTTTCAAGCACCTCAAAGCCGCTCACCTTCGGGAGCTTCAGATCGAGCAGCACCAGGTCAGGCCTTTCATCCGCGTTCCTGCCCTCATACTTGCCGGTGCCGGTCAGCCAATCGAGAGCCTCCTGCCCGTCAGAAGCCACAACGACCTGGACTCCCCTGGCGCATTCTGAAAACGCGTATCTGGTAAGCTCGACCGCCTCGGCGCTGTCCTCTACCAGAAGTATGGTCTTGCCCATTGTCATCTCTCCCTTTCGAGGGTGAAGAAAAAGGTAGCGCCCCTGCCGGGCTCGCTCTCAGCCCAAATCCTGCCCCCGTGCCTGTTGATTATCCTCTGCACGGTGGCAAGCCCTACGCCTGTGCCCGGGAACTCTTCATCCGTGTGGAGCCTCTGGAAGGGCTGAAAGAGCTTTTCGGCCATCCTCATGTCGAAGCCCACCCCGTTGTCAGAGACACGGAAGACCTCTTTCCCGTTCTCCTGGCCTGCCGCGCAGAAGTCGATAAGAGCCTCCGGGGTCTTGGAGGTGAACTTCCAGGCGTTCCCAAGGATATTTTCCAGCACCATACGGAGGAGCTTCTTATCACCTCTGGCAACGAGCCCTTCCTCGACCTTGAGCTTCACGGCCCGCTCTGGCGAGGCCTTCATGAGGTCGGATGTTATCGCCCAGACAAGCGCGCTCAGGTCCACTTTTTCGCAGGAGACCTCGGCCCTCATCACGTACGAGAGATTAAGGAGGTCCTCTATGAGCTGTCCCATGCGCTTGACCGCGCCCCTTATCCGGTCGAGCTGGTCCTGCCCGTCATGGTCGAGCCTCTCTTTCTGTTTTTTCAGCAGCAGCATGCTGAAGCCGTCTATGAGCCGGAGCGGCGAACGGAGATCATGCGCTACCGTGTAGGTGAAGGTCTCTATCTCCCTGTTTGCGGCCGCAAGCCCTTCCATGGCCTTTTTTAGCTCCATCGTCCTCTCCTCGACCCTCTTCTCAAGCTCTCGCGACAGCTTAATGACCTCA